>NZ_VXCX01000030.1:0-1306 GCF_052850745.1 Pseudomonas sp. 1121_17
GGCTGCCTGCGACGCCCTCAGCGTGCCGCTAGCCGCAGGCCCTGCAGTCAGCTGCACCCGCACTTTCACCATTCTCCCGCTGCGCTACGCCGCCGTCGGCGGCAACTCCGGCTTGCGCGAGCGCCTGCCGCAATTGCCAGACAATCTGCATCACGCGCATCAGGCTGGCGCCTTGACTCAGGCTGCCTACGCGATACGGCCACTGCGTGAAGGATTCCTTTACGTCATGGAAGCTCGCCGAATAGGCAACAGGTTGTTATTTCTTGACCCGTTCCGCATTTCGGCAGATGGCTCACTGGCCATCACCAGCTTCGATGATCCCTGGCAAGCCCCGCCGGCCTCACTGACGGCGCAGGACGTGATGCGCAACCTGGCATGGGCTCTGACTATCCACGATGTGGATGACCTGGTCGGGCTGCGGCTGTTCTACAGCCCTGACCCACTGAGCAGAGCTACGCTGATGCGGCTGTTCCACCAGGCTTCCAGCTTGCCGGCCGTGAACGTGGCCAAGTATGCCGCCCCTTCCTGCTCAGTCCCTGAGTCCCATGTACTGACTTACGGTCAACTCGACCTGGTGGCCGATTTCGCCGCAGAGAACGATCCAGACCTGCGCAAGATGCTTGACGCACAGCTATCTTCGACGCCGAAGATCATGTCGCTGGTGGCCTCTCGGCAGATGCTCAAGCCAAAGCCAAACAGCGATACGCCGCGAGGTATCGCCATCGTGGTCGAGGACGCGATCGGCATTACCCAGGATCTCAATGCCTGGCGCAACGCGGGCCTGGAACACCTCAAAGGCTGGCTGGAAACCACCACGCCCGGCGCGGAACCAGACCAGCCGGGGATCAGCAACGAGCGCAAGGTGCTGGTGGCACAAGCGTTCACTCAATTGCACGCCGAGTTCAGTGAGCGCAAGGTCGGCGCCCTGCTGAGCCGCCATACCCAGACCCTGCGTGAGCACCTGACAGACGGCGAACAAAGCCTGCCGCCCGGTCAAACCCGCGAATGGTGGGCGCAGACACGCGAAGGCATTCTTGAAGTTGAGGCGCAGTTCAAGCGCAAGGATCTCGAGGCGCGTGCTGCCACTGGCGAGTTTGCCAAGGCTTTCGAAGAGCGCTACTTGCCAAGGGTCGATCTGCCCGCCATGCACGTTCAGCTGGGCTGGTTCGAGACCGTCAGCCGCGAAGCGCAACGCCAGGCTGATGCTCGGGCAGGCGACCACCTGATGTGGCTGCAACATCCGCGACTGTTTGCAGCGCTGGATCTCTATGACCAGGAAGACCTCACCAGCGGTCTGTGCTTTGCG
>NZ_VXCX01000031.1:0-1207 GCF_052850745.1 Pseudomonas sp. 1121_17
ATGGCGCCCAATTGGAGGCAAAATCAGTGCGCAAGTCTTATTCGAAAGAACACAAAATCCAAGCTGCTGAAATGGTGCTGGACGGTGGCCAGTCAGTTCCTGAGGTATGCGAAATCCTCGGGATTGGCCGCACCGCCCTTCGCCGTTGGGTTGAGCAGGTAAGGCAGGAGAGAGAAGGTAAGGTTCCGGCTGGAGCCAAAGCCATCACTCCGGAGCAGCAACGCATTGAAGAACTGGAAGCACTGGTTCGTCAAAAGGACCGGGATATCGAAATCCTAAAAAAGGCCAGTGCTCTCCTGCTTCGGGACTCCAAAGATCGTTCTCGCTGATCAACGAGCTGAGTGAGCAATACAGTGTTGTCGACTGCTGTCGCGTGCTTGGGGTCAAGCGCAGCAGTTTCTATGCATGGCGCAAACGCCAAGGGCGTGAAAATCCTGACAGGGATGCTCTACGCTCGCGCGTAATCAACCATTTCACGGCGTCACGAAGCTCCGCAGGCTCACGCACATTGATGCAGGAATTGCGGCGTGAAGGCCGTGAGGTCGGGCGTTACAAAGTGCGTGCGCTTATGCGTGAAGCTGGCCTGAAATGCCGGCAACGCAGGCCGCACCGGTATCGCTCATCAGGCACGGAAGCACTGATTGCGGAAAACCAACTGAAGCGCAACTTCAAAGTTTCGACGATCAACGAGGTTTGGTGTGGCGATGTGACTTACATCCAGGTTGGCAGACGTTGGCTGTACTTGGCCGCAGTGATCGACTTGTACGCACGTCGAGTTGTGGGCTGGGCGTTTTCAATGACTGCCGATGCCAGGTTAGCCTGTGACGCGCTGCGCATGGCGTCTGAGTCCAGAGGCAAGCCTAAGGGCGTGATGTTTCATTCAGATCAAGGTTGTCAGTACACCAGCCATAAATTCAGGGCTGCGCTTGAAGAGTGCGGTTTGAAACAGAGCATGAGCCACCGTGGTCAATGCTGGGACAATGCCGCCATGGAGCGATTCTTCGGGGCATTGAAATCAGAATGGATGCCAGCAGGAGGCTATGAATCCGAAGCTGAAGCTAAAGCCGACATCATGGCTTACTTGGTGCGCTACAACCTCAAGCGCCTCCACAGCTACAACGGCTACGAGACCCCGGTAGCTATGGAGGAAAAGCTCAGGGCAGCGGCATGAACCTAAACCGGTGTCCAAAATTACTTGACCAGATCA
>NZ_VXCX01000032.1:0-818 GCF_052850745.1 Pseudomonas sp. 1121_17
TTGCAGATGCGCGTGATAATTGACGGTAAAGGTCAAGCTGTCGATGGCGATGATACGACAACGGGGGCGGTGTGCATCGCCACGGGTGATGGCTACATCTGTGATGGGCGCATGGTGCTGCGTGTCGGCGACAAGACCACAGCGTGCCCGTTGTGCGCCGAACCCGGCACCGTCGCCGAAGGCGCGCCGTGCTTTATCTCCGATGGCAGCGAAGTAGCGGTCGATGGTTCGCTGGTGCTGTGCGCTTGCCCGCCCGGTACGAACCGAGTTGTAGCGCCACCTGACTTTGTCCCGCCCTGGCGGGAGACAAGATCTTCGCGCGTGGTCGGCCCAGGCGCGCAGAGCTTTGGTCAGCCTGTGCATTTCGTTGATAGCCGGCCGTATATCAATGAGCCAGGCTTTCATATTGTCCAGCGCAACATGTCCTTCCCTCAGGTGCTGCTGCACTTGGCTGAGCAGGACGGCACCTTGCCGATCTCGCGCCTGCAGATGCTCAACCCGACGTTCAAGGACGGCTTCAAGGCCGGCGAGATTTTCGTCATCGGTGACCCCGACAACGGCGATGCCTGCACCCGCGAAGAAGCTCAACTGATGGCCGCCGCACAGCAGGCCCGCGACTCGCTGGCGCTGCTCGACTACGACGAAGCCGAATTCATGATGGAGCATCAGGCTGAAATTGCAGGGCTGCTGACAGGCGCGAGTCAGTCCATGGGTGTCGGTAAGGACGTGCTGGAGCAAGGCCTGAGGCAGGTCCGGGCGACCTTGCTGGAGGTCGATCAGTTGCATAAGCAGCAGTTCGCCAAGTTCGGCCACCTGAA
>NZ_VXCX01000033.1:0-796 GCF_052850745.1 Pseudomonas sp. 1121_17
TGGCGCCGATGGCAAGGGCACGCTCCAGGTCCCGAACACCAACGTTGAAGATGTCTACAAAGATGGCGGCGAAGTGACTGCCACTGTCACTGGCGTTACCGGTGGTAATTTCGAAGCTGTAGACGTATCCGGCGCTTCGGCTACCGTGACTGTCGAAGACACCATCGACACTACGACTGTGGCAGTCACCGGCGTACCGGCGAAAGAAGGCGATGCCAACGTCACCTTCAACTTCGAGCTGAGTAACAAGCCTCAGGCTGGCAGCGATCCGGTCGTCCTGAACGTACGCATCGGCAGCACCGACCACACCGTTAACCTCGACGCTGACGGCAAGGGTTCGATCCAGGTTCCTAACCCGAACAGCGAAGACGTCTACAAAGACGCTAGCGAACTGGTTGCAACTGTGACCGGCGGCACTGGCGGTAACTTTGAGAAGATCGCAACCGGCGGTACTGGTACTGCGGTGATCTCGGATACCGAAACTCCAGTGACTGTTGCAGTGACCGGCGTGCCTGCGAAAGAAGGCGACGCTAACGTCACTTTCAACTTCGAGCTGAGCGACAAGCCACAAGCTGGTAGTGCTCCAGTTGTGCTGACCGTGCGTGTTGGCAGCACCGACTACACCGTCAACATCGACAGCAACGGTAAGGGCTCCATTCAGGTCCCGAACCCGAACAGCGAAGACGTGTACAAGGACGCCAGCCAACTGGTCGCCACCGTCACCGGCGGCACCGGCGGCAACTTCGAGAAGATCGCCACTGGCGCGACCGGCACAGCGCAAATCGCTGACACCGAG
>NZ_VXCX01000034.1:0-665 GCF_052850745.1 Pseudomonas sp. 1121_17
CACCAGACCGGCCTCTGCGTGCTGGGTATGGAAGGCACCGTCAAAGGCGCGCAATTGCTCAGCCGCTGGTGGCAGAGCGGTGAAGTTGAAGCGAGCAACTTGGCCATGCGCGCTTATGTGTTCAATCAGAAATCGGTTGCCGAGGTACTGGCAAAGACCCAAAGCGATATGCGCATTCTCCAAGGGCTAGCGGACGACTGGCAAAAACTGGAAACCGCATTGCAACAAGCCAAGGCACTGGCGGCGCAATTCAGTGCAATCGACGGCCATTTGGAGCAGTTAGCCCAACACGGCCACGTCAATACTGCCGGCGCACTGGCCTGGATTGGTCATTTAGGGCGTGAAGCCCTGAGCGCCGGTGCGCCCAACACTGTCGACCGAACACTGCATAGGCGTCTGGTAACCCTCCTCACTGCTTCGCTGGGTGAGCAAGCCCTCAACCTGCGCATGGCCGAACACGCCCAAGCCGGCCACACCCCCTCACCGGGCCGCGTTGCCGCACCGATCATGCGCCGGCTTGATCAGGCCTATGTCGACAGCCTGAACGGCGCGCACAGCAACAGCTTCTACCGCCTGAGGGTCAGCAGCGCGCTGCTGTTGCTGGAAGCGAGTCTGTTGCTGCTGCAAGGCAGGCGAGAAGATAAGAATCGACGGTTCTGGAGCGA
>NZ_VXCX01000035.1:0-558 GCF_052850745.1 Pseudomonas sp. 1121_17
TGGCGCCGATGGCAAGGGCACGCTCCAGGTCCCGAACACCAACGTTGAAGACGTCTACAAAGACGGCAGTGAAGTCACTGCGACTGTCACTGCGGTCAATGGCGGCAACTTCGAAGCTGTGGATTTGACCGGCGCGACTACCACCGTTGCTGTCGAAGACACCATCGACACCACCACCGTGGCGGTCACTGCTGAAGCAGCGAAGGAGGGTGATGCAAACCTCACCTTCAACTTCCAGCTGAGCAATCCGCCTCAGGTTGGCAGCACGGCTACCTTGACCGTGAACGTCGGTGGTACTGATTACACCGTCACAGTTGGCGCTGATGGCAAGGGCACCTTGTCGGTCCCGAACACCAACGTTGAAGACGTCTACAAAGACGGCAGTGAAGTCACCGCGACTGTCACTGCGGTCAATGGCGGCAATTTCGAAGCTGTGGATTTGACTGGCGCGACTACCACCGTTGCTGTCGAAGACACCATCGACACCACTACCGTGGCGGTTACTGCTGAAGCAGCGAAAGAAGGTGATGCAAGCCTCACCTTCAACTTCCAGCTGAG
>NZ_VXCX01000036.1:0-462 GCF_052850745.1 Pseudomonas sp. 1121_17
TGGCAGTGCTCGGCAAGCGCTTCGTGATAGGTGCCCGTGGCCTCCATGACAATCCAGGTTCCGGGTCCTGCATGACGCTCAAGCCAGTCGCTGAACTGGGCAAACCCTGCGGAATCATTGGGAAGCTTTGCCTTGGTGCGCTTCTTCCCGTTGGGCAGCGTGGTGGCAATGTCGAAAGATCTTTTGGCAACATCAACGCCAACAAAAATGGACATGATCCTCTCCTTCAAACTACGAAAGTCGATCACCCAGCACTCTGTTCAACCTTGTGAATGCGTGCTCACGCCGGAGGCGGGCACTAGATACCGTTCGGACTTGTCGAGTGGGGTTGGAAGGTCAGAGCGCCATCTACAATGCGGGCTCGATGCCCTAGGAGCGGCTCGGCTTCATGACCTTCCCTCGATGATCAGTCGAGAACTTTCGCTTCTTTGGAAGCGAAAGTCGAGATACAAGGAGCGGCCT
>NZ_VXCX01000037.1:0-455 GCF_052850745.1 Pseudomonas sp. 1121_17
CAATCGATTCAAGACGTGATCGGGCACATCATCAAAGAGCTGGAAAAGACCAGAAAAGCCATTGAGCAGACGATCGATGACGATCCAGATCTGCGCGGGCGGCGCGACCTGATTACCTCGATCGACGGTCTGGGCGAGACCACCGCCGCGTTGCTGTTGGCCGAGCTGGGCGATCCCCTGAAATACCAAAGCCCATCTGCAATTGTCGCCTTCTCAGGCCTGAACCCCGTGATGCAACAGTCGGGCGAGTTCACAGGCCAGAGCACCATTTCGCGCACAGGCGCCTCAAGGTTGCGAGCGGGCCTGTGGATGTCGGGCACCGTCTCGATCAGGCATAACCCAGTCGTAAAGGCACTGGCAGAGCGTTTGAGCAGCCGACACAAGGCCTACAAGCAGATCGTGTGTGCGGCAATGCGCAAGCTGCTGCATCTGGTTTACGGGGTGGTGAAGTCGGG
>NZ_VXCX01000038.1:0-315 GCF_052850745.1 Pseudomonas sp. 1121_17
CGACTACACCGTCAACATCGACAGCAACGGCAAGGGCTCGATCCAGGTCCCGAACCCGAATAGCGAAGACGTGTACAAAGACGCCAGCCAGCTGGTCGCCACCGTCACTGGCGGCACCGGCGGTAACTTCGAGAAAATCGCCACCGGCGCCACTGCCACCGCACAAATCGCTGACACCGAAACCCCAGTCACCGTCAAGGTCACCGGCGTTGCGGCCACCGAAGCAGATGCCAACGTCACCTTCAACTTCGAACTGAGCGACAAGCCGCAAGCTGGCAGTGCGCCAGTCGTCCTGAACGTGCGCATCGGCAGCAC
>NZ_VXCX01000039.1:0-270 GCF_052850745.1 Pseudomonas sp. 1121_17
AGACGATGCTGTAACGTGACCCTGTTATAGGTCTGTAGCTCAGTTGGTTAGAGCGCACCCCTGATAAGGGTGAGGTCGGCAGTTCAAATCTGCCCAGACCTACCATTGCAGATACACGGGGCCATAGCTCAGCTGGGAGAGCGCCTGCCTTGCACGCAGGAGGTCAGCGGTTCGATCCCGCTTGGCTCCACCATTTTGCTTCACGCAGCACAGCGCGTCAGAACTTAGAAATGAACATTCGTTGATGAATGTTGATTTCTGACTTTTGTC
>NZ_VXCX01000004.1:0-386773 GCF_052850745.1 Pseudomonas sp. 1121_17
CCAACTACGCTGGAAGTGGGGCGCATTATAAGGGCTCACAGGAATGCGTCAAGCGTTAATTCACCGCCTTACATCAAAGATCACTCTGCACAGCGTGCTTGCGACAAATCGAGCAACCTGCGCACTATAGTGCGCATCGCGCCCATCACAGGATCCCTGCAGAATCATGAGCACCACGCCCCGCAGCATGGCCACCACGTTGTTCCCGATTGGCCTGCTATTAATAGCCATGGCATCCATCCAGTCAGGCGCATCCCTGGCCAAGGGAATGTTCCCCTTGATCGGCGCCCAGGGCACCACCACCCTGCGGCTGGTTTTTGCCAGCGTGATCATGCTGCTCATCCTGCGCCCATGGCGGGCACGCATGAACAGCAGCACCTGGCGCAATGTGCTGATCTACGGGATGGCATTGGGCGGGATGAACCTGCTCTTCTATATGTCGCTGCGCACAGTGCCACTGGGAATCGCCGTGGCACTGGAATTCACAGGTCCACTAGCGGTGGCCATTTTTGCCTCGCGTCGCGCCATCGACTTTCTCTGGATTGCGCTGGCAATTGCAGGCTTGCTCTTGCTGATACCAGTTGGACAAAGCGCAAGCGCTGTTGATCTGGTTGGCGCCAGCTATGCACTTGGTGCCGGCGTGTGCTGGGCGTTGTACATCCTTTATGGGCAAAAGGCCGGCGCCGAGCACGGCGTGCAGACAGCCGCACTCGGTGTCGTGATCGCCGCCTTGTTCGTTGCGCCGATCGGTGTCATCCATGCAGGCACCGCACTTCTCAATCCGGCACTGCTGCCTATCGCCCTGGGCGTGGCAGTGTTATCAACGGCCCTCCCCTACAGCCTGGAGATGGTTGCATTGACCCGAATGCCAGCGCGCACGTTCGGGACTTTGATGAGCATCGAGCCAGCCTTTGGTGCGCTGTCGGGCTTACTGTTCCTCGGCGAGAAGCTCACCTCTGGGCAGTGGCTGGCTATCGCTGCGATCATCACCGCTTCTGCTGGAGCCACCCTGACAATGCGCAAGGAACGTGCACCGGCGGTCGTCGCTGACTGAATTGAGAAATATTTTCATTTGCCGTGTTTAGCGGTTGTACCGACCCGCAGGCCTGATTAAGCTGTCACAAAATCATAATCTCTACGCTATCTACTGTGCCGAACACGGACGCTGAGGTAAATTCAGGAAGAATCAGGCGAGGACGATGGGAGCAGGCATGCAGTCGCCCCCACATTTAAGGACAGGCATGAAACGTATTTTGCTCATCCTGGCTGTAATAGCCATCGCAGGGTGTGCCGCCACCGCACAGACCGAAGTCAAGCGCGGGAAAAAGGGTTTACACATCAATTGCTCCGGCCTTTCCTCTTCGTGGGAAAAGTGCAATGCCAAGGCGGCCAGTGCGTGCAGCACTCGCGGCTATAGAGTAGTGGCCCGCTCGGGCGATACTGACGAAGAACCGGGTGACTACCTGTTCGGGATCAACCCGGCTGGCTATACCAGCCGCAGTATGATCGTCATCTGCAAGTAATAACGCTGAAGGGTAGCCAAATGGCTGCCCTTTTTACGTTGGAGCGCAGACTCAGACAGCCACCGTACGATCTCGCAACCACTGCAGTGCAGAACCCGCCAGCAGAGGTGCCAGCCGCTCGCGGACAAGGGCGTGATACTGGTTGAGCCAGCGCCTTTCCTCATCATTGAGCCGTTCGACCAGCAGGCAACGTATATCGATCGGACATAGAGTCAAAGTCTCGAACGCAAGGAAGTCGCCGAACTCACTCTTGCCTGCAGCGCGATTGACCACCAGGTTTTCGATCCGTACGCCCCACTTGCCTGGGCGATAGGTGCCAGGCTCGATCGAACTGATCATGCCCTCCTGCATCGCCGTTTGCGGCAACGCCTGGGCCTGGTAGGCAATGACCTGCGGCCCTTCATGCACATTCATGAAGTAGCCGACGCCGTGGCCAGTGCCATGACCGTAATCGACCTGATCAGCCCAGAGCGGCGCCCGCGCAATTGCATCCAGCAACGGAGACAAGATGCCACGCGGGAAACTCGCTCGCGACAACGCGATCATGCCTTTGAGCACGCGAGTGCAATCCTCACGCTGTGCCCGAGTCGGCTGACCTACCGGGACCATCCGGGTAATGTCGGTGGTGCCGCCCAGGTACTGGCCGCCCGAATCGATCAACAGCAGCCCGTCGCCCTCGATTACCGAATGGGACTGCTCGGTAGCACGGTAGTGCGGCATGGCGCCATTGGCATTGAAAGCGGCAATGGTCGAGAAGCTCAGTGAAACATAGCCAGGTCGCTGCGCTCGCGCTGCAGTCAGGCGCTCGTCGATGGTCAACTCGGTAATCTGTTGCTTGCCAAGGCTGGCCTCGAACCAGGCAAAAAATTCGCAGAGCGCCGCCCCGTCCTGCTCCATGACCTGACGAACATGCGCCAGTTCAGCATCGCTCTTGCGCGACTTGCTCAACGACGTCGGGTTGATCTGCTCGAGCAGCTTCACCTGAGCCCCGAGCCGACCAACCAGGCCACAGGTAACCCGAGCCGGATCGATCAACACAGTGCTGCCACCCGTAATTGAGGCGAGCACGCGCCCTGCCTGGTGGTAGTCCTGCAACTCGACACCGTCGGCCGTCAGCGCCTGACGCAGTTGAGCATCGACTTTGTTCAGGTCGACGAACAGCACCGCCTGCTGCTGGCCAATCCATGCAAATGCGACAAACACCGGGTTATAGGAAACATCACTGCCACGCAGATTGAACAACCAGGCGATATCATCCAGAGTGGCAATGAAATGCCAATCGGCACCTTTGCTGCTCAAGGTGCTGCGCAGCGCGGCCAGTTTTTCCGCTCGGGTGGCTGTGGCCTGGGGTGGCAAGTGCTCGTAGATTGGAGCAGCCGGCAGCGCCGGGCGTGTCCCCCAGACTTGACCAAGCAAATCCTTGTCAGTCACCAACCGTATTCCGTTGGCTTGCAAACTCTGCTGAAGTTGCCGAGACGCGGTCAAGGACAGCACAGCGCCGTCAACGGCAACCGTCGCCTGCGGCTGGAGATTGCTGCCGAGCCAATCGAACGGGCCCGCACTACCTGGCATCAGCTTCATTAATTCTATGCCGCTGCCGGCGAGTTCGTTTGCAGCCTGCTCCCAGTAACGGCTGTCTACCCACAACCCAGCGAAGTCCGCCAGCACCACCAATGTACCCACCGAACCATGAAAACCAGACAGCCACTGACGACCCTGCCAGTGGCCCGGCAGGTACTCGGACAGGTGCGGGTCTGCCGATGGCACCAACAGCGCGTCCACGCCTTCGCTGGCCATGACCTCGCGCGCACGGGCGAGACGCGTCGGCACGTTCTGCTGCAACTGGGACTGGCTATTCATGTCATGCACACTCCTGCGATAGCGACTTCATCGGCGATCAAGCCGTTGATAATGGAGCAGCCTCCCGTCACTCGCAATCGGCATAGGTAACAGATGATTAGCGTTGGCTATCAGCGACCGCGCCAACCTCACAATGCAGGCCGCCATCATTACCGCGTACCAGACTGCGCAAAACTTGGTACGCGGCGAAGTTGACACTTCTGGCCTGATGCTGCTGAAGCAGCTCGAGGAATGGCTCATCAGTAAAAAAGCCGCAGGCCGCTTGCCACTGTTCACGGGTCTGCCACTGCAAATGTTGCAGGACCCGACTGCCGTCATCGCTGGCTTGAACGCTTACCCTCAGCAACGCCGGCCAGCGCGTGGCCAGTTGCTCACTGCGCAACACCAGCGCGTTGGCCAGAGCAGCCTGACGGCTAGCCGGCACTTCATATTCGATCATTTGGGTAAAACATAGGGAATGCATCGCAGCGGCCACAGGCTATCTCCTTTATGCAGTAGTTGCAGTCATCATGGCCGGCAGGGTAAAACCTCGAGTTAAGTCAAGGTCAAGGATTAATTAGCATGCCTGCCTCCCCTACTACGGAAGCCGAGCGCCAGCTCAGCGTTGGCCAATTGGCCAGCCGCAGCGGTGTCGCGGTTACCGCCCTGCACTTCTACGAAACCAAGGGGTTGATCCAAAGCAGCCGCAACGCCGGCAATCAACGCCGCTACCCGCGTGCGATGCTGCGCCGGGTGGCGGTGATCAAGATGGCCCAGCGTCTGGGCATCCCGCTAGCCACCATCGCCAAAGCGCTATCCAGCCTGCCGCTGGGCCATACCCCGAATGCAGCTGACTGGCAGCGCCTGTCGGCCGGGTGGCGAGACGATCTCAGCCAGCGCATCGAAGAGTTGACTCTACTGCGCGACCAACTGGACGGCTGCATAGGCTGCGGTTGCATGTCGCTGAAGGAGTGCCCGCTGCGCAACAATCACGATCATCTGGCGCTTGCCGGCCCTGGGCCGCATCCGTCAGAGCCGCTAACAACATTGCTGTAAGTTTCCGTATCGCACATGCCAGGCAATTCGCATCTATAACTAGTGTTCAACCTGACACCCGCCGCAGGAGGCAGCATGAGCAAACAGGCACTGATCGTTATCGATATCCAGAAAGACTACTTTCCTGGGGGCAAGTGGTCCCTCGACGGCGCTGATGCGGCCGCCGACAACGCAGCGTTGCTGCTCAATGCAGCGCGCAAGCGCGGCGACCTGATCGTGCATGTTCGTCATGAATTTGCCAGCGCCGACGCGCCATTCTTTGCGCCGGGCTCAGCCGGAGCCGAAATTCACCCCAAGGCTGCTCCCCTCGGTGATGAGCCGGTGCTGCTCAAACAACAGGTCAATGCCTTCCAGGAGACCGGCCTAAAAGAACTGCTTGATGAGCATGCAGTGCAAGCCGTGACGATTGTCGGCAGCATGAGCCACATGTGCATCGATGCGGCCGTTCGCGCTGCCGCCGATTTTGGCTACAGCGTCACGGTCGCCCATGATGCGTGCGCCACACGAGCGCTGGAATTCAATGGCCAGGAAGTGCCAGCCGCTCAGGTGCATGCAACCTTAATGGCCTCACTGGCATTCGCTTACGCAACGGTGCAAAACACTGAGGAATGCCTGGCGACCTACCAGCAGTGAGCTTCAGATCACCACATTGCGCACGAACCGCACGGGCAGCTCGCCGTCATTGCGATAGGCATAGCGGCAGTTGCTGGCAAAGATGTGGAACTGCCCCGTCGCCAACTGCTGGGCCTGACCTTCGATAATCAGCGTCAAGCAACCCTCGGCGATGTAGATCTGCTCGCTCCAGCCTTCGGCGTCTGCCTCGCTGGCGTAGGATTCGCCAGGGGCCAGCGTCCACTCCCATAACTCCACCTCGCGCCGCGCCGGGCTACTTCCCAGTAACAAGGCTTTGCTGCCGGGATGCTCACCGGCCCATGCCAGCTCTTCAATACGGCTCGGATCGCGCTGCTCCGGAGCCTGAATCAACTGGCTGAACGCGACTCCCAAGGCCTCGGCGATCAAGTCCAGGGTGGTCAGACTGACGTTCTTCTCGCCGCCTTCGATGGCTACCAGCATGCGCCGACTGACTCCGGAGCGCTCGGCCAGGGCACTCTGGCTGAGACCCGCCGCGCCACGCAATTGGCGAATGTTCTGACTGACGTGCTGAAGCACGGAAGCGCGGTGCGTTGAGGTTTTGTGCACTATATTGCTCATCGGTATGCCTTGCGCAGTATACTGCCCACTTTGCGGCGATTGTGCGCCGCCACTGTCGAGCGTGCAACCATGAGCCAAGCCTCCAGTCAGTCCAAGACCACTGTCAGTTTCCGCCTGAGCAAGGCAGAGCTGGTGCTGGTGTTCATTACCATGCTGTGGGGCGGCACTTTTCTCATCGTGCACAACGTCATGAGCGTCAGCGGCCCGATGTTCTTTGTCGGCCTGCGCTTCGCTGCGGCAGCCGTGTTCGTGGGCCTGGTTTCAGCAAGAGCGCTGGCGGGCCTGACCATGCTCGAACTCAAAGCCGGCGTTTTGATCGGCATCACCATCATGCTCGGTTACGGTTTGCAGACTATGGGCCTGCAGACGATCAACAGCAGCCAGTCGGCATTCATCACCGCGCTCTACGTACCGTTCGTACCACTATTGCAGTGGCTGGTGCTGGGCAGACGCCCCGGTTTGATGCCGAGCATCGGCATTTGCCTGGCATTTGTCGGCCTGATGCTGCTCGCCGGCCCCAGCAGCGCGGGCCTGCACTTCAGTGAAGGCGAACTGCTGACCTTGGTCAGCGCCGTGGCAATCGCCGCAGAGATCATTCTGATCAGCCGCTATGCCGGCCAGGTCGATGTACGCAGGGTGACGGTGGTGCAATTGGCCACTGCCTCGCTGCTGTCATTTGCGATGATCCTGCCGACCAGGGAATCATTGCCTGATTTTTCCTGGCTACTGCTGGCCAGCGCCCTCGGCCTGGGCCTGATGAGCGCAATCATTCAGGTGGCCATGAACTGGGCGCAAAAATCGGTATCGCCCACTCGCGCAACCCTGATCTATGCGGGCGAACCGGTGTGGGCAGGCGTAGTCGGGCGCCTCGCCGGCGAGCGTCTGCCCGGGATGGCCTTGCTTGGCGGTTTGCTGATCGTGATCGCCGTGGTCGTCAGTGAACTGAAGATCCGCCGCAGAGACCATTCTCAGCACGCAAATAACGCGCCAGTCGACGGCGAAACCAGCCAGTAATCGAGAAAAGAACAGCTATGCTTTGTAAAAAGCTGTTATAAAAAAACTGCTTGTAACACCCCATTTGTAGGATTCTGGCACAGCTTGCGTGTTGGTGATCAACCGTTCGGCACGTATTATCCTTCCCAAACTCCTCCAGATTAGGTCGCTATGTCATTGATAGTGCTATTGCTTCTGCCCTTCGTTGGCAGTTGCCTGGCGGCCGTCCTGCCGCACAACGCTAGGAACGCCGAGTCGATTCTCGCCGGGCTGGTGGCCCTCATCGGCACGGTTCAGGTAGCGCTGCTCTACCCTCAGATCGCCCACGGCGGAGTAATCCGCGAGGAGTTTCTGTGGCTGCCAAGCCTGGGCTTGAACCTGGTGCTGCGCATGGACGGCTTTGCCTGGCTGTTCTCGCTGCTGGTACTGGGCATAGGCACGCTGGTGTCGCTATATGCGCGCTACTACATGTCGCCGCAAGACCCGGTGCCGCGCTTCTTCGCGTTCTTCCTGGCGTTCATGGGCGCAATGCTCGGGCTGGTAATTTCCGGCAATCTGATCCAGCTGGTGTTCTTCTGGGAACTGACCAGTCTGTTCTCGTTCCTGCTGATCGGTTACTGGCACCACCGCGCTGATGCACGCCGCGGCGCTTATATGGCGCTGATGGTGACCGGCGCCGGGGGTCTGTGCCTGCTAGTGGGTGCCCTGCTGCTCGGCCATGTCGTCGGCAGCTATGATCTGGACAAAGTGCTCGCTGCCGGAGAAACCGTGCGCCAGCATGCGCTGTATCCGGTATTGCTGCCGCTGATCCTGATTGGCGCGCTGAGCAAGAGTGCGCAGTTTCCATTCCAGTTCTGGCTGCCCCACGCCATGGCGGCGCCGACTCCGGTTTCGGCGTATCTGCACTCGGCGACCATGGTCAAGGCAGGCGTGTTCCTCATGGCTCGGCTATGGCCAACTCTGGCTGGCACCGAGGAATGGTTCTGGATTGTCGGCGGCGCGGGTGCCATTACTCTGGTTCTGGGCGCCTTCGCAGCGATGTTTCAAAATGACCTCAAGGGCCTGCTTGCCTACTCGACCATCAGTCACCTGGGCCTGATTACCTTGCTGCTCGGCCTGAACAGCCCGCTGGCGGCGGTCGCAGCAGTGTTCCACATTCTCAACCACGCGACCTTCAAGGCGTCGCTGTTCATGGCGGCGGGCATCATCGACCACGAGAGCGGGACGCGCGATATCCGCCGTCTCAGCGGGTTGATGCGGCTGATCCCTTACACCGCGACCCTGGCCATGGTTGCCAGTGCGTCGATGGCCGGCGTGCCGTTGATGAACGGCTTCTTGTCCAAGGAAATGTTCTTCGCCGAAACGGTGTTCATTTCCTCTACCGCCTGGGTTGAAGCCACGCTGCCAGTCATCGCCACCCTGGCGGGCACCTTCAGCGTTGCCTACGCCCTGCGCTTTACCGTAGACGTATTTTTCGGCCCACCTGCCCAGGACCTGCCGCATACCCCCCACGAACCACCGCGCTGGATGCGGGCACCGGTCGAGCTGCTGGTGCTGACCTGCCTGGTGGTGGGGATCTTCCCGGCCCAATCGGTCGGCCCCCTGCTCGCCGCAGCGGCGCTGCCGGTGGTCGGCGGCACGCTGCCCGAGTACAGCCTGGCCATCTGGCACGGCTGGAATGCGCCACTGATCATGAGCTTGGTGGCCATGTGCGGTGGCGTGGTGCTGTACCTGCTGTTGCGCAAGCAACTGCGCCTGGGCAGGTTCCCGTATCCGCCACTGATCGAACGCTTCAATGGCAAGCGCCTGTTCGAACATGGGCTGGTCCGGTTGATGCTGATCGCGCGTCATGTGGAGGCAGCGCTGACCACCCGACGCTTGCAGAAACAACTGTTCATGCTCGTGCTGGCGGCGTTTATCGCTGGCCTGACGCCGCTGCTGTATAGCGGCCTGAGCTGGGGTGATCGACCCAAGATACCTGGCTCCGGGGTGTTCGTAGCCTTGTGGCTGATTGCTATTGCCTGCGCCATCGGAGCTGCCTGGCAGGCCAAATATCATCGTCTGGCGGCACTGACCATGGTCAGCGTCTGCGGCCTGATGACCTGCATCACCTTCGTCTGGTTCTCCGCCCCCGACCTGGCCCTGACTCAGTTGGCGGTTGAAGTCGTTACCACGGTACTGATCCTGCTCGGTCTGCGCTGGCTGCCACGCCGTATCGAAGGTGTCTCACCTCTGCCCGGCAGTCTGGAACGAGCGCGCTTGCGCCGCCTGCGTGACCTGCTGTTGGCCGTGTTGGTCGGTGGCGGAATGGCTCTGCTGTCCTACTCGATGCTGACCCGGCCTACGCCCAACGATATCTCCTCGTTCTACTTGAGCCGTGCACTACCCCAAGGCGGCGGGACCAATGTGGTCAACGTGATGCTGGTGGACTTCCGCGGCTTCGATACCCTCGGCGAGATCACCGTACTGGTTGCCGTGGCGCTGACCGTATTCGCCCTGCTGCGCCGCTTCCGCCCACCCAAGGAAAGCATGCAACTGCCGGCGCAGCAGCGTCAGCTGGCTCCGGATGTGGTTACCGACCTGATCAATCCGCGGCATGCCACAGACACGGCAATGGGCTTCATGATGGTGCCTGCGGCGTTGGTGCGGCTATTGCTGCCGGTGGCCCTGATGGTGTCGATGTACCTGTTCATGCGCGGTCACAACCAACCGGGGGGTGGCTTCGTCGCCGGCCTGGTAATGTCGGTGGCGTTCATCCTGCAGTACATGGTGGCGGGCACCCAATGGGTGGAGGCGCAGATGAGCCTGCGGCCGCTGCGCTGGATGGGTACCGGCCTGCTCTGCGCAACGCTTACCGGCGCTGGCGCGATGCTGCTGGGTTATCCGTTCCTGACCACCCATACCGCGCACCTGCACCTGCCATTGCTGGGTGACGTGCACGTGGCCAGTGCACTGTTCTTCGACATCGGCGTGTACAGCGTGGTGGTAGGTTCGACCTTGCTGATTCTGACGGCCTTGGCCCACCAATCAGTGCGCGCCTATCGCCCAGGCAGCGCACAGAAATCCAGCCAGACAGGAGCCGCCTGATGGAAGAAGTCATTGCAGTAGCCATCGGTGTCTTGGCCGCGTCCGGGGTCTGGCTGATCCTGCGGCCACGTACCTATCAGGTGATCATGGGGCTGTGCCTGCTGTCCTACGGGGTCAACCTGTTCATCTTCAGCATGGGCAGCCTGTTCATCGGCAAAGAGCCGATCATCAAGGAAGGCGTGACGCAAGACTTGCTGCACTACACAGACCCATTGCCACAAGCATTGGTGTTGACCGCGATCGTCATCAGCTTTGCCATGACCGCGTTGTTCCTGGTTGTGCTGCTGGCCTCGCGCGGGCTGACCGGCACTGACCACGTCGATGGCCGGGAGCGTGAAGAATGAGCTGGATGAATCAATTGATCGTCGCACCAATCCTGTTGCCGCTGGTGACAGCGGCGATAATGTTGCTGCTGGGTGAGAAACATCGCCGGATCAAGGCCCACCTCAACCTGCTGTCGAGCATCATCGGCCTGGCGATTGCGCTGACTCTGCTGAACTGGGTGCGCAGCCAAGGCCAGGCCGAGTCGATCGGTGTCTATTTGCCCGGTAACTGGTCAGCCCCGTTTGGCATCGTGCTGGTGGTCGACCACCTCTCGGCATTGATGCTGAGCCTGACCGGCGTGATCGGCGTCAGCGCCCTGCTGTTCGCCCGGGCGCGCTGGGACGGCGCCGGGGCGAGTTTTCATGCGTTGTTCCAGATCCAGCTGATGGGCCTGTACGGCGCATTCCTCACCGCCGACCTGTTCAACCTGTTCGTGTTCTTCGAGGTGCTGCTGGCAGCGTCGTATGGCCTGCTCCTGCACGGCTCAGGTCGGGCTCGAGTCAAAGCCGGCTTGCACTACATCGCCATCAACCTGTTCGCCTCTTCGCTGTTTCTGGTCGGTGCAGCCATGCTCTATGGCGTCACCGGCACACTGAACATGGCCGACCTGGCCTTGAAGATCCCGCTGGTACCTGAGGCTGATCGTGGCCTGCTGCACGCCGGCGCAGCCATTCTGGCGATGGCGTTCCTGGCCAAGGCAGGGATCTGGCCGCTGAATTTCTGGCTGGTACCGGCCTACTCCTCGGCAAGCGCACCGGTTGCCGCGCTATTCGCAATCATGACCAAAGTCGGCCTGTACGCCGTGCTGCGACTGTGGACGTTACTGTTTTCCGGGCAAGCCGGCGCGTCGGCGCACTTTGGCGGCGAATGGCTGGTGTACGGCGGCCTGGCAACCCTGGCGGTCGCCGCCGTGTCGATTCTGGCCGCACAGCGCCTGGAGCGCATGGCAGCGCTAAGCATTCTGGTTTCAGCCGGCACCTTGATGGCAGCGATAGGTTTCGGCCAGCCAATTCTGACCGGCAGCGCGCTGTTCTACCTGGTCAGCTCGACCCTGGCCCTGTGCGCGTTGTTCCTGCTGGCGGAATTGATCGAGCGCTCGCGCTCGGCCAACGAGACGCCGCTGGATGATGACGAAGGCCTGTCGCCGCCTCTGCTGGAGTCTCTGCATCCACCCAAGGGCATCAACTTGGACGATCAGCAGAAGGCGGTAATCGGTCAGATCATTCCGTGGACCATGGCATTCCTGGGTTTGAGCTTTATTGCCTGCGCGCTGTTGATCATCGGCATGCCGCCGCTGTCGGGCTTTATCGGCAAGCTGAGCCTGATCAGCGCGCTGTTCAACCCGTTGGGCTTGGGCGTTGCGCCGGAGCAGCCACTGTCGGCGGCCGGCTGGTGCCTGGTCGCGTTATTGGTGCTTTCCGGTATGGCGTCACTGATCGCCTTTGGCCGGGTTGGCATCCAGCGCTTTTGGAAGCCTGAAGAGCGCCCTTCGCCGCTGCTGCGCCGCTATGAGTGCCTGCCGATCGCGATTCTGCTCGGCCTGTGCCTGTTCCTAAGCGTCAGGGCCGAACCGCTGCTGCGCTATACCCAGGACACCGCTGCAAGCCTGCAGGCACCGCAAGCCTACATCGAGGCAGTCATGAGCTCGATGCCAATTCCTGGCCCAACCTCCTTCAACACCGAGGTGCAGCCATGAACCGTCTGTTACCCGCTCCGCTACTGTCCATTGCGCTGTTCGCGTTGTGGCTGTTGCTGAATCTCTCGGTAAGCCCAGGCAATCTTCTGCTTGGCGCCTTGCTGGCGATCCTCGCGCCTATCCTGCTGGCCCCACTGCGCCCGCAACATGCGCACGTGAAACGGCCGTGGGTGGTTGCCAAACTGATCGGCCGTATTGGCCTGGATGTCATCACCTCCAACCTGCAAGTTGCCCGCAGCGTACTTTCGGCAAAGCGCCGGCCGCCACGATCGGCGTTCGTCCACATTCCACTGGCACTGCACGATGTACACGGCCTGGCCGCTCTGTCGATGATCACTACGGTGGTGCCCGGCACGGTCTGGTCTGAACTTGCCCTGGACCGCAGCATGCTGCTGCTGCACGTGTTCGATCTGCGTGATGAGGCGCAGTTCATCGAGCATTTCAAGCACACCTATGAACGCCCGCTGATGGAGATATTCGAATGACAGGCCTGCTCGCCAACGCCATTCTCGCCAGCTTGTTCATCTTCACCATCGCCATGGCGCTGGCCTTGGTCAGGTTGTTCCGCGGCCCTTCCGCTCAGGACCGGGTCCTGGCGCTGGATTACCTGTACATCCTGGCCATGTTGATGATGCTCGTACTGGGCATTCGCTATGCCAGCGATACCTATTTCGAAGGCGCACTGCTGATTGCCTTGTTCGGCTTCGTCGGCTCATTCGCCCTGGCCAAATTCCTCCTGCGCGGTGAGGTAATAGAATGACCGAAGCTCTGCAACTGCCGTTCTGGCTCGAACTCACGACCGCAGCATTACTGCTGATAGGCAGCTTATTCGCGCTGATTGGTGCAATCGGCCTGGTGCGGCTGAAAGACTACTTCCAACGCATGCACCCGCCTGCACTGGCTTCAACTATCGGCACCTGGTGCGTGAGCCTGGCATCGATCCTGTATTTTTCATGGTTAAAGCAGGGGCCAATCGTGCATGCCTTGCTGATCCCGATTCTGCTGTCGATAACCGTGCCGGTTACCACCTTGCTACTGGCCCGTGCAGCGCTGTTTCGTAAACGTGCGGCAGGCGAAGACGTACCTGCTGAAATCAGCGGCGGCAATAACCAGGGCAATTGAGATACCCGCCAAGCGAGCCTGGGCTTAGC
This sequence comes from Pseudomonas sp. 1121_17, assembly GCF_052850745.1. Taxonomy (NCBI): domain Bacteria; kingdom Pseudomonadati; phylum Pseudomonadota; class Gammaproteobacteria; order Pseudomonadales; family Pseudomonadaceae; genus Pseudomonas; species Pseudomonas sp. 1121_17. The sequence continues at coordinate 12,882 of NZ_VXCX01000004.1, forward strand.
GATTCAAGCGCTGCAGTTCGCGCCGGACCATTGCAGCCAAGGGCGCGGGCGTAATCTCATACAACTGGCCGGCAACCCAACTCAGCCAGGCGCTGCCCATCACTGCGTGCTGGGCCAGCAGCCGCTCGGCATGCGCCTGCGCTTGTGATTTGAACTGGCGGTGAAACTCCGCCCGTCCCTGGGCAGACAAGCTATCGTCACTCACTCGCTGGCCTTGAATGTGGTCAGCTCGCCTTTGCGCCACTTGGCGACTTTGCCGGTCACAGCCTTGAGCAGCTTGCCCAGGCCTTCCTGCACTTGTTGTTGGGCGGCAAAGACCAACATTACGCCCTGGCCGTTACGAAACACGATGCCCTCACCTTCCGCCACTTTGACGAAGGCATAGTCGCCGCCGTAGATATTCAGCTTGATCTCGCGAAAACGCAGCTCCAGCTTGCCACCTTCGCGACTGGGCAGAACTGCGGCGCGGAAGTGATCGCCTACCTTCAGCTCAAGCCGCTGTTTGTCATCCACCACCAATGAGCTGTCGGTGTCGATTTCGGCCATGTACAAACCGTCGGGGCTTTGCTCGGTGACATAAACGAAACGCCCGTGAAACAACTGGGCCAACTTGCCACGCAAGTCGCCCAATGCAAATAACGCATGGGTATCAAGAGTACTGACTGCCAATCTCAAATCCTCAAACAGGGTTACAAGCGCCACACCCGAATTGATCGGCGGCGCAGCCATTTCAGATCGCTGCTGAAAGACTAATGAAATAGAGCACGAGCGGCCCGTACATAAAGACTACACAGCAGGCAGGATTTTTAACCCCGCCGTGCCAGCCAGATCCGCACATCACATTTCGGCAATTTTCCCACAACTCAGGCGTAAATGCTGACTTCAACACTGCCGGTAGACATGCAATAGATAGCGACAGGTCCCAGGCCTGACGGCCCAAGGCAACCCTCTGCGCGTTACACGGGAGAAATATGCACGAAAATACTGAAATCCGTCGAGGCCCAAGCGACATTTATTGCCTGACCAGCGCTACAGACCGACCCAGATTTCGGGTAGTGGCTGCCGGCATCGCCTTTTTTCACGTAACCGACAGCACTACCGGCCGGGTAAGAGGTTTTCGGCGCCGGCACAGCGATGCGTGTGAACTGGCGCGCTTTCTGGAGAGCTGAAAAGGCTTTCAGGCTGCCTGTGTTCGGCCGAGCTGGGCCTGCCAGGCAGCTTGGCATTCCAGCGCCTCACGGCGACTGGCAAACGCGGTACCACGACGTTCGCCATTCACCAGCACGACCCAGCAGACCCGCAGGCCACGCGCCTGCAATGCTGCCGGCACACCGGAGCCGATCATCACTGCGACATCGATCTGGCTATTCATCATCCCCTCCGGAATTTAATTAGCAACCTAACGATGTAGCCATGATACGCATCAACCGAAACTACAAACAGCGCGGACTGGTACATCTGTATTGCATCAGCGGCAATAAACTCCGCTCAGTTCAGACCAGGCTCGGGCTTGTAGCCCAGACGCAGGCCGCCCCAGTGCCTACCGTTGATTAACAGCGGCACCGACAGGTCATGCATGAGTTCACCGGTATCACGGCTGTAGGTTTGCAACAGCAACCGCTGCTGATGGTTGCCACAGCGGATACCGGTGCGGTCGTCGAACTTGCGCTTGCTGCGGTTGTGCGCGGTGTCATGCAGCGGGTCGCCGGTCAAGGGCAGGTTGAACGCCGCGTTGTGCGTTGGTACGTAGCCCTCGCCAGTGCAGGCAATCGCGTAGACCAGCCCCTCATGCTGGGCCAGCAGCGGCTCCTGCAATTGGGGCAGCACCGTATCGGTGTACTGGTCAAAGCGGGTGGTAAAGCGCGGCGGCTGCATGCTCGGGATGGGTTGGTAGCGCCGATCGAACAGCGCCTCTTCGCTAATCAGACCTTGCTCGATATCCTGCTCAAAGCGGGCAGAGATACTTCGCGCGCCCTGCTCGGCAAGCGCAAAAATGCGCTGGTGATAGTCATCCAGGCCAACTTCGGCCAGCCGTTCGCTAAGCGCCTCCGCTTGTCGTTCCATGTGCACCGCTGCCTGGGCAAGACTGCGCGTTTGCCCATCGCTGAGCTCCAGATCAGTGCGCACCTGCCCAACCGCCTGGAACAGGTTATCCAGTTGTTGCTGGTTGATCTGGGTGCCCTCGGCGATCTCGTCAACCTGCAGCTCCACAGAGGCCGCCAGCTTGGCGATCAAGGTCAATTGCTCGCCTGTTTGCTCGACCTGAACCAGGTCAGCACTCAAATCCCCGGCCAGACTACGAATCTGCTCGACCACCTCAGCGGTGCGGGCCTGAATATCGGCGACCATCGCGCCCACTTCGCCGGTAGCGGCTGCGGTTCGCCCGGCCAGGCCGCGCACTTCATCGGCAACCACTGCAAAGCCACGCCCGTGCTCGCCTGCCCTGGCCGCCTCGATCGCCGCGTTAAGCGCGAGCAGGTTGGTCTGGCTGGCGATGGCCTGGATCACCAAGGTGACCCGAGCGATATCTTCGCTGCGCTGGTGCAGGGCTTCGATCAACTCGCGGCTGGCCGTGGCCCGGGCGCTTAACTGGTGCATGCGCTGGATCGACTCGGCCAGTACCTGCTGCCCTGCCGCGCTGCTGGAATGTGCTGAACGGGCCGCCTGCAACGCCTGCTGGCTGAGCTGAGCGGTCGCCTTCTCGGTACCGATCATGATCTGTGCACTGTCAACGATCTGATCGGCGGCGCCCAGCTGTGACTGCAACCGAGTGGCCAACTGTTGTACCGAAAAAGCCATGGAAGCGGCAGACAAGGCGTTACGGCTGGTGCTGCGCGCCAAGGTTTGGGTCAGCTCATGGTGCGCCGGTGCAGACGGCTCGGCGTTTCCTGGCTGGGCTGCCTTGCGTCGCCAGCCCGGTAACCAGAGCACCAACAATGCCAGCGGCAGGGCCAGATAGAACGCCAACTGAGCAAACGCCATGGCGGCCAGCACGGCAGCCAGCGCTGCCCCCTGCAACACGGCAATTCCTGGCAGTACCGGGCGTTTTGCGGGTTGCGGCATGTCACAGGTGGGCACAGATCCGTCACGCATCATGTTGAGGGTCCATCCGCTAGAGCATTATTGTCCCCCATTAAACGCCACTATAAAGCCACTATCTATACTTCCTTCGGCTTAACGAGCACAGACTTGATGCAGAGCAACCATCAAGGCGTCCCGCAACCAAAGTAGCGCCGAACAAATGCAAAAAGCCCCAGGGATCGCTCCGTGGGGCCATGCATGCTCGATCGATCAGATCTGGCGCTGGTGGCGACCGATCTGTTCGTGGCGCTCTTGCGCTTCGATGCAGTACTTGGTGGTCGGGCTGATCAGCAGACGCTGCAGGCCAATCGCCTCACCGCTGTCTTCGCACCAGCCAAAATCACCGTCGCCAATACGGCCAAGGGCCATCTCCAGCTGCGGCAGCAGGCGCTGATCGCGCTCGATACCGTTGACCAGCCAGTGACGCTCTTCCTCGACCGACGCCACGTCGGCAGGATCCGAAGGGGTATCCAGGCTCTCGATGGTAATGCGGCTCTGTTCGATGCGCTCGTGGGTTTCTACCTTCATCGCTTGCAGCAGCTGGGTGAAGAACTCCAGCTGAGCAGCGTTCATGTAGTCATCGGCCGACATGGCCAGCAACTGTTCCTTGGTCATCGATTTCTCTACGAAAAAATGTGCATTGGGCGATTCGGGTGTCGCTCAGGCCGGTGCCTGCGCAACAGAATTCTTCAAGCGCCAACCGGCACTCTTTTACAGGGGGCGGCAGTCTAAGGCGCCAAGGCGCAACGGGCAACAGGGATTACCGGGCAATTGTCTGAAATGATGTACAAGGACCACTAGCATCCCCTGCTCCAGCCACAGTCACTGTGCCAGCAATTGGCTGAGCACAGCACGCAGCTTGCCTGGCTTGACCGGTTTGTTCAGCAGCGGTGCCTTCAGCCGCTGCATGGCCCGCCGGCTCTGCTCGCTGCGATCAGCCGTAATCATCACTGCCGGAATCGTGCAGGCGAAGTGCGCCCTGAGGTCGCGAACAACATGGCAGCCCGTCAGGCCTTGATCAAGGTGAAAATCCGCCAGCACCAGTTCCGGTGGCCGCCCCTGCAGGACTTGCAGCGATTCATGCAGATCCCCTGCGGTCAACACCTCGCAGCCCCACTGGCCGAGCAGTGCCGCCATGCTCTGACGGATACTCAGCTCGTTGTCCAGCACCAGCAAGCGCCGCCCAGGCAAAGGGTCGCCGACACTGGCCTGCGTAATCGGCAGGCTCGCCGGCGCCGGCTCCTGACTGGAGATGGGCACCTCGATACTGAACACCGAACCGCGGTCCGGCCAGGAACGTACGCCGATCTTGCACTCAAGGATACGTGCGATCCGCTCGACGATTGCCAGCCCCAGCCCGACACCTTTGCGGTCGGCAGCCCGGCCAACATCCAGCTGGTTGAATTCGAGAAAGATTGACTGCAAGCGCTCGGCAGCGATGCCACGGCCGCTGTCCCAGACTTCGATGCTGAGCTTGTCGCCGCGCCGCCGCCAGCCCAGCAGCACCCGCCCCTGCTCGGTGTAACGGCAGGCATTGCTGAGAAAGTTGCGCAGTATCCGCGTCAGCAGGCGCAAATCGGTGCGTATCACCGGCGGACCACCACGCACCCGCAGCGACAGCCCGGCAGCCTCGGCAACCGGCTGAAACTCCGACTCCAGCGGTAACAGCAGATCATCGAGCCGATAACAGTCGAAATCGGGCTGGATGGTCGCGTGATCCAGTCGGGAGATATCCAGCAGGTCGCTGAGCAAGTCTTCAGCGCCTTCCAATGCCTGGTGCGCACGTTCGACCAGCAGGCCTTCAGCTGCGGCCAGGTCGCGTTCGCGCAGGGTCGAAATCAACAACCTGGCGGCATTCAACGGCTGCAGCAAATCGTGGCTGGCCGCAGCAAGGTACTTGTCCTTGCTCAAGTTGGCAGCCTGCGCGGCGTCGCGCGCCTCGATCAGCTCATTGGTGCGCTCGGCAACCCGCTGCTCAAGCTGGTCATTGAGCTGCTGCAGGCGCGCCTGAGCCTGCTTGCGTTCGGTGATATCCGCCACGAAACCTTCGACCACGCCGGGTTCGTCCGGACGCGACAGCAGGTTCATCAGCACATAGACGCTGCTGCCATCACGGCGGCGCAGGCGGGTCTCATAGGCCAGCAAAGCGCGCTCGCGCTGGAGGGTGGCGACGATCTCGGCCAACTCATCGGTGCCCCGATCGAACAGCAAGCTGGCCAGATCGCTGCGCGAGAACAGCAACGCCTGCGCGTGGTCGTAGCCGAGCATGCGCGCCAGCGCCGGATTGGCTGCGCGCATGCCGTCTTCCAGGCTGGCCTGAAAGATGCCGTGCACGGCGTGTTCGAACAGCCAGGTGTAGCGATTGCGCTCCGCCTCGAGCTCTTCCAGGCGCACCGCCAGCTCAGGGTAGTGGCTCTTGCGCACCGTGTGGTTGGACAACCCCAATAATCCGGCCAGGGCATCGGCGCCAGGCTCAGAGGGCCTCGCCATAGACCACCTCGACATCTCGCAGGCTCGAGCTGCGCGGGTTGGTCAGAATGCACGGGTCGCCCATCGCGTGGCGCGACAGGAACGGGATATCGCTACTACCGACGCCATGCAGGCCAAGGGTTTCGTGGAAGCCCACCGCATGCTTCAAGGCGATCAGGTGATCGACCAGACGCTTGCGCACCTGTTCATGATTGAGCCCACGACAATCAATCCCCAGCGTCTGCGCAATCACCTTGAAGCGCTCTGGCGCCGCACTGTAATTGAACGCCACCACATGCTCGACCAGCACCGCATTGCATAACCCATGGGGGAGGTCGAGAAAACCGCCAAGGCTGTGCGACATGGCGTGCACGGCGCCAAGAATGGCATTGGAAAACGCCAGACCCGCCTGCATGCTGCCGAGCATGACCTTTTCGCGCAGGACAATATCGTTGGGGCTGGCGATCATCTGCACCAGATTGCCGTTGATCAGGCGCATCGCCTCCAGCGCATGCGGGTCGGTCAGCGGGCCATGGCCGGTCGACACGAACGCCTCGATGGCATGCACCAGGGCGTCAATGCCGGTGCAGGCAGATAAAAACGGGTCCATGCTCAGGGTTGTTTCCGGATCGATCAACGACACGTCTGGCACCACGGCCTTGCTGACGATGGAAAACTTCATCCGTTGCTGTTGGTTGGAAATAATCACGAACTGCGACACATCCGCTGAGGTGCCTGCTGTTGTAGGGATCAAAATAAGCGGCGGGCTCGGCACGCGAATGGTGTCGACCCCTTCGAATTCGAGGATATGCCGGCCATGGGCGACGACGATGCCGATGCCCTTGGCGCAGTCCATCGGGCTGCCGCCACCGACGGCGACGATCACGTCGCACTGTTCGCTGCGGTAGCGCTCGGCGCCGGCCATGACTTCTTCAACACGAGGATTGGGCGAGACATCGGTATGCAGGCAGTAGTCGATACCCTGCCCCTGAAGACTGGCCTCGACGTCGGCGACCCAGCCGGCAGCCAGCACGCCGGGGTCACTGACCAGCAGTACCTTGCGCGCGCCGAAGGTGCGCGCATAGTTGGCAACGTGATGCCTGCAGCCGGCACCAAAAATGATTTCCGGGGAAACGAACTTGCGCAACTGGCTCGGATTCGCGCTCATGCAACGCCTATTGTTCTTTTGAGGGTGAAGCTCAGCCTAAAGCATCCTGAAGGGTTTGCAATCGGATCGGCGCGCCCTCGCAGCGGCCTGCTATCGCGGAAAGGGCCGCGTAGCGGCCCCAGAAGATTCAGCGGTTGGCGAAATACATCGTGACTTCAAAACCAATACGCAGATCAGTGAACGCGGGCTTTTTCCACATGGGTTCATCCTCTTCTGGCACCACAGGATTGCGGTGCGTCTATTGATACACCGTTTCCGGTGTAATGCCATTGCTACTTTGGAACCATTAGTTACGGGATCTTCGTTACTTGGGGGCGCTTCGCACCCCTTTCCGACCGGTCCGGCGCCCCGGCAAGGCCGCTACAGAACTCGTTATTGCTGCGGATTCAGAAGAACCCGAGCGGGTTGATGTCGTAGCTGACCAGCAGGTTCTTGGTCTGCTGATAATGGTCGAGCATCATCTTGTGCGTTTCGCGGCCCACGCCAGACTTCTTGTAGCCACCGAACGCCGCATGCGCTGGATACAGGTGGTAGCAGTTGGTCCAGACTCGCCCAGCCTTGATCCCGCGGCCCATGCGATAGGCGCGGTTGATATCACGCGTCCAGACCCCGGCGCCCAGGCCGAATTCGGTATCGTTGGCAATTGCCAGCGCCTCGGCCTCATCCTTGAAGGTGGTCACGCTGACTACCGGGCCGAAGATTTCCTCCTGGAACACGCGCATGCCGTTGTGGCCCTTGAGCAGGGTCGGCTGCAGGTAGTACCCGCCAGACAGATCACCTTCAAGCCGCTCGACCTGACCGCCGGTGAGCAGCTCGGCGCCTTCCTGCTCGGCAACTTCGAGGTAGGTAAGAATGCGATCGAACTGTTGCTGCGAAGCCTGCGCGCCGACCATGGTCTCGGTGTCGAGCGGGTTGCCACGCTTGATCTTGCGGATTTTCTCCAGCACTACCTGCATGAACTGCGGATAGATCGATTCCTGCACCAGCGCCCGCGATGGGCAGGTGCACACTTCGCCTTGGTTGAAGAACGCCAGCACCAGCCCTTCAGCGGCTTTGTCGATAAAGGCCGGTTCGGCCTGGAGAATATCTTCGAAGAAGATGTTCGGCGACTTGCCACCCAGCTCCACAGTGGACGGAATGATGTTCTCGGCAGCGCACTTCATGATGTGCGAGCCCACCGGAGTAGAGCCGGTGAAGGCGATCTTGGCGATGCGTTTGCTGGTGGCCAGCGCCTCGCCCGCTTCGCGGCCATAGCCGTGGACGATATTGAGCACACCGGCGGGCAGCAGGTCGCCTACCAGCTCTGCAAGCAAGGTGATCGATTGAGGCGTCTGCTCGGCAGGCTTGAGGATTACGCAGTTACCGGCAGCCAGCGCCGGGGCGAGTTTCCAGGCGGCCATCAGCAACGGGAAGTTCCACGGAATGATCTGCCCGACCACCCCCAACGGCTCATGCAGGTGGTAGGCCACGGTGTTCTGGTTGATCTCGGCCGCGCCGCCTTCCTGAGCGCGGATGCACCCGGCGAAGTAGCGGAAATGGTCGGCGGCCAGCGGCACATCGGCGTTGAGCGTTTCGCGGATTGGCTTGCCGTTGTCCCAGCTCTCGGTGATCGCCAGCTGTTCGAGGTGCGCTTCGATGCGGTCGGCGATCTTCAGCAGAATCAAGGCACGGTCCTGTACCGACGTATGCCCCCAGGACTCGGCCACTGCGTGCGCTGCATCCAGTGCAGCGTCGATGTCCTCGGCGCCTGAGCGCGGGAATTCGGCAATCGGCTGGCCATTGACTGGCGAGGTGTTGGTGAAGTATTCGCCCTTGATCGGCGGCACGAACTGACCATTGATGTAGTTGCCGTAGCGCAGCTTGAACTGCACCAGGGCTCCGGCGGTGCCGGGAGCGGCGTAAATCATGAAAGCCTCGACTGTCCATGGCCCGTCGGCGCGACAGGCAATGAGCCGATACTAGGCAGTGCAAAGGCCTGCTTGAATGATGCGAAGGGCCAAACGCTGTGCTTCCTTGGTCGCAGGTCGGCGGCGGATCATTGGTACTGAGGGGGAGCGGTTGCGGGCATGCGCCCTGCCTGCAACCGCGCGCAGTTTTCAGGCGTCCTTGAACTGCGCCTCGCGCTTGCCGATAAACGCCGCCATGCCTTCTTTCTGGTCGTGAGTCGCAAAGGCTGCATGGAACACCCGACGCTCGAAGCGCACACCTTCGCTGAGGGTGACTTCAAAGGCACGGTTGACGCTCTCCTTGACCATCATGCTGATCGGTATCGACTTGGCGGCGATGCTTGCCGCCACTTTCAAGGCTTCTTCAAGCAACTCGGCCTGAGGGATGACGCGTGCCACCAGCCCTGCACGCTCGGCTTCCTCGGCGCCCATCAAGCGACCGCTCAGGCACAGTTCCATGGCTTTGGCCTTGCCCACGGCGCGGGTCAGGCGTTGGGTGCCGCCCATGCCCGGCAAAACGCCGAGGTTGACTTCTGGCTGACCGAACTTGGCGTTGTCGGCGGCGAGAATGAAGTCGCACATCATCGCCAGCTCACAGCCCCCGCCCAGGGCAAAACCAGACACCGCAGCGATGATCGGCTTGCGCCGGTTGGCGATCCGATCGGACTCGCTGAACAGGTCGTCAAGGTAGATCTGCGGGTAGCTGAGCTCGGCCATTTCCTTGATGTCGGCACCGGCAGCAAAGGCCTTGGCTGAACCGGTGAGGACCACGCAGCCGATCTGTGGGTCTTGCTCCAACTGGTCCAGCGCCTGGTTGATCTCGGCGATGATCTGCGCGTTAAGGGCGTTCAGCGCCTGCGGCCGGTTAAGGGTGATCAGGCCGACCTTGCCATGGATGTCCAGCAGTATGGTTTCGAATGCCATGCAGGTTGCTCCTTCAAAGGTTGCGCGCAATGACCATGCGCTGAATGTCGCTGGTGCCTTCGTAAATCTGGCAGACACGCACGTCGCGGTAGATCCGCTCAAGCGGGAAGTCGCTCAGATAGCCATAACCGCCGAGCGTCTGCAAGGCATCCGAGCAGACCTTTTCGGCCATTTCCGAGGCGAACAGCTTGGCCATCGATGCTTCCTGCAGCGCCGGCCGGCCGGCGTCGCGCAACGCTGCGGCGTGCAAGACCATCTGCCGGGCGACGGCGATACGGGTAGCCATGTCGGCCAGGCGGAAGGCAACGGCCTGATGTTCGATCAGTGGCTTGCCGAAGCTGAGCCGCTCGCGGGCATAGTCTCGCGCCACCTCGAAAGCCGCCCGAGCCATGCCGACCGCTTGCGAGGCAATACCGATGCGGCCGCCTTCGAGGTTGGCCAGGGCAATCTTGTAGCCCTGCCCCTCCTCGCCCAGCCGGTTGGCCAGCGGTATGCGCACATCGTCGAAGACGATCTGGCAAGTGTCGGAGGCATGCTGACCGAGCTTTTCCTCGACCCGAGTGACCTGGTATCCAGGCGCATCGGTAGGCACGATGAACGCACTGATACCGCGCTTGCCGGCAGCCGGGTCGGTGACAGCAAACACGATCACCACCCCGGCATTCTGGCCGGACGTAATGAACTGCTTGCTGCCGTTGAGTACATAGTGGTCGCCATCCAGCCGTGCTCTGCTTTTCAGGCTACTGGCGTCAGAGCCGGCCTGCGGTTCGGTCAGGGCAAAAGCGCCCAGCATGGCGCCGCTGGCCAGCGGTTGCAAAAACTGCTGCTTCTGTTGCTCGCTGCCGAACTTCAGGATTGGCACGCAGCCCACCGAGTTGTGCACGCTCATGATCGTCGAGCAGGCGCCGTCGCCGGCGGCGATTTCTTCCAGCGCCATGGCGTAGGCGACGTAGCCGGTATCGCTGCCGCCCCATTGCTCGGGCACCAGCATGCCGAACAGACCAAGTTCGGCCATCTCGGCAATCGCCTCACGGGGGAAGCGGTGCTCCTTGTCCCACTGTTCGGCAAACGGTTTGAGCCGTTCCTGGGCGAAATCTCGTACCGCATCGGCGATTTGTTGTTGCTCGTCAGTTACCAGCATGGTTCACCTCAGTAAAGACATTCAACGGCCATCGCAGTCGCTTCGCCACCGCCAATGCAGATCGCCGCCACACCACGGCGCAGGTTGTTCTGGCGCAGAGCCGATAGCAGGGTCACCAGAATCCGCGCGCCAGAGGCACCGATCGGATGGCCGAGCGCGCAGGCGCCGCCGTGGACATTGACCTTGTCATGGGGCAGATCGAGGTGCTGCATCGCCGCCAGGGTAACCACGGCAAAGGCCTCGTTGATCTCGAACAGATCGACCTCGGCCAGGCTCCAGCCAGTGCGTTTGAGCAACTTGTCGATGGCGCCGATCGGTGCGGTGGGGAACAGTGCCGGTGAATCGGCGAACGCTGCATGGCCGTGGATTACCGCCAGCGGGGTGAGGCCACGTTGTTCTGCCTGCGAGCGACGCATCAGCACCAGTGCCGCCGCGCCATCGGAGATCGAGCTTGAGTTGGCTGCGGTAACGCTGCCGCCCTCGCGAAATGCCGAGCGCAACTGCGGGATCTTGTCCAGACGCGCCTTGGGCGGCTGTTCGTCGTCGCTGATCAGCCGCGTCTGCTTGCCTTCGGTCACTTCAACGGCAACGATTTCAGCAGCGAAACGGCCCTCTTTGATCGCTGTTTGCGCGCGGGTCAGCGAGGCGATGGCGAAGGCATCCTGGGCCTCGCGGCTAAAGCCACCGGCCTGGGCACAGTCTTCGGCGAAGGTGCCCATCAGGCGGCCTTTGTCGTAGGCATCTTCGAGGCCGTCGAGGAACATGTGGTCGAGCATCCGACCATGGCCCATGCGGTAGCCACTGCGGGCCTTGTCCAGCAGGTACGGCGCATTGCTCATGCTCTCCATGCCGCCAGCCACCACTACCTCGGCGCTGCCGGCCAGCAGCAGGTCATGGGCAATGATCGCAGCCTGCATACCTGAACCACACATCTTGTTCAACGTGGTGCAGGTGGTGCTTTTATCCAGGCCTGCGCCCAGCGCTGCTTGGCGGGCCGGGGCCTGGCCGAGGCCAGCCGGCAGCACACAACCAAACAGCAGTTCATCAACGCTGGCCGGGTCTACCCCGGCGCGCTCGACGGCGGCGCGAATGGCCGCGGCACCCAGTTGCGGTGCGGTCAGGCTCTTCAGATCGCCCTGCAAGCCGCCCATGGGCGTGCGCACGGCACTGATAATGACAATTGGATCGTTGGCGAGGGTCATCTGTGCTTCTCCTTAGCGGGCAGCCATGCGCAGGGCGCCGTCGAGGCGGATCACCTCACCGTTGAGCATGCTGTTTTCAATGATATGCAGGGCCAACGCGGCGTACTCTTGGGGGCGACCGAGGCGCGGCGGGAACGGCACGCCGGCGGCCAGCGAGTCGCGCACTTCCTGGGTCATGCCGGCCATCATCGGCGTCTCGAAGATGCCTGGAGCGATGGTCATTACGCGGATACCAAAACGCGCCAGTTCCCGTGCAGCAGGTAAGGTCATGCTGGCCACTGCGCCCTTGGATGCGGCGTAGGCGGCCTGGCCGATCTGGCCGTCGTAGGCGGCAACCGAAGCGGTATTGATGATCACCCCGCGCTCGCCGTCGGCATCCGCCGCCGTTTCGGCAATCGCCGCAGCGGCCAGGCGCAGCATGTTGAAGCTGCCTATCAGGTTGACGTTGATGACCTTGGCGAAACTGGCCAGGCCATGCGGGCCTTGCTTGCCGAGGATTTTTTCAGCACCGACGATACCGGCGCAGTTGATCAATCCGTGCAGGCTGCCAAAGGCTGCGACAGCTGCAGCCACTGCGGCCTGGGCGGCTTGTTCGTCGCTGATGTCAGCAACCGCGAAATGGGCATTGCCGCCAAGCGCGCTGGCCTTGGCCGCAACGGCCTCGGCATTTAGGTCGACCAGCATGACGCGTGCGCCGGCTCCGATCAGCGCCTGCGCGGTGGCAGCGCCAAGCCCGGAGGCTGCGCCGGTGACGACGAAATGTTTGCCTTGTACTTGCATGAGGAGGTTCCTTGCTGGTGTCGACTGCACGCGGTCCAGGCGGGCTGGGCCGGCAGTACACATCGTCGAACTGCTGAGTTGTTGTTGGGCTGCAGTACGACGATGTTCACGCCGCTGTCCTCAGGCGGCAATGGCCAAAACTGTCAACTCTGCTGACTGATCTGAACCATCAAGCCCGGGTCGGCGCAGTGCTGCTCAGGCGCGCCGCCTCCTGCTCCAACACCTCCCGGGTCAGTTCAAGGCTCAACGCCTGCAGCGCGGCTTCGCGGGCGTCCCTCAGATCCTGCCAGCGCTGCGTGTAGACCTGGCTGGTCAGCTGCTCGCGCTCCTGATCCAGGGCCTCACCTTGGGCTGCATAATCGGCGCTGACAGCATCGAACGCGGTGTCGTGCCGCTCACGCAGATAGGCTTGCCAGAAATCCCGCTGGCTCAAGCTGACCGCTAGCGCTTCCTGCGTTTCGGCTGCCCGAACTACACCCAAGGCGGCAGTGATCTGATCGGCACTGACCGCAGCTGCCGTTGCGTAATGCATGCTAAGCGGCTGCATCGGCAAATCCAGCTCGGCACTCAGTTCAACCCGGTAGTACAGCAGGACCTCTATCTCGTCCACACCGCGCTGCGACCTGACTCGCTCGGCAATGTCGGCCCGGGCAAACTGATCTAGCCGCTCCAGGCGAAACAGTTGTCGGTTCAGATGGATCAGGCGGCCAGCACGCTCATGCAAGGCACCTTCGCGATTGGCTTGAGCAACCCGGACCTGCAACTGCACTGCGCTGAAACGTTCGGCTATACCATCAGCGCAGGTCTGGCTGTCCTGCATGTGGGCGAAGATTTCTTCACGCAGTTGCGAGTCGCCTTCCAGCGCCGCCACAACTGCCCAGACCTGCTCCGCGAGGTACGAATGATGACTGGCGAAGTCGGATGTAGAGCGCAGTTGCCCCAGCAGCTCGAACAGGCTCGAACTGTGCGGCATGGCAATCAGGGTGTCCCATTGCGCCAGGCGCGCCGCGCGGTCTTGTGCGGCCACATTGGATATCCAGACGGCACTGCCGCTGCTCTGCGGCTCATCCAGATCTTGCTCAGCCTCGGCAAGCGAGTGCAGACGCTGATAGTCCTGAACGCTGTAAAGGCGCACAACCTCTTCGCTTGGCAGTGGGTTACGCTCAAGCTGAAAAGCACGCCGGTAAGACAGCGGCATCATCATGATATCGTCGGGCAGCGCCGGCACCTGATTGTCGCGCAGGTCGACGTACTCGAGAAAACCACACAGTTCCAGTCCGAATGGCCAGATTCCAAGCTGGCAATGACGCAGCCGCAGCTCGCGCAGGTGGGACAGATGATTAAAGCGCAGTTGCAGGAACCCCAGCGGATTGTAGCTGAGGTCCAGCTGGGTCAACCGGGGAAGGCGGCTAAGCATGGTCAGGCTGTCGGCAGTCAACCGGACGCGGTTGTGGGCAAGACGCAGCACTTCAAGGTCGACGAGATAAGCCAGCCCGCGCGGTAGGCTCAGCAATAGGTTGCTAGTGAGGGTCAGGCGGCGCAGCCGTGGAAATGCCCGAAGAAATTCCACCGGGACGGTGTCGATCTGCAGTTCATTCATTACAAGCTCGGCAACATGCCTGAATTGCACATCCGACGGAAACGCCGGCAGTGTGCGGGCCGGGAAACCACTGAGGTCCAGCCGCATGCTCGCCTGAGCGCCTTCGCGCAGGTCCACTGACTCACCCTCCAGTCGCCATGCCCGGCGCAAGTTATCGCCAAACTGCCTGCGCAAACGACTTCGTGATGTAGCAAGTTCCGCGCTTTGCCACTGGTTAAGGCAGGAATCGAGCGCTGCATAGGCGCGCTCCTGTTGAAGCAGCAACGCCATCGGCGACCCTGGCGACTGCATCAGCACTTGCAGGTACTCTGTGACCTCAGCGTCATTGAATCCTGGATACAGCGCGCGCACACGTGCGCGCAGGACTTCAGCGGGGGATCGCGGCAGCCCTTGGCCGCGGCCGCTCAGCAGGTAGCCGACACGGCCATCGGCGAGGCGCCGGCCGGGGTTGAACCACGGTGCCTGCGCCTGCCAGCCAAGCAGACTGTGCAGGCCACTATCGGTCACTGGCAGCGCTACAGTGGCAGCGACCCGCAGACGATCGGCAGGTGTGGCTTGTGGATTGGGCAAGCGCTCAAGCTGCGCATCTGTAAGCAAAGCGCTGATGGCCTCGAAGAACCCCGCAGGCTCGGCGACGTCCTCCTCGCGCTGCAGACCTTGGCTGGTGTAAAGCCGCACACGCCCCTGGTGCAGTGCCAGCACGGTGCGCTCCGCCTCTGCTCCCTGGGGGTTGAGGATCGACAATAGCCGTCCACTCTCGCTGCCTTCTCGCAGTTCCAGATTGACCGCAACCGGCCAACCAGGCATACGCCGCAGCAAGGCGATGACCAGCTCGCCCGTATCATTACTGGCCGCGTTAGCCAGGTACAACCCCTCTATGGCGCGGTTGAGCCGAGCCAAGCCGAGTAAAGCGCGGGCACGTTTGGCCAGCGCCAGCGGCAACCGCCCCTCACGCTCGGCCACTTGCCGTTGCACCTGGCTGGCATCGCGCACTGCAGTCTGTGCATAGGCGGGAGGCAGGCCGGGGAAGTCCCGACGCATGATATTGAGCAACGCATCATCGGGGGGCAGCACAACGTTGCTGAGGTGGTCGAACAGGCCCTTGCGCAGGCGCACCTCCTGATCGAGCAAGGCCTCACGCAGGGCATCGGCGTCAAGCCCGGCCATGCCCGGTTGGGCCAGGCACCAGGCCTGGATCTGTGCATCGCTGGCGACGTCGCCGTTGCCAGCCAGGCTGACAAAGAAGCGCTGGGTCCGTGCGTCGGCGTCGAACCGGCGCAAGGTTTCGCGCAGGTTAACCGGCAGCGGCCGATTGGCGACCAACAGGCCACGCAGTTCTTCCTGATCGATCCTGGCGACCTGCATGACCCGCGCGGCTTGTGCGGCATCGATTGGCGGATCCTGAGGCCACAGCCGTTCGAGCATGCGCGCACTGTCATCCCACTCCAGCGGCCGCTCCAGACGCAGGCGCCAGCCGCGCTCACCGTTGAATTCGACTACCGGACCGAAGGCGCCTTCACGCTGCGGGTGACGCAGCCGCCACGGGCCATCAGGTGTGGGACGATGGACCTCGTAATAATGCTCGTCGTGCCTCATCCAGCGCTGCTCGCCACTGCCGTACAGGCCGTCTGCTTGCAGGCCGCTGTCATCCGGACGCACCCGGTACTGGCTCAAGTCTGCCGACCACAGGCGCATTTCGCCGTCACCCACCGTCACCGGCTCGAGCCCCTGGACAAACTCGCTACGGACAAAACCGCGTGCCACCAGCGCTGCGCCGCCGGCAATCGCAGCCGTTACCGCCACCGTCTCGGCCACACCCAGCATGTGCTCGAGCGCTTCGTGCTGATGCCCATGCAGCCAGTCAACGCTGCCTTCGTAGACCTGTGACAGGGTTTGCACCACCAACAGCCCGAGCAGCAATGCGCCGACCCCGGGAATGAACAAGCCGGCCAGGTTGACCAACCCCAGCCCTACCTCCTCCCAGGTCTGCAAGCGCTGCGCACGGGCTTGCCGATCAGCCTCGGCCGTCGGCACCAGCAGCAGCCGCGCATCCTCATGAATGCGTTGCACTTGCTGATTGACCAAGTCGACGAATATCCCATCCTGCGGGGTGACCCCCTCAAGCGCGAGATCCGGTGTCTGGTCACCGAGCCGTTTGGCCAGGGTGGTGAGGAAGGCTGGACGCTCGCTCAGGGCAATCATATGGCTGATACGCTGACGACCGGCCGGGTCGCGTAATTGGCTCAGCAGCTCGGTCGACAACGCATCCCAATCGGCGAAGCGCTGCAGCGCACGCTTGGGATCACTGGGCAGGTAAAGCAGCAGGCCGTGGTCTTCGCCGTCGACGCCGCGCAATTGGATCACCAGGGCATCGCTGGCCGTACAACCAAGAATGCTCAGCAGACCGGCAAAACCGCGCAACCCTTGTTGGTTGGAATCGTGATGCCCGCGTGCAACTTCTTCCAGGGCGATCTGTTCGGCAGCGCTGATTTCGCCTTTCAAGGCCGCAACTTCGACTGCAAGCTTCAACCCGGCTTGCTTGTCGGCTACCAGCATGGCGCAGGTGGCGGTGTTGAAGACCTTGTCCAACTGCTGCTGATACTGCGCACCGACGTCAAGCGCACGGCAGGCTGCCGCCAGCGCCACGGGGTCACCGGAAAGCACTTGGTCGCTGCCGGTGGCGACCAGGCCACTGCCCTGCAGGACGCTGTCATCAGGATGGAAGTTCTGCATCAGGCGCAACAGGCCTGGCTCGCGGACTATGTTCGGGACGTAAAATGGCCACTGCGTCCCCGGCAGCCTACCGAACTCGCGGCGCACCTCCCGCCATTGCAGGTCTTCGATATTACTACCGGCAGGCAGCTTGCCGGCCAACAGCGCTGTGAACTGGGTCCGCACAAACGTCTGCAGAGGGATCAGATCCAGCGTCGCGGCGCGCACACCTTGTTGGCTTTTGCGGTACTGCTTGAAGCGGTCACGCAGGCGATTGATCTGGCTGGGGGAAGCGCGCTTGAGCCAGTCAGGAAGAATGCCACCGATGAATTCATCGGTGGCATTGGCCAGACGTAACGTCGTGCTGTCGGCGGGTGCGAGCGGTTTCGGAGGCATTGTGCAGTCCTTTGTAGAAGAGCCGCCAAGTTGCTCCGAGGCACATGCACAGGGGCAGCGGGAAGCGCTGTCTACCAAGCCTTGCCAGCTGCTCAGTCCCCGCCGATTTCTTCCAATGCCTCTTTGCTCAGGCGCAGCGCCAACGCGTCGATCGCCGCCCTGCGCTCTTTCGCCAAGTCATTGACCTGTTCCAGGTAGCGCCCCTCGCGGCGATGCAGTTGCGGGCTGAGCTGATCCAGCCTCGCCCAGAACGGTGCCTCGACCTCACTGAGAAGCACGGCCCAGACTCTGCGCGCAAGGTCTGCCTGGGTCAGGCGATAATCGCTGGTACCGGTCAACCCGCCGAGCAGCGCGAAGAAGTCGCCGCTGGTTCTGCGGTCGGCCTCCGGCAGCGCCTGAAGCCACAACTCGCAGGTCGGCCACCTCCAGCAGGCCGCACCAATCCAGATCGACCGGCACTGCCTGCAGGTTGGCCCCAAGGTGGAATCAGTGACTGACGTAGCGGGTTTGAATCAGCGTCCGATAATGCCCGGGGTTACAGCCAAACCACTTGCGAAAGGCCTTGTAGAACGAGCTGGCGTCGGCAAAACCGAGCCGCTCGGCGATTTCGTCCATGGCATGGTCGGCATCCGCCAGCCACACCATAGCCAGCTCGCGCCGGGCGCTGTCCTTGAGGCCTTGGTAGGTCTGCCCCTCTTCGGCAAGGCGCCGGCGCAGGGTCGACGCGGAAACGTGCAGCCGCCGCGCCAGGCTTTCGGCGTCAGGCCAATCGGCTGGCGGCGCTTGCAGCAGGTCACTGCGGATACGCCGGGCCAGGCTTTCCGGGTCGCGGTATCTAACCAGAATATTACCCGGCGCCTCGGCCAGGAAACGCTGCAAATCATCCATCGTGCGTTTGACTGGCCACTGCAGGCAGTCGGCTGGAATCATCATCCGCGCGCGTGGCCTCTCGAACTGCAGGCTGGGCGAAAACATCACCCGGTAGTCTTCGCAGTACGGCGGCTCGGCACAAGGCAGGTCTATTGCCAGAATCGGGATGCGTCGACCGGCCAGCCAGCAGCCGACGCCATGCACGATCATCCAGAAAGTGAAATACATGAAGGCCCGACGCGGTTGTGGACGCGGCTCATGCAGGATGATCTCTGCCAGCCCATCCTGCTGTTGCAACACCGGCTGCAGGTCCTGAAGCATCAGTGCCAGGAAGTCCAGCACACTCTGCAGGGCTGCGCCAAGGGTAGGCTGAAGCATGCTCGCGCGGCAGGCAAATGCCAGGCTGCCGCGTGGCAGGCCGCGCGGATCCATGGCGAAGAACTCATCGTTGCAGCGGCGTGCCAACAGGCGCCAAAGGCGTGCATAGGCGTTGGCTGCGACCCGCGCATCAGCCTGCTGCAACTGCCCTGGATCGATCCCGGCGCGTGTCAGTACAGCCAACGCTGCATCACCCTCTGGGCAGGTCTGCAGCAGCGCCTCGCGCACCATTTGCATGGAGATGGTGTCTTTCTCGCTCATGGCTTGCCCGTCAATGACTACTGCCGGCCATCTTAGGCCGGCAGCAGAAAAAAACCAGCCCGCTCAAGTGCGCGCAGCATCGACTTGGCGAACTGCTGGCTTCACTGGCCAGCGCTGCGCGGGTCAGCTCAAGGGCCCGGGCCGTGACGGCCGCGCTCTAAGGCGCTGGTGCAAGCGCCAGGAATGCCTGGATCAGGCGCAGCTCGCGGCGCCGTTCCAGGCAACCAAGCATGTGCTGGTTAAGTAGCCCTTCTGCTGCCATTGGCCGTGTCACTACCCGCGGATCGTGCGCCACCTCCATTGACGACACGATGCCAATACCGAGCTGCGCCGCGACCGCTTCGGTCACGGCTTCGCGGCTGTCCAGTTCCAGTAGAACCCTTGGCTGTACCCCCGCTCGCAGGCACGCCTGGTCAAACGTTCGTCGGGTGATCGAACTGGGTTCGCGCAGCACCATGATCTGCTGGTGCAGAGCGCTCAAAGCCAACGGATCAGGTGCGCTCGCCCAAGGATGCGCAGCCGGCAGTAGTGCACACAACTGCGAATGACCGAGGCTGCGCAGATACAGGCCCTTGCGCGGCTCGACCTCAGTCAGCACTGCGACATCAGCATGTTCGCTAAGTAGCGCTGCCAAGGTTTCCTGGGCGTTGCCCAAGCGAAGGTTAACGGTGATTCCGGGGTAGCGGGCGCGCAGTTGCGCGAGCATCGGCATGACCCGGTGCGGCCCGTCGGCGGCGACTTCAAGACGCCCGGTCAACAACTGGCGATTAGCCTCGAGCATGGCCTGGGCTTCCTCGGCCAGGCCGAACATCGCGCGGGTAATGGCCGCCAGCCGCGTGCCTTCTTCAGTCAGTTCCACCCGTCGGGCGGTACGCCGCAGCAAGGTGATCTGGTAGTGTTCCTCCAGCGCCTTGACGTGCCCGGTCACCGCCGGCTGGCTGATGAACAGACGTGCTGCGGCGCGGGTAAAGCTGCCTTCACGGGCAACAGCATCAAACGCACGTAACTGGAACAGATTCATAGCTATCGGCCTGACTTATGGCTGGCATAACAACAAACAATTTGATTGATAGCACGCCCAATTGCAACCTTGACCTCGCAGTCTCAGCCCACCGCTTGCGAGGATTCACGCAATGAGCAATGCCCCGATTCTGCTGACCCCCGGCCCCCTCACTACCTCTCTGCGTACCCGCCAAGCGATGCTGGTGGACTGGGGTTCCTGGGACCGTGATTTCAACCAGCTGACCGCCAGCGTCTGCGAACAGTTGTTAGCCATTCTCGATGCCAGCGCCAGCCATCACTGCGTACCGTTGCAAGGCAGCGGCACCTTCGCCGTGGAAGCCGCCATCGGCACGCTGGTACCGCGCGACGGCAAGGTGCTGGTACTGATCAACGGCGCCTACGGCCAACGGCTGGCCAAGATCTGCAAGGTGCTCGGCCGCCGTTACAGCACCTTCGAAACCGCCGAGGACCAGCCCACCACTGCCGCCGATGTCGAGCGCCTGCTGACGGCAGATGCCGAACTGACCCACGTGGCGCTGATCCACTGCGAGACCAGTACCGGCATCCTCAATCCACTCAAGGCGATTGCCGATGTGGTGCACAGCCACGGCAAGCGCCTGATCATCGACGCGATGAGCTCGTTTGGCGCACTGCCGATCGACGCTCGTGAAGTGCCATTCGAGGCGCTGATCGCCGCTTCCGGCAAATGCCTCGAGGGCGTCCCCGGGATGGGCTTCGTGTTCGCTGAAAAAACCGCCTTGGCAGCCGCCGAGGGTAACTCTCAATCGCTGGCCATGGACCTGTACGACCAGCATGCCTACATGGCCAAGACCGGCCAGTGGCGTTTTACCCCGCCTACCCACGTGGTCGCCGCCCTGCACGAGGCACTCAAGCAATACAACGAAGAAGGCGGCCTGCAGGCAAGGCACCAGCGTTACGCCGACAACTGCCGGACATTGCTCAACGGTATGGCGGCGATCGGCCTGCGCAGCTTCCTCCCAGCCGCGATTCAAGCACCGATCATCGTCACCTTCCACGCCCCGGATGATCCGCGCTACCGGTTTCAGGACTTCTATGAACGGGTCAAGGCCAAAGGCTTCATCCTCTATCCGGGCAAATTGACCCAGGTCGAAACCTTCCGCGTTGGTTGCATCGGTGCCGTCGGTGCGCAGGGCATGCAGGCCGCAGTCGATGCCGTAGCTCAAGTGCTGCGGGAAATGCAGGTGCACACCGGTACTCAACTCTTGAGCGAGGCTCTGTGACATGAACTACACCAACCCAACCCGCCTGCAAGCCGCCATCCTTGACTGGGCGGGTACCGTGGTCGATTTCGGCTCGTTTGCGCCCACGCAGATCTTTGTCGAGGCATTCGCCGAGTTCGATGTCGAAGTGTCCATTGAAGAGGCCCGCGGCCCGATGGGCATGGGCAAATGGGACCATATCCGCACCTTATGCGATCAGCCGGCAATTGCCGAGCGCTACTCCAAGGTGTTTGGCCGCACACCAAGCGATGATGATGTGACCGCCATCTATGAACGCTTCATGCCCCTGCAGATCGACAAGATCGCCGTGCACTCGGCGCTGATACCCGGGGCTCTGCAAACGCTGACAGGGCTACGTGCAGGTGGCCTGAAGATAGGATCGTGCTCGGGTTACCCCAAGGTAGTCATGGACAAGGTGGTCGAGCTGGCCAAGCGCAACGGCTACGTTGCCGACCATGTGGTAGCGACCGATGAAACGCCCAATGGCCGCCCTTGGCCGGCGCAGGCGCTGGCCAATGTGATTGCCTTGGGTATCGATGACGTCGGTGCTTGTGTCAAGGTTGATGACACCGTGCCAGGTATCCTCGAAGGCCGCCGCGCCGGAATGTGGACAGTGGCGCTGGTCTGCTCAGGGAATGCCTTGGGGCTGACCTGGGAGGAGTACCAGGCGCTGGATGCGGGCACGCTGGCGCGTGAACGGCAGCGGATCCACGCACTGTTTGAGAGCGCGCGACCGCACTACCTGGTCGACACCATCAACGATCTCCCCGAGGTCGTTGCCGATATCAACCAGCGCCTGGCCAAAGGCGAAATGCCCCAGTCCGCGTAGGAGCGGCGTTATACCGCGCGGTTGAGCTTCACCCAAGCTGCAAACTTGTCGATGAATGCCTGCAGGAAGGGCCGAGTCTTGTCATTGAGCTTGCCGGCATCATCGAACAGGGTCGCCGCCCCGCCGATATAGGCCTCGGGCATCTGCATGCACGGCATATCAAGGAACACCAGGCACTGGCGCACCGCATGGTTGGCGCCAAAGCCACCCACTGCACCGGGCGAAACGCTCACCACAGCCGTTGGCTTGCCGCCCCAGGCACTTTGCCCATAAGGCCGCGAGCCAACATCAATGGCGTTCTTCAAGCAACCGGGCAGCGAGCGGTTGTACTCCGGTGTGACGAACAGCACTGCATCACTACGCTTGATCTCGTCACGAAAACGCTGCCAGGGCTGCGGCGCACCGGCACTCTCTACATCTTCGTTGTACAGCGGCAAATCGCCGATCTCGATGATCTTCAAGCTGAGGCTGGAGGACGCCAGCTCACCCAGGGCCTTGGCCACCTTGCGATTGTAGGAATCCTTGCGCAAGCTGCCGACTACAACTGCTACCGAATACACCTGGCTCATGGCGTTTTACAACCTCTGCTGGTTGATGGAGTTAGTAGTTATAGATGACCGTTTTTCGCCGCCGAGGTTTTTTTCCCATTGCAAGAAAACTTCCCGGCGGTTTCACTGGTCTATGACTGCAGACATTTCTCCAATTTTTCAGAGGTTTCCCCCCAAAATGGCAGCAGTACTGGTCGGCCAATTTCACGCCCGTGACGCCGAAGGCCGAATCTACCCCGTGCACGAATTCCAGGAATCGACCTTTCAGGACGACGGCAGTGTCCATGGTGAACCGATTACCAGCTATCGACTGGCTATTGGCGATCGCGTTCGGCACCTGGGTGAAGATCGCTTCGAGCTGACCCAGAGTGGCGTCGAGATCATCCGCATTCCCTGATTCAGCCTTGTGGCAACCAGCAGGCCACGGAGGGCCCGCACGCAGGCCTGATCAGGCCTCGCTCAAGCTCTGCCACAGCGCCGGGCCGCCGGCAGACTTGGCCACCGCCGCCAGACGCTGAGCATGAGCCTCCAGCTCTTCAGCAGAAGCCATCAACACAGGCTGTGGCTGACGCCCGACGATCCGGCGAATCTCACTGCCGTCACTGTCCCTTCCCTCCTCGCCATCAGCACCATGCCCAGCCAGCGACAGGCTCGTCTGGCCACCGGTCATGGCCAGGTAGACATCCGCCAGCAATTCCGAGTCGAGCAACGCGCCGTGCAGCTCACGCCCGGAGTTGTCGATACCGTAGCGTTTGCACAAGGCGTCGAGGCTGTTGCGCTGGCCTGGGTGGCGCGAACGCGCCAGCATCAGGGTATCGAGGATGCCGCAGTGTTTGGAGATGTCGGCGCGATCATGCTGGCCAAGCAGGGCGAATTCGTTGTTTATGAAGCCAACGTCGAACGCCGCGTTGTGGATGACCAGCTGCGCGCCCTGAATGAAGTCGAAGAACTCGTCAGCCACTTCAGCGAAGCGCGGCTTGCCAATCAGGAATGCGTCGGTGATGCCGTGGACACCAATCGCGCCCTCGTCACTTTCGCGGTCAGGCTGCAGATAAACATGGAAATGTCGCCCGGTCAGGCGCCGGCCCAGCACTTCAACGCAACCGATTTCGATGATCCTATGGCCCTCGCCGACCGGCATGCCGGTGGTTTCGGTATCGAGGACGACGTATCGGGTGTTCTGCTGCTCCACGGGCGGTGGCTCCAACTGCTACGACAAAAAAGAGCCGGGAGTATACCCCAGCGTCGGATTACTTGTGACGCGCGCGAACTTCGTCGACGCCGCGGTTGGCCAACTGGTCGGCGCGTTCGTTGCCATGGTGGCCGATATGCCCGCGCACCCATTTCCAGGTGACCTTGTGCCTGTTGACTTGCTCATCGAGTTCGCGCCACAGGTCGGCGTTTTTCACCGGTTCCTTGGCCGCGGTCTTCCAGCCGCGCTTCTTCCAGTTGGCCATCCATTCGTTGATGCCTTTCATGACGTACTGCGAATCGGTGGTCAGCACCACCTCGCATTCACGCTTGAGCGCCTTGAGGCCCTCGATGGCCGCCATTAGCTCCATGCGGTTGTTGGTGGTTTCCAGCTCGCCACCCCAGAGTTCCTTTTCCACGCCCTTGTACACCATCAGCACGCCCCAGCCGCCAGGGCCCGGATTGCCCTTGCAGGCGCCGTCGGTAAACATCTCGATGCTTTCTTCGCTCATGTACTGCCTTAATTCGCTGTAATTTATCGACCCGGATGATGGTCGCGGTTGGCAGGGTCGCGATTGACCTTGGCCAGGGGCAGCGGCAGCAGTTTGCCCATCGGCTCACGCCGGGCCGGTTGCAGTGGCCGCAGACCGACTACCATCTTGCGCGCTATCAGCAGGTAGACGCCGCCACCTGACATCTGCCAGCCACCTGCTACCCGCTCCCACCCGGTGAGGCGCTGCTGCCAGGCCGGTGAAGCAAGCGGCGGACGATAACAGCCGAAGCGGCGTTTCTCCAGCGCAAAGCCGAGCAGGTTGAGCCAGTCACCGACCCGCGACGGCGGGATGCACCGTGCCTTGCGCAAGGCGCCTTTGCTGAACAGGTGGCGCATGCCCCAACTGCTCCACGGGTTGATACCGACGATCAGCAGATGGCCACCCGGACGCACCGCACTGGCGGCCTGGCGCAGCAGGCCGTGAGGCGACAGGCTGAAGTCCAGCCCGTGCTGCAGCACCACGACGTCCGCCGCATGTTCGGCGAGCGGCCAGGCCTGTTCTTCGCAGACGATTTCAACCCCGGGCAACGGCGCACCGAGGCGCACATTGCGATGCACCTGCTTGGCATGCGGCGGCACCTCCGCCCCTGGCCCGTAATGCACCAGATAACCACCAAAAAAACGCGCGAGTTCAGTTTCAAGCAACTTTTCTTCTTCGCGCAGCATCAACTGCCCAACAGGGCCTTGAAACCATTCGCGGGCCAGGCTGATCAGCTCGACCCATTCAGGGTCGGCCTGGGCAAAGGCTTGGTCGGTCATTGCGTCTTCCCTCCAAGGTTCTCCCGCCGCGCCATCGCGGCTAAGATGCCCTTATGTCCCACGGCAGATGATTCGGATCCGCACATGATACAGATCGATGCACTACCCGCTTTCTCTGATAACTACATCTGGTTGTTACAGGATACTGCCAAACGCCACTGTGCGGTGGTCGATCCTGGTGACGCCCAACCGGTGCTGGACTGGCTTGAGGCCAACCCAGGCTGGGAGCTGAAGGATATCCTCATCACCCATCACCACCACGATCATGTCGGCGGCGTAGCCGAACTCAAACGGGCCACCGGGGCGCGGGTCAGCGGCCCGGCCAGCGAGCAGATCCCAGGCCGTGACCTGGCGCTCGAAGACAACTCCCAGGTCACCGCGCTGGGGCTGACCTTCGAGGTGCTGGCGATGCCCGGGCACACCCTTGGCCACATCGCCTTTTATACCGCACAGACGCCGACACCCGTGCTGTTCAGCGGCGACACGCTGTTTGCCGGCGGTTGCGGCCGTTTGTTCGAGGGCACGCCTGCGCAGATGCACAACTCGCTGGAGCGCCTCGCCGCCCTGCCTGACGCCACCGAGGTCTACTGCGCCCATGAATACACCCTGAGCAACCTGCGCTTTGCCAAGGCCGTCGAACCGAGCAATGCGGATGTGCTCGCGCGCTTTGAGGAAGTGGCCAGACTGCGCGCAGATGGGCGCATGACGCTGCCTTCCAGCATTGGCCTGGAACGCCTCACCAACCCTTTTTTGCGTACCGCAGAAACATCCGTTAAACAAAAAGCAGACGAATGGAAGGGACATTCAAACGAAGGCCAAGCTGCTGTTTTTGCTGCCTTGAGGTCTTGGAAAGACGGCTTCTGATAACCTCAAGATATATCGTAATTGAGGGGCAAAGGTTGACCCGGGCAAAAGCGGTTCCTAGAATCGCCCAACTTTTTCACCCGGATACCTGCCCCAGCCGATGTCTTCCAGTAGCCGCAGAACCTCGCAATCCGTCGCTTTGACGCGCCTCGCACAGATCAGTGCGCTGGCCCTGGCCGCCACTTTGGTGGGCTGCCAGAGCACCCGTCAGGTAGATGAATCCGAAAGCGTTCGCGCGCACAACTATCAGGCCCGAATCAAGCACAAGCCGGCCCCGTTGATCATGGCCAAGCCCAAGCAGCAGGCGCCCCAGGATGTCTGGGAACGCATGCGCCAGGGCTTCGCGCTGCAGGACACCATCGACGTCAATCCGCGCATCGAGCAACAGCGCCTGTGGTTCGCCAGCAACCCGCGTTTCGTTGAAACCGCCGGCGAGCGCGGCAGCCTGTACCTGCATTACATCGTCGAGCGCCTCGAAGAACGCGACATGCCGCTGGAGCTAGCCCTGCTGCCAGCGATCGAGAGCGCCTACAATCCGATGGCGTATTCCCGTGCCCACGCAGCCGGCATGTGGCAGTTCATCCCCTCGACCGGGCGCCACTTCAATCTGCGCCAGACCAACTTCTACGATGGCCGCCGCGACGTCACAGCATCGACCAACGCTGCACTGGATTATCTGAGCCGTCTGCACGACATGTTCAACGGCGACTGGCTGCTGGCCCTGGCGGCTTACAACGCCGGTGAAGGCACCGTCAGCCGCGCTATCGAACGCAACGAAAAACTCGGCCTGCCGACCGATTACTGGAACCTGCCGCTGCCGCAGGAAACCCGCGACTACGTGCCCAAGCTGCTGGCCCTGTCGCAGGTGGTATCGACGCCTGAATCGTATGGCGTCAACCTTAACCCGATCGCCAACGAACCGTACTTTGCCGCCGTCGCCATCAATGACCGCCTCGACCTGTCGCGGGTCGCAGCCTTTGCCGATATCGATGAAGACGAGCTGATCCAGCTCAACCCGGCATTCAAGAAGCGCATGACGGTCGACGGCCCGCAACAACTGCTGGTGCCGACTGCCAAGGCGCAGTTGCTCTCGGCCAGCCTGTCCAACCTGAACCCTGAACAGCTGCTCAGCCTGCAACCACGCAAGGCCGTGTTCGAAGCAGCTGTCGCCGAAGCCGGCGCACCGGCCACGCGCAGCTACCGAGTCAAGCGCGGTGACAACCTGGGCAGCATTGCCAAGGCCAACCGGGTTTCGGTCAAGGATATCCAGCGCTGGAACAAGATCTCCGGCAATCGCCTCAAGGCCGGCCAGGTCCTGGCCATGCGCGGTGGCAATGCGCCCTCTGCAGCCGCCAACCGGGTTGCTTCGGCCAAGCAGCGCTCGACTCAGTACAAGGTCCGCAAGGGCGATTCACTGTACCTGGTGGCCAAGCGTTTCAACGTCGAAATGCAGCACCTCAAGCGCTGGAATCCGCGCAGCGGGCATGCCCTCAAACCAGGCCAGACTCTGACCGTCTACCTCGGCCATTGATCCTCCCGGGGCTGTCCCCCAGCCCCGCTTGCAGCCCCCTTTCGCATCACTCTTTTTCCAATCCCGCCAAGCTGTTACTGTAGCCCGACCAAAGCCCAACGCCCTCTGGATCGGATGCCGATTTGATACGTCCCCTCCTGCTGTCCTTCAGCCTGGCCTTGAGCTTCCCCGCCGCCGCCACCGTCAGCGAAAGCCACGGTTACGCGCAGTTCGGCACGCTCAAATACCCAGCCACATTCACCCACTTCGATTGGGTCAACCCGCAAGCGCCCAAGGGCGGAACCTTGCGGGCCATGGCATTTGGCACGTTCGATACGCTCAACCCCTATACCTTCAAAGGGTCGAGCCCGGTCACCACGCCAAACTTCCTGCAATACGGTGTCAGCGAGCTGAACGAGACGCTTATGGTCGGTACGGGGATGTACGATCCGTCCGGCGATGAGCCAACCTCAAGCTACGGCCTGATTGCGCGCTCGGTCGAGTACAGCGAAGACCGCAGCTGGGTGGTGTTCAACCTGCGCCCAGAGGCACGCTTTCACGACGGCAAGCCGATCACCTCGGCGGACGTGGCGTTCTCCTATCGCACCCTGCTCAAGGACGGCCACCCGCTGTACCGCACCAACCTGCAGGAAGTGCAGCGAGTCGACATTCTCGGGCCGTTGCGCATTCGCTTCGTGTTCAAGCGTGCCGGCAACCCGTTGTTGATCCTGCGTCTGGGTGAGATGCCGGTACTGCCCAAGCATTACTGGCAGAAGCGCGACTTCAAGGCCACCACCTTCGAGCCACCGCTGGGCAGCGGGCCCTATCGCATCACCGAAGTGCAGCCGGGGCGGCGCCTGGTATTCAAGCGGGTCAAGGATTACTGGGGCAAGGACCTGGCGGTCAATCGCGGTAAGTACAACTACAACCGCGTCGAATATGAGTTCTACCGCGACGCCACGGTCGCATTCGAAGCGTTCAAGGCCGGCGAGTTCGACATTTACATCGAACATCAGGCGAAGAACTGGGCCAACAGCTATACCTTCCCTGCGGTGCGCCGTGGCGAGGTGATCAAGGCGCAGATCCCGCACCGCATCCCGACCCAGACCCAAGGGCTGTTCATGAACAGCCGCCGCGCCACGTTCAGCGACCCGCAGGTACGCCAGGCGCTGGGCTTGATGCTGGATTTCGAGTGGACCAACCGCGCCCTGTTCAGCAGCGCCTATCGGCGCTCGACCAGTTATTACCCAAACAGCGAGTTTGCTGCCAGCGGCCTGCCGACCGGGAAGGAGTGGCTGCTGCTGGCGCCGTTTCGCGACGAACTGCCGGCCAAGCTGTACACCGAGCCCTACCAGGTCAGCCATACCGACGGCAGCGGCGTCAGCCGCCAGACCTTGCGCAAGGCCCTGACCCTGCTGGACAAAGCCGGCTGGAAGCTGGACGGCCAACGCCTGGTGGATGCCAAGGGCAAGCAGTTCCAGATGGAGTTGTTGCTGGTGAACCCCAATCTAGAACGGATCCTGCAACCTTATGTCGAAAATCTGGCGAGCATTGGCATCGATGCACGCTTGCGCACAGTAGACCGCGCCCAGTACAAACAACGGCTGGACCAGTTTGATTTCGACATGATCCTGATGACCCTGAACCAGACCCTCAGCCCAGGCCTCGAGCAATGGCTGTACTTCCATTCCAGCCAGGCTTCGACCAGAGGCAGCAAGAACTATGCGGGGGTCAAAGACCCGGTGGTCGACCACCTGCTCGACACCCTGCTCGCTGCCCGCACCCGCGATGACCAGGTCGCCGCCGCGCGTGCGCTGGACCGGGTGCTGTCGTGGCATTACTACATGATCCCCAACTGGTATCTGGACAATCATCGCCTGGCCTACCGCAATCGGTTCGCCTTCGTCACCACGCCGCCCTACACCCTGGGCCTGAACAGCTGGTGGCTCAAGACTTCGGAGAAAGCCAAATGATGCCGCACCGCCTGCGCCAACTGGCCGGCAGCCTTCTGCTAGCCTGCCTGAGCCTGCCCGTGCTGGCTGCCCCGCAGCACGCCTTGACCCTGTATGACGAGCCGCCCAAGTATCCGGCCAGCTTCAAACACTTCGACTACGTCAACCCAGATGCGCCCAAAGGCGGCACCTTTCGCCAGTCCGGCTTTGGCGGTTTCGACAGCCTCAACCCGTTCATCAACAAAGGCGTGACCGCAGAAAACGTCGGCAGCATCTACGACACACTGATGCGCCAGAGCCTGGACGAGCCGTTTACCGAGTACGGCCTGGTTGCCGGCAAGATAGAGAAGGCCCCGGACAACAGCTGGGTACGCTTCTACCTGCGCCCGGAGGCACGTTTCCATGACGGCCACCCCATGCGTGCCGATGACGTGGTCTGGACCTTCAATACGTTGGTCAGCCAAGGCGCCCCGCTGTACAAGGTGTACTACGGTGACGTCGCCGAGGTCATTGCCGAAGACCCGCTGAAAGTGCTGTTCAAATTCAAGCACAAGAACAACCGTGAGTTGCCGCTGATCCTTGGCCAACTGCCGGTACTGCCCAAGCACTGGTACGAAAACCGCGAATTCAACCGCGGCAACCTGGAAATTCCCTTGGGCAGCGGTCCCTACCGGGTTGCCGAGGTCAAGGCCGGTCGTTCGGTGCGTTTCGAGCGGGTCAAGGACTATTGGGCCAAGGACCTGCCGATCAACCGCGGCATGTTCAATTTCGACGTCATGACCTTTGACTATTACCGCGACAGCACCGTTGCCCTTGAAGCGCTCAAGGCCGGCCAGTTCGACTACAACCTGGAGGTGGCGGCAAAGAACTGGGCAAACGCCTACAACGTGCCCGCCGTACGCGAAGGCCGCCTGATCAAGGAAGAGCTGCCCAACGGCAACCCGACCGGCATGCAGGGCTTTGTCTTCAACCTGCGCAAGCCAATGTTCCAGGACGTACGCGTGCGCAAGGCGCTGAGCCTGCTGCTCGACTACGAGTGGACAAACAAGCAGCTGTTCAACGGTGCCTACACTCGCACCAGCAGCTACTTCGAGAACTCCGACATGGCGGCCAAGCAGCCAGCCACGCCGGATGAACTGAAGATCCTCGAGCCGCTGCGCGGCAAGATTCCCGAGCAGGCCTTTACCGAGGTGTTCAAGAACCCGGTCAGCGACGGCAGCGGCATGATCCGCGAGCAGCAACGTCAGGCCTACAAGCTGCTGCAGGAAGCGGGCTGGAAAATCGTCGACGACAAGATGGTCGACGCCCAGGGCAAGCCGGTGGTGATCGAGTTTCTGCTCGCACAGACGGAGTTTGAACGCGTGCTGTTGCCGTTCAAACGCAACCTGGCAGACCTCGGCATCGAGCTGACCCTGCGCCGGGTCGAGGTGCCGCAGTACATCAACCGTCTGCGTTCGCGCGACTTCGACATGATCGTCAGCGGCTTCCCCCAGTCCAGCTCACCAGGTAACGAACAGCGTGAGTTCTGGACTTCGGGCGCCGCCGACAACCCCGGTAGCCGCAACTTTATCGGCCTGCGCGACCCGGCCATTGACCAACTGGTCGAGCAACTGATCAACGCCGACTCACGTCAGAGCCTGATCAACCACGCCCGCGCCCTCGACCGCGTGTTGCAGTGGGGCTACTACGTGATACCCAACTGGCACATCAAGACCTGGCGGGTGGCGTACTGGAACCACATCGGCCACCCCAAGGTCTCGCCCAAGTACGACGTAGGCATCGACACCTGGTGGATCAAGCCTGATGTGAAACCGGCCGTGACCACGCAGCCTGCGCCAGAGACCACGCCGAGCGAGGCCAACTGACATGCTCGCCTATATCCTGCGGCGCCTGCTGCTGATCATCCCGACCCTGTTCGGCATCCTGGTGATCAACTTCATAATCGTCCAGGCCGCGCCGGGCGGCCCGGTCGAGCAGATGATCGCCAAACTCGAAGGCTTTGACGGCGCGACCAGCCGCATCGCCGGCGGCGGCGCCGAAGTCTCGGTGGCCGGCTCCAACTACCGCGGCGCACAGGGCCTGGACCCGGCCCTGATCGCTGAAATCGAACACATGTACGGCTTCGACAAGTCCGCCCCGGAGCGCTTGTGGATCATGGTCAAGAACTATGCCCAGCTCGACTTCGGCGACAGCTTCTTCCGTGATGCCAAGGTCATCGACCTGATTGCCGAGAAGATGCCGGTGTCGATCTCGCTCGGGCTGTGGAGCACGCTGATCATGTACCTGGTGTCGATCCCGCTGGGGATCGCCAAAGCGGTGCGCCACGGCAGCCACTTCGATGTCTGGACCAGCTCGGCGATCGTGGTCGGCTATGCCATCCCGGCGTTTCTGTTCGCGATTCTGCTGATCGTGCTGTTCGCCGGCGGCAGTTACTTCGACTGGTTCCCGTTACGCGGGCTGACCTCGAACAACTTCGACGAGCTGTCCACCACCGGCAAGATCCTCGATTACTTCTGGCACCTGGTCCTGCCGATTACTGCACTGGTGATCGGCAACTTCGCCACCATGACCCTGCTGACCAAAAACAGCTTCCTCGATGAGATCAACAAGCAGTATGTGGTCACCGCCAAAGCCAAAGGCCTGAGCCGGCAGCGGGTGCTCTACGGGCACGTGTTCCGTAACGCCATGCTGCTGGTGATCGCCGGCTTCCCTTCGGCATTCATCGGCATCTTCTTCACCGGCTCGTTGCTGATCGAGGTGATCTTCTCCCTCGACGGCCTGGGCCTGATGAGTTTCGAAGCGGCGATTAACCGCGATTACCCGGTGGTCTTCGGCACCCTGTTCATCTTCACCCTGCTCGGGCTGGTGGTGAAACTGATCGGCGACCTGACCTATACCCTGGTCGATCCGCGCATCGACTTCGCCAGCCGGGAGAATTGACCAATGGCCCTGTCCCCGCTCAATCGACGGCGCTTCGAGCGCTTCAAGGCCAACCGCCGAGGCTGGTGGTCGCTGTGGCTGTTCCTGATCCTGTTCGGCCTGAGCCTTGGCGCCGAGCTGATCGCCAACGACAAACCGATTGCCGTGCGCTACGACGGCGAGTGGTACTTCCCGGCGTTCAAGCGCTACCCCGAGACCACCTTTGGCGGTGAATTCCCGCTCGAAGCCAACTACAAGAGCCCCTACATCCGCGACCTTCTGGAGAAGAAAGACAGCTTTGTGCTGTGGGCGCCGATTCCGTTCAGCTACCAGAGCATCAACTACGACTTGAAGGTGCCGGCGCCCGCGCCGCCCTCGGCGGACAACTGGCTGGGCACCGATGACCAGGGCCGCGATGTCATGGCGCGGGTGATCTACGGCTTCCGCGTTTCGGTGTTGTTTGCCCTGACCCTGACCATCCTCAGCTCGATCATTGGCGTCATCGCCGGGGCTCTGCAGGGCTTTTATGGTGGCTGGGTCGACCTTGCCGGCCAGCGCTTCCTGGAGGTCTGGTCAGGCTTGCCGGTGCTGTACCTGCTGATCATTCTGGCCAGCTTCGTCCAGCCCAACTTCTGGTGGCTGCTGGGGATCATGTTGCTGTTCTCGTGGATGAGCCTGGTCGATGTAGTCCGCGCCGAATTCCTGCGTGGGCGTAACCTGGAGTATGTGCGCGCGGCGCGCGCCCTGGGCATGCGCAACGGCGCGATCATGTACCGGCACA
This sequence comes from Pseudomonas sp. 1121_17, assembly GCF_052850745.1. NCBI lineage: Bacteria > Pseudomonadati > Pseudomonadota > Gammaproteobacteria > Pseudomonadales > Pseudomonadaceae > Pseudomonas > Pseudomonas sp. 1121_17. The sequence continues at coordinate 45,980 of NZ_VXCX01000004.1, forward strand.
TTCTGCCCAACGCAATGATCTCGACCATGACCTTCATGCCGTTCATCCTCACCGGCGCCATCGGCACCCTGACCGCGCTGGACTTCCTCGGCTTTGGCCTGCCCGCCGGTTCACCGTCGCTGGGTGAGCTGGTTGCCCAGGGCAAATCCAACCTGCAGGCACCATGGCTGGGCATCAGTGCCTTCGCCGTGCTGGCCGTGATGCTCAGCCTGCTGGTGTTTATCGGCGAATCCGCCCGCGACGCCTTCGACCCGAGGAAATGACATGAGCGAACCCAACCTGATCGAAGTCCGTGATCTTGCGGTCGAGTTCCTCAGCGGTGACCAGATCAACCGCGTGGTCGATGGCATCAGTTTCGACATCCGTAAGGGCGAGACCCTGGCCCTGGTCGGCGAGAGCGGCTCGGGCAAGTCGGTCACTGCCCACTCGATCCTGCGCCTGTTGCCCTACCCGCTTGCGCGCCACCCCAGTGGCAGCATCGAGTATGGTGGCAAGGACATGCTCAAGCTTGGCGAAAAGCCGATGCAGCGCATCCGTGGCAATCGCATCGCAATGATCTTCCAGGAGCCGATGACCTCGCTCAACCCGCTGCACTGCATCGAGAAGCAGATCAACGAGATACTTCTCCTGCACAAGGGTTTGACCGGCAAGCAGGCGACGGCGCGCACCTTGGAACTGCTCGACCTGGTCGGCATCCCTGAACCGCACAAGCGCCTCAAGGCGCTGCCGCATGAGTTGTCCGGCGGCCAGCGCCAGCGGGTGATGATTGCCATGGCCCTGGCCAACGAGCCGGAACTGCTGATCGCCGATGAGCCGACCACTGCGCTCGACGTCACCGTACAGCTGAAGATTCTCGATCTGCTCAAAGAGCTGCAGGCACGACTGGGCATGGCCCTGCTGCTGATCAGCCATGACCTCAACCTGGTAAGGCGCATCGCACACCGTGTTTGCGTGATGCAGCAAGGCAAGATCGTCGAGCAGGCCGAGTGCACGACGCTGTTCACCGCCCCGCAGCATCCCTACACGCAGATGCTGATCAACGCCGAACCCAGCGGCCAGCCTGCGGCCAACCCGCTCGGGGCGCCGCTGCTGGAGGTGGATGATCTGCGCGTCTGGTTCCCGATCAAGAAAGGCCTGCTGCGGCGCACGGTAGACTACGTCAAGGCAGTCGACGGGATCAATTTCAGCCTGCCCCAAGGGCAGACCCTGGGCATCGTTGGCGAAAGCGGCTCGGGCAAATCGACCTTGGGCCTGGCGATCCTGCGGCTGATCTCGAGCCAGGGCGACATCCGTTTTCACGGGCAAAACCTGCAGGGCATGAACCAGCAGGAGGTACGGCCGCTGCGGCGAGAAATGCAGGTGGTGTTTCAGGACCCGTTCGGCAGCCTCAGCCCGCGCATGAGTGTCGCCGATATCGTCGGCGAAGGCCTGCGCATTCATCGCATCGGCACCGCCCCGGAACAAGAGGCGGCGATCATTGCCGCGCTGCAGGAAGTAGGCCTTGATCCGGCCACCCGCCACCGCTACCCCCATGAGTTCTCCGGTGGTCAGCGTCAACGCATCGCCATTGCTCGCGCGCTGGTGCTCAAACCGGCGTTGATTCTGCTCGACGAGCCGACCTCGGCGCTTGACCGCACCGTGCAGCGGCAGGTAGTGGAGCTGTTGCGTTCGTTGCAGCTCAAATACAACCTGACCTACCTGTTCATCAGTCATGACCTGGCGGTGGTCAAGGCGCTGAGTCATCAGCTGATGGTGATCAAACAGGGGCAGGTGGTGGAACAAGGGGACGCGCGGGAGATCTTCCATGCGCCGCAGCATCCCTACACCCGGCAGCTGCTGGAAGCGGCGTTTCTGGAGGTCGAGCCGGCTGCCTGATGGCGTGCCGGCGCTACCGGTCACGCTTTCACGGGTGTTACTGCCCGGCAATCTGCGATGAGAATCGGCCGACCGCTGTTACCACTTCCTGCGCACCCGTCTGAATTTCAGTGATGACATGGCCGGCCTGGCTGGCCAGCGCCAGGCCGATTTCAGCCTGATGCGTGCTTTCACCCATGCTGACCACTGCGGCCTCCACAAGAGCGTTGTTTTTCTGCACCACTTCTACGATTTCCTGAGTGGCGGCACTGGTGCGTCCGGCCAGCTTCCTCACCTCATCGGCCACCACGGCAAAGCCCCGACCTTGCTCGCCTGCGCGCGCGGCTTCGATAGCCGCATTGAGGGCGAGCAGGTTGGTCTGCTGGGCAATGCCGCCGATGGTGGAAACAATCGATGTGATCAACTGCGACTGCTGCCCCAGCGCCTCGACCCCGGCGGAGGCCGTGGAGACCTGCGAGACGATACGGTTCATGGTCTCGACGGTATCCTTTACGGCCACCGCCCCCCTTCTCGCCGAGTCATCGGTTTTGCGAGAAACGTCATAGGCAACCCCGGCGGCCGCGCTGACCTCCTGCTCATGCTTGACCTGCTCGCTGATATCGATCGCGAATTTGACGATCTTGTAGAGCTGGCCACGGGTGTCGCGCACCGGGTTGTAGGATGCTTCCAGCCAGAGCTCGCGCCCTGACTTGTCAAAGCGCAGGAAGCGCTCGGCGACGAACTGCCCCTCGTTGAGGCTGCGCCATAGCTGCTGGTAGGCAGGCGAGTTGACATAGTTGGGGTCACAGAAAATACGGTGATGTTTGCCCACGATCTCTGCCAGCGAATAGTTCACCGTCCTCAAGAAGTTGTCGTTGGCAGCAACGATAGTACCGTCCAGCTCAAACTCGATGACCGCGGTCGAGCGGTACAGCGCCTTGATGAACTCGTCGTTTTCACGCGCCTTATCGATGCTCGCGGTTACCTCGGTGCCGTAGGCCGACATATGGGTAACGGCACCCGCTGCTGACTTGACCGGGCACCAGGCCGCTCTCATCCAGACCATCCTGCCGTCGGCGGTGATATAGCGATACTCGTCGCTGGCCCCGGTGCCAGTGCTCATGGCCTGCTGAAAGTCCTTGAAGCATGGCAACTCTTTGACATAGCTGGGCGCGATGCTAGCCAGCGATTGCCCAAGCAATTGCGACTGTTCACGCCCAACCCATCGAGCAAAGTTGCGATTGACCGCTGTGATGAGCAGGTTCCGATCAACCGTTATTTCCAACATCTCGTCAGTTCTCGCGGCCTGCGCGCGCTGCAGCGCTTCTATTTCGTCCTGCAGTCGCTGTAGCTGGTTTTTTAGCTTTGAGTTGAACATGGTGTTCTCGGTGGTTAGCGACGCGGCCGAAATGGCAGGGGGTTGTCGACGATCTTGCAGGTGCAGCTGTGAGATTAAACATCGTCCTTGTCAGGTCATCGGCACGCAGCAGTCCTTCTGCAGCCAGGTTTCAAGTTCTGCGGGCGGCATCGGCTTCGCGTAAAAATAGCCCTGGCCCTGCTCACAGCCCCAGCCACGCAACAAATGGTGGTGCAGGTCGGTCTCGATACCTTCGGCCACCACCGTCAGGCGCAGGTCGCGCAGCAAGCTGACCAGCCCGCGAATGATGTGCCATTCGTTGTTGCCCGGCTGCAGGTTGGCCAGCAGCGAGCGATCAAGCTTGACGCTGGTGGCCGGGATGATGCGCAGGTACACCCAGTTGCTGTAGCCGCTGCCGAAGTCATCGATGCCAATCGCCACCCCGAGTGTGCGAAAACGCTGAAGCTGTTGCTGCACCTGGTCGAAGTCAGTGACCAGAGCGCTTTCGGTAAACTCAAGCTCGATGCGCCGCGGGTCCACGCCGAACTCGCCGAGCGTACGGCTCAGGTACTCGAACAGGTGCCCATCGGCGAGATCCAGCGCGGAGATGTTCAGCGACACGGTCATCTGCAGTCCCTCCGCCCGCCACCTGCGCATTTGCTGACAGACATGCCAGATCACCCAACGGGTAATGCCGCGAATCGAAGCTGTGGTTTCAGCCAATGGGATGAATTCAGCCGGGCTGATTTCGCCCATGGTCGGATGCTTCCAGCGCAACAGCGCTTCTACTGCCACGCAGCGTTTGCTGTTGAGATCAACCCTTGGCTGATAGACCAGACGAAGTTGGTCGGCAGCTACCAGCGCCGGTTCCAGAGCGTTGAGCAAGGCCGTACTGCGGCGCTGGCTGGTATCGACCAGCGGGTCATAGACCAGCCAGCGTCGTTCGCTGCGGCGCGCCGCATCGGTCATGCTCGCCATCAAACGCAGGGTATCCAGCGATGCATCGGTGCCTCCACCCGGCTCGAGCACGCTCATGCCGACATCGGCGAACACCGGCACATTGCCGCTGTGCAACGGCCCACTCAGCGCAGCAACGATAGCGCCAAGCCTGGCCGGCAATGAGGCCATGTCATTGCATTCGATCAGGGTCAGAAAACCTAGCGTGCTCGGGCGGTACAGGCGCGACCCCGGCGGCAGGGCTGCCAGCAAGGCCTCTTTCACGGCCAGCATGAAGCTTGCGAAAAACTCGATGCCCAGTGCCTTCACCAGGCGGTCCATGCCGGCTGCTGAAATAGGCTCGATGAACACTGCGACCTGGCCAGCGACGCTGGCGCAGTCGGCGAAGTCGGCTTCGAAACGGCGCCGGTTGGGCAAGCCGGTCATACTGTCGTAGAAATGTTGCTCATGGATCGACTGCAACCGCGAGACAACAATCTGCGCCGCGCTGCGCAACAGCGCCTGGTCGCGCTCGGACAACGACGGACGTGCCGCCTGGTCGATGATGCACAGCCGCCCCAGGCTCAGCCCTGGCTTGATCACCAGCGGTGCGCCAGCGTAGTAGCGAATGTAGGGGTCACCCTGCACCAGCGGGTTATCGATAGTGCGCGCATCGGTCAAGGCGTCGCAGATTTCCAGCACAGTGTCCTGCTCAAGTTCAAGGGCACAGAACGACATCTCTCTGGGCGTGCGCTCGGCGACCATGCCTACCCGCGCTTTGAACACCTGATAGTTGCGGTCGATGATGCTGACCAGCGCGGTAGGCACCTCAAAATGGCCACAGAGCATCGCCACGACACTGTTCAGCACCGGGTCCGAGCCACTGACCAGGTCGGACGTCAGTCGATCGACCTCGGCCAGACGCAACCGCTCATCGTGCATAATTGTCGAATTACCCACCGTAACTCCTGTAGCACTATCCAAAAGACTCACCTATGAGGCACATTGCCAGCTTAGTCAGCCCGAGCGCGCCAGGACAATCAAACCTCGCACCGGCCGACCGTAAAAAAAACTATTGGACGACCAGGCGTAACTAGCCTATCAGTCCGGGAAAACGCCTAAAGCAGTCCTTTAGCGCTATACACGCCCTGTTATCTGCATGCCTGGCTACCACTGTTCGGAGTGTTTTTTGACCCGTTTGCCTAGATTGACCGCCGCTGCCCTGCTGCGCCTGGAGCGCAAGCAGCTCTCGCCTGCACTGCGCTACCTGGGCACCGTAGTGGTGGTCCTGGCGTGCGCTTTCGCGCGAGCGCAACTGCCCGCTACAGCCTTGCCCTACCTGTTCTTCATTCCGGGACTGATGTTCATCGGCTTCTGGTTTGGCGCGGGGCCAGCGGTACTGGGATGCATCATGGCAGTGCTGACGGCACAATATTGCTTCATCGGGCCGGTCGGCTTTGGCGCCGACTGGACCGACTGGATCAACAGCCTGAGTTTTGGCCTGGTCACGCTGGGAATGGCAGTGGTGTGCGCGCTGTTTCGGCGCAGCATCAGAGCACTGGACCGGCTCAATCAAAACCTTGAGGACGAAGTCGAGCGGCGTACCGATGAGCGCGATGACATCTGGAAACTGTCCCCCGACCTGATCTGCACCTTGTCGGCACAGGGTGAAGTGCTGGCGATGAACCCGGCCTGGCAGGCCGAGACCGGCTGGACCGAGCAGCAGCTCAAAGATGGCGCGTTCTACAGCTATATTTCGCCTGCGCAATTATCCGACGCCGTGCGCAACCTGCATGATCGACAGATTGCCGAGCTCGACACGCAAAGCGTACGCAGCAACGGCCAGCCTCTGCTGCTCAACTGGCGTATCACCGGCCGCCAGGGTCGGTTTTTTGCCGTGGCCCGTGATGTCACACTGTACCGCGAGCGCCAGCTGGCCTTCGATCAAGTCCGTTCGCAGCTGCAGCAGAGTCAGAAAATGGAGTCGCTGGGGCAACTGACCGGAGGCTTAGCCCATGACTTCAACAACCTGTTGACGATCATCAGCGGCAGCCAGGACATGATCGAACAACGCATCGCCCAAGGCCGCCTGGCAGGGGTCGAGCGCTATGTCACCCTCGCCCGAAACGCCACGCTACGAGCCAGTTCACTGACCCATCGGCTGCTGGCGTATGCCAGAAAACAGCCTTTGGTTGCTGCAAGCGTCGATCCGGCGGTGTTGATAAAGAACATGGAAGAGTTGATTGCGCGCACGCTGACGCCGCTGATCAACATCGAACTGCTCGCCCCTGGCGCACCCGCGCTGTGCCACTGTGATGCCCACCAACTCGAGAACGCCCTGCTCAACCTGTGCATCAACGCGCGTGACGCAATGCCTCAAGGCGGCAGGCTGCGAATCGAGGTCAGTACGCTGGCGCTGACCGACCCGGGCGCTCTGCTTGTGCAAGCGGGTGACTATGTACGGATCTGCGTGGCGGACACCGGCATGGGCATGCCGGCGAGCATCGTCGAGCGCGCGCTGGAGCCGTTTTTCACCACCAAACCGCTGGGCTCCGGGACCGGGCTGGGGCTGTCGATGGTCGAGGACTTCGCACGCCAGGCCGGCGGGGCTGTTCGTATTGAGTCAGAGCTGGGCAAAGGCACCGCGGTGTGCCTGTTCCTGCCGGTTCACGAAGGCAGCGCCCCTGTAGCGAAAGACCTGCAGGCAATTCTGCAGCCAGCGGCAGCCAGCAGCAGTCGCGGTACGGCGATGGTCATCGACGATGAAGTTGCCATTCGTGAGCTGGTAGGTGAAGCCCTGCACGAGGCTGGTTTTGAAGTGGCTGAAATGCCCAGCGCTGATCAGGCCGTGCAGCGTATTGCCGAGTTGCCTGATCTGAAGCTGATCGTTACTGACCTGATCTTGCCCGGTGGCAGCAGCGGACACAAAATCGCCGAAGCCGCCTGGGCAGTACGGCCAACACTCAAGGTGCTGTTCATCTCAGGTTGCGTAGATACTGCGAACGGCATCCCTGAGCGGCAGGAGCAGTCGCGGTTGCTGGCCAAACCGTTCACCATCGAGCAGCTCAGGGCCAGCGTTGAGCATTTGCTCAACTCACCGGCTGGCGCTTAGCCTGTTCGCAGCTGTCGAGCCACTCGCTGCGCGTCAGCTCCCAGATCTCGGTCTGCATCGGCCTGCTCACATAGTCCCCATCGTGCCTGGCTACCAGGCGCATGCCCTCGTGTAGCGAAACCTTGCGAGAGGCGTGGTTGACGACCGCTTTGGGCACCTGGCGTTTGCTCCAGGGCACAGCCGATGCCGGCAGGCATGATTGTCTGCGCAGTGGTCGCCTGTGTCGAGCGCTCGACGCCTGGCTTTGCATGGAGCATGCCTGCACCAATCGCGCTCACCCGTGACAACATAGCGCATCAAGACACTTTTACAGGCCCAGCCAGATGCGGCTTAATGCGCGCCTACTTTTCTGGTAACGCCGATGCGGTCACGCCTGCACCCTTACCTCTTGCTACTCGCCTGTTGCGCAGTGTTGTTCAACCTGCTGGCGATGCCGCTCGACCGTGCCCTGCGTGAGCCCGCCCTGGATGAATCGCTGATCTTCGGCAGCTTCTGCAGCCTGCATGGCGGGCAGAGTTTGCCCAAGTCGGTGCTGGCGCAACTCAAGCTGGAGTTGCCAGACTTCTCCGGGCACGGCGAGATCAAGCCCCAGGCCGGTGATTGCTGCTGTGGCCATACCGGCCAAGCGGCGCTGCCAGGCGCCTACTTCAAACACCTGTTGCCACGCTTCTGGCCAGACACCCTGTTGCTCGGCCAGCGGCCGGAGTTGCCGCTGCCGCGCCAGCAGTGGCCGAACCTCACCCCACGCGCCCCGCCGCTGACCTGAATCGTCGCCAAGCAAATGATCGTGCGCGCGAACTGCGCAGCACGGTCGTCTCCGACTTTTCTGTCAGGAACCTTTATTCATGCCTGCGTACCTTCGTACTGCACGTAGCGTCGTGCCCGTGCTTGCCATTACCTGTGCCGCCACGCTCTGCCCAGTGTCCCAAGCCATTGCTCAGGCTGTGCCTACCGACAATTCCACCCTGACTCTCGGCGCCGTTACCGTCTCCGGCACCAGTAGCGGGCCGCTGGCGACCAGCAGTGTGCTCAGTTCAGTAGATATTCTTGGCGGCGACATTCTCGAGAAAATGCCCGTTGCCTACAGCTGGGAGCTGTTCAACCGTGCACCGGGCGTGATGCTCACCGGCTTCAACCAAGGCACCACCTCGGGCAAGTTGTCGTTTCGCGGCTTCAATGGGGAAGGCGAAGTCAACGCCGTAAAGCTGCTGATCGACGGCATCCCGAGCAATACCAATGACGGCAACATGCCCTTCATCGACTCGGTATTCCCGCTGGACATCGACAGCGTCGAGGTCGTGCGCGGTACCAGCGATCCGCGCTATGGCCTCAACAACATCGCCGGCAACGTCAATATCAACACTCGCAGCGGCGGCAACTACAACAAGGCGCGCCTGCGCTACGGCAGCTTCAATACCCGCGAAGTGCAACTGGCCAAGGGCATCGAAACCAGCAACTGGACGCAGAACTACTTCTTCGCCCGCCAGCAGGTCGACGGCTACCGCGAGCATGCAGATACCGAGCGCTACAGCTTCAGCGGCAAGTGGTTCTATACCCCCGACGACGGCAGCTACCGTCTCGGCCTTAGCGCCCGCCATTACGAAGCCGACGCACAGGAAGCGGGTTACTTGAGCGAAGCCGATGCCCGCCAGCACCCGCGCTTGAGCAACGACTTCAACGCCAGCGACAAAGGCACCCGGCGCATGAACCAGCTCAGCGTGCACTTCGACACCGACCTGGCCGAGACCCTCGCCTGGTCGGCCAAGACCTACCTGAATACTTTCGATGATCGGCGCTGGACCCAGTACTGGCGCACCAGCGCGCAGCAAGAGCGTGATGCCTATGAAACCCAGTACGGCGCCCTCACCTCGCTGACCTGGCGACCAGAAGTGGACTGGCTGCACAGCTTTGCCCTGGAAGGCGGCAGCGACGTGCAGAAGCAGAACAACCGCAGCGAGCGCTATCGCACCGTCCAGCGCGTACGCCAAGCACAGACCCGCGACCAGGACTTCGATTTCAACACGGTCGGCGCTTACGTGCAGGCCGAGATCGAACCGTTCGAGTCGCTGAAGATCGTGCCGGCCTATCGCGTCGACAAGATCAGCGGCGACTTCACCAACCAACTCACCGGGCAAACCTCCGACATCAACGACTACGGGCTGATCAAGCAACCCAAGCTCAGTGTGGTCTATTCGCCCTGGAAGTACGCCAGCGTTTACGCCAACTGGGGCCGCACGTTCCAGGTCGGCAGCGGCGCGGCGGCCTACAAGGTGCCGCCGCGCAATGAAGACCTGCAACCGTCGATCAACGAAGGCTGGGAAACCGGCATAAAGTTCACCCCCGCCAGCTGGGTTGATGGCCGCGTCGCCTACTGGCGCCAGGACGCCACCGGCGAAGTCAGCCGCCGCCTCAACGACCCCAGCGGGGAGTCCGACAACATTGGTGAAACCCGCCGCTGGGGTTACGACCTGCAGGTCAACCTGCACCCGGACGAACGCACCGAAGTGTGGGCTTCGTATTCATGGCAATACTCGAAAATCCTCGAGCCGAGTAGCGCCTTGCCACAGAGTAAAGGCAAGGAAATTGACCATGTTCCGCATCATTTGTGGAATACCGGTATCAGTTACCAGGCGACGCAAGCGTTGCAGTTGACTGCGTGGATGAATGGGCAGACCAACTACTATCTTGAGCGGGAAAACACTCAAGGTACGTATGGCGGTTATGTGTTGATGAATATCGGCGCGACTTACACGTTCACCGAGACGTTGAGCGTTGACCTGCAGCTCAAGAACCTCACCGACCGTTATTACGAATATGCCTGGTATGACCCGGATGGGGCTAAAGACTCACTGCACTCGCCTGGTGATGGGCGAGCGTTGTATGCGGGGTTGACGGTCGACTTCTAGGCTGCACATCTCCATCACAATTGAATCGGAATGCTCGGGACCGCATGCAAATGCGGTTCACGAGTATTCACAACTCTCATTACTCAATCGCGATCAAGCGCCGAAGCGGTGTTGCAAGTACGGGCTTACGACACCAACAACCGATACCCCACCCCAGGCTCAGTCACGATAAACCGTGGCGCAGTAGGGTCATCGCCCAGCTTCTGCCGCACATGCGCAACCACGATCCGCAGGTAGTGCGTATCGTCGACGTGGGTCGGCCCCCAGATATCCTTGAGCAGTTGCTGCTGGGTGATCACTCGCCCGGGGTGCCCGGCCAGTTGCGCCAACAGTGCGTACTCCTTGCGGGTCAGCGCTATTTCGCTGCCATCAAGGGTCACGCGGCGGTAGGCGAAGTCCACCAGCAGCGGCCCGAAGCTGGCACTGGCCTGGGCGGCGCCACCCTGTGGCCCCTGGCGCAACAGGGCGCGAATGCGCGCGAGAAACTCCTGAATGCCGAACGGTTTGGTGACGTAGTCGTTGGCGCCGCCATCCAGGGCATCTACCTTTTGCAGCTCGCTGGCACGCACCGACAGCACCATCACCGGCACCGAGCTCCACTCGCGCAATTCGCGCAGCACCTGCTGGCCGTCCATGTCTGGCAGGCCGAGGTCGAGCACGATCAGGTCGGGTTTGGCCAAGGCCGCCTGGGCCAGGCCTTCCCCGCCGGTGGCGGCTTCGATGACCTTGTAGCCTTGCGAGCTCAGGCTGATGCGCAAGAACTTGCGAATCTGCGGTTCGTCGTCAATGACCAGCAAGGTGGCGGTTTGGCTCATGAGTCCTGGCTTTCGGCGGTGGGCTGTGGGGGCAATGGCAAGCATAAAGTGATGCAGGTGCCGTGGCCATCGATGCCGTCAGCCACCTGGATGCTGCCGCCGTGGGCGCCGATCATGCCCTGGCAGATGGCCAGGCCGAGGCCGGTGCCCTGCCCGCCGCGGTCGCCGCGGGCGGCGGTGTAGAACATGTCGAAGATCTTTTCGCGTTCAGCTTCGGGGATGCCGGGGCCTTGATCGCTGACGGCCAGGCACAGTTGCTCATCACGCACGTCTACCTGCAGTTGCAGGCGGCCATCTGGGGGTGAAAAGCGCGCGGCGTTTTCCAGCACGTTGACCAGCGCCTGTTCGATCAAGGCGGCATGCACGAACAGCAGCGGCAGCTCGCTCGGCACCTCGGTGCTGACCCGCAGCGGCGCCAGCACCACGCGCAGGCGCTGCAGGGCGCTGGCGACGATATCGGCCGGGGCCACCCAGTCACGCGCAAGCTTGAGACTGCCGTGACCGAGGCGGGTCATGTCGAGCAGATTCTGGATGTAGCGGTCGAGGCGCTCGGCTTCATCGCGGGTGCCTTCGAGCAATTCGCGGCGGTCGTCGGGCGGGATAGCATCGCCAAGCGCAAGCAGGCTATCGATGCCGCCGCGCATAGCGGTCAGCGGTGTGCGCAGGTCGTGTGACACCGAGGCCAGCAAGGCGCTGCGCAGCTGTTCGGTTTCGCCGTGCAGCCGCGCAGCTTCGAGTTGTTCGCCGAGGCGCGCACGGGCCAGGGCTTGCGCCAGCGGTTGGGCCAGCGCCATCAGCAGGCGTCGGCGCTGGGCTGTGAGGGCCGTGCTGTCACCTGGACGTACGCCGAGCAGGGCCAGCGGTTGCTCATCGACCAACAGCGGCCACCACCACCAGCGACCATTGGGCAAGGTGTCGCTGCCGTGGCCAGCGGCCTGGCCGTGCTGCCAGGCCCAGTCAGCGGCAGCGCGCTCGGTGTCGCTCAAGCCGGGCATCTGGCCGTTGGCAGCTTGCAGCAGACCTTCGCTACCTCGCTCGAGCAGGCATACGTACAGATCCTGCCAGCCGTCGAGGTGCTGGCTGGCGGCGCTGAATACTGCCTGGCGGTCGGTGGCGACGGTGAGCTTGCGTGACAGGTCGAGCAGTTGACTGGTCTGCGCCTGGGTCTCGCGCAAGGCCTGCAACTGGCGCCGCTGGCGCGCGGCGAGGTTGCCGGTGAGCGCGGCCATCAGCAGGAAGAACACCAGCGTCAGCACATCCTCTTCGCGTTGGATGCTCAGAGAGAAGTTGGGCGGGATGAACAGAAAGTCATAGCTGACAAACGACAGCACCGCGCACGCCAGCGCCGGACCGAGGCTGCTGCGCACCGCCACCAGCAGCACGGCGGCGAGAAATACCAGCGAGATATTCGGCAGCGCCAGCACGCTGGAGACCGCCCAGGCCAGGCCTGCGGCAAGCGCAGTGGCGAGCAGCGCCAGCAGATAGTGCCGCCAGATCCACACCCGCTTCGCCGCCGTGCGCGGTGCGGGTGGCTGCGCCTCGCGGTCGAGCACGTTGATTTCCAGGCCGTGGTTTTCGCGCAGCAGCCGCGCAGCGACACCGGCGCCGAACAGACGCCGGCGCAGACGATCACGCGACTGCCCCACCAGCACCAGGCTGGCACGGCGCTCGGCGGCATGCTGGAGCAAGGTCCTCGCGACTTCGCCGGCGCGCAACAGCACTACCTCGCCGCCCAGCCGCTCAGCCAGTTGCTGCGCGCTTTGCAGACGCTGGCGGGCGCTTTCGTCGCGCAGCTTGCCGTTGTCGACATGCACCAGGCTCCACGGCAAATGCCGGCGCTGGGCCACGCGGCAGGCGTGGCGGACCAGCCGCTCGGCTTGCTGATCGCCGTCGACGCCGACCAGCAAGCGACCACGCAGGGCCGGCGCTTCCTGGCCAAGCTGGCGGTAGCCGTGGGCCAGGTCGGCATCCACCTGCGCCGCAGCGGTGTGCATGGCCAGCTCCCGCAGGGCACTGAGGTTGGTCTGCGAGAAGAACGCATCGATGGCGGCGCGGGCCTGCTCGGGCACGTAGACCTTACCTTCGCGCAGGCGCTGCAGCAGTTCGCGCGGAGGCAGGTCGATCAGCACCAGTTCGAAGGCCTCCTGCAGCACCCAGTCGGGCAGGGTTTCGCGGACCTGCACACCGGTGATGTCGCGAACCTTGTCATTGAGGCTTTCCAGATGCTGCACGTTGACCGTGGTGTAGACATCGATGCCGGCCGCGAGCAGCTCCTGCACATCCTGCCAGCGCTTGGCATGGCGGCTGTTGGGGGCGTTGCTGTGGGCCAGTTCGTCGACCAGAGCCAGCTCGGGACTGGCGCGCAGCAAGCCGTCGAGGTCCATTTCCTCAAGAGTGACGCCCCGGTATTGGCTGCGCAGCAGCGGCTGCTGGAGCAAGCCGCCGAGCAGCGCCTCGGTCTCGGCCCGGCCGTGGGTTTCGACCACCCCGGCCACCACCTGCACCCCTTGGCGCTGCTGGGCGTGGGCGGCCTGGAGCATGGCGTAGGTCTTGCCCACGCCGGGCGCTGCACCGAGAAATACCTTGAGCCGGCCACGCCCGGCGCGCGGCAGGTTGGCCAACAGCGCGTCGGCGCGGGCAGAGTCACTCATGTTTCATCCTTCACAATTGCGGTGATCAGCACAGCGGGTCAATTGTTCCAGCGCCTGATTCAGCGCCAGCACGTTGACCACCGGTGGGCCGATCAATGGCTGCAGGGTGGCCTCTTCGATCAGCCCTTGCAAGCGCTCTACCGGCAGTTTGCGCGCCGCCGCCACTCGGGGGATCTGATACGCCAGCGCTTGCGGCGACAGGTGCGGGTCGAGACCGCTGGCCGAGGTGGTCAGCAGGGCTTGCGGTACCGGCCCCAACTCGGCGCGATACAGCGTGCCTGCGTCTGCCTTGACCCGCTCGGCCAGAGCCGGATTGCTCGGCGCCAGATTGCTCGCGCCACTGGCCACGGTGGCATACGCCGCCGCAGACGGACGTGGGTGGAACCAGCCATCGCCAGTGAACGGTTGGGCGATCAGCGCCGAGCCGCGCACCTGGCCGTGCTCGTCGTGTACCAGGCTGCCGTTGGCCTGCGTGGGGAAGGCCACTTGCGCAACCGCCGTCACCGCCAGCGGATAAAGCGCGCCGGTGATCACTGTCATCAATACAACCAGGCTCAGGGCCGGGCGAAGGTAAGTAGTCATAACGGCCTCCTCAGACCAGGTGCAGGGCATTGAGCAGCATGTCGATCAGCTTGATCCCGGCAAACGGCACGATCAGGCCGCCGACACCGTAGATCAGCAAATTGCGCCGTAGCAGATGTGCGGCACTCGCTGCCTGCACCCTCACCCCACGCAGTGCCAAGGGGATCAGCGCGACAATGATCAGCGCGTTGAACACGATCGCCGAGAGGATCGCGCTCTGCGGGCTGGCCAGCTGCATCAGGTTGAGCACGCCCAGTTGCGGGTAGATCGCGGCAAACAGCGCCGGCAGGATGGCGAAGTACTTGGCCACATCGTTGGCAATCGAGAAGGTGGTCAACGCACCGCGGGTGACCAGCAGCTCCTTGCCGACCTGGACCACATCGAGCAGCTTGGTCGGGTCGCTGTCGAGGTCGACCATGTTGGCCGCCTCACGCGCGGCCTGGGTGCCGTCGTTCATGGCCATGCCGACATCGGCCTGGGCCAGCGCCGGCGCATCGTTGGCGCCGTCACCGCACATGGCGACCAAGCGGCCGTCGTTTTGCTCTTGGCGAATGCGCGCCAGCTTCTTCTCCGGGGTGGCTTCGGCCAGTACATCATCGACGCCGGCTTCGGCGGCGATGGCAGCAGCGGTCAGCGGGTTATCGCCGGTCACCATCACCGTGCGGATGCCAAGCTTGCGCAGTTCGGCGAAGCGCTCGCGGATGCCTGGCTTGACCACGTCCTTGAGGTGGATCACGCCGAGCAGGCGCTGGTCGACACACACCAGCAGCGGCGTGCCGCCACTCTGGGCAATGCGCTCGACTTCCTTGGCCAGCGCCGATGGCATCTGCAAGCGCTCGATACCGATAAAGCCCAGCACCGCATCGACGGCGCCCTTGCGGTAGCGGCGCTGCTCGAAGTCGACGCCCGACAGCCGTGTCTCGGCGCTGAACGCCACCGGGCTGAACTGATCGGTGGCCGGCTCGTTGAAGTCGTGCAACTGGCGCAGGTATTCGACAATCGACTTGCCCTCGGCGGTGTCGTCGGCAAGCGACGCCAGCAAGGCGCCCTCGCCCAGCTCCCTGGCCGTCACCGCCGGCGCTGTGTGCAGCGCGCTGCAGCGACGGTTGCCGAAAGTGATGGTGCCGGTCTTGTCGAGCATCAGCGTATGCACGTCGCCGGCCGCCTCCACTGCTCGCCCGGAGCGGGCAATCACGTTGAGCCGCACCAGTCGGTCCATGCCGGCGATGCCGATAGCCGAAAGCAGGCCACCAATGGTGGTCGGGATCAGCGTCACCAGCAGCGCGGCGAGGAAGATCAACGGCAGGCTGCCGCCGGCAAAGCGGGCGAAGGGCTGCAAAGTCACCACTACGATCAAGAAGATCAGGGTCAGGCCGATCAGCAGGATGTCGAGGGCAATCTCGTTCGGGGTCTTCTGTCGCTTGGCCCCTTCGACCAGGGCGATCATGCGGTCTAGGGTCGATTCGCCCGGGTTGCTGGTGATGCTGATGAGCAGCCAGTCGGAGACCAGCCGGGTGTTGCCGGTGACGGCGGAGCGGTCCCCACCGGACTCGCGGATGACCGGCGCCGATTCGCCAGTGATGGCCGCCTCATTGACCGCCGCGATGCCTTCGAGCACCTCGCCGTCGCCGGGAATCAGCTCACCGGCCACCACCTTGACCACATCGTCTTTGCGTAGCGCGCTGGCGGCAACCGTTTCGAAGCTGCCATCGGCACGCCGGCGCTGCGCATTCAAGCCCTGGCTGCCGGCCTTGAGGCTGTCGGCGCGTGCCTTGCCGCGGCCCTCGGCCAGCGCTTCGGCAAAGTTCGCGAACAGCACAGTGAACCACAGCCACAGCGCGATCTGGATCGCCACCGCAGTGCTGACACCGCTCTCTGGCGCAAAACACAGCAGCGTAGTCAGCAGCGCCGTCAGCGCCACCACCAGCATCACCGGGGAACGCTTGAGCTGACGCGGGTCGAGCTTGACCAGCGCCTGTATCAGGGCGGGCCGCCACAATGCGGCGAAGCGGGTCTGATCAGTGCCAGGGCGTGGCGCCTGGACTTGAGCAATAGGCATGTTCATGTTGATTCCTCAGAAACCCAGGCTCAGTTGTTCAGCAATCGGCCCCAGGGCCAGGCTTGGCAGGAAGGTCAGGCCGCCCATCAGCAGGATGATCACCAGCAGCAAACCGGTGAACAGCGGGCCGTGGGTGGGGAAGCTGTTCTGCCCTTGCGGTGCGCGGTTCTTCGCCGCCAGGCTGCCGGCCAGGGCCAGCACCGGCAGGATGTAGCCCAAGCGGCCAATGAGCATGGCCAGGGCGATCATGACGTTGTGGTATACCGTGTTGGCGCCAAAGCCGGCGAAGGCCGAGCCGTTGTTGGCGGTGCCAGAGGTGTAGGCGTAGAGCAGTTGGCTGAAGCCGTGCGCGCCGGGGTTGCTGACCGCACCGGCAGGGCCTGGCAGGCTGGCCGCGAGGGCGCTGAGCACCAGCACGCCAAGCGGCATCACCAGCAAGGTCGCCACCAGCAGTTGGACTTCCCGCGCTTGCAGCTTCTTGCCCAGGTATTCAGGCGTGCGACCGATCATCAGCCCCGCCAGAAACACTGCAATCAAGACGAACAGGAGCATGCCGTAGAGGCCCGCACCAACGCCGCCGAAGATCACCTCGCCGACCATCATGTTGAGCATCGCGACCATCCCGGTCAGCGGGTTGAGGCTGTCGTGCATGGCGTTTACCGAGCCGTTGGAAGCGGCGGTAGTAGTGATTGTCCAGAGCACCGAGCCGGTGGTGCCGAAGCGGCTTTCCTTGCCCTCCATCGGTGCCGATTGCTGCACCTGCTCACTGATCAGCGCTGGATTGGGCTGGTACTCGGCACACAGCGCAGTAGCCCCGCCGATCAGAAACAACGCCAGCATGCAGGCGAGAATCGCCCGGCTCTGGCGCAGGTCCTTGACGTAGTGGCCGAAGGTGAACACCAGCGCCACCGGGATCAGGATGATCGACGCCAGCTCGAACAGGTTGCTCCAGGCCGTGGGGTTTTCGAATGGATGGGCCGAGTTGACACCAAAGAAGCCGCCGCCATTGGTGCCCAGTTGCTTGATTGCGATCTGGCTTGCGGCCGGCCCGAGCGGGATAGTCTGGTCAGCGCCTTGCAGGGTCACGGCATGGGCGTAATCGGCAAAGGTCTGTGGCACGCCCTGCCACACCAGCAACAGCGCCAGCAGCAGGCACAGCGGCAACAGGCCGTAGAGGGTGGCGCGGGTCATGTCGACCCAGAAGTTGCCGACCGTTGTGGCCGAACGCCGGGCAATCCCGCGGCACAGCGCGACCAGCACGGCCAGGCCGGTCGCGGCGCTGACGAAGTTCTGCACGGTCAGGCCGAGCATCTGGCTCAGGTAACTCAGCGACGCTTCGCCACTGTAGGCCTGCCAGTTGGTGTTGGTGACAAAGCTCACCGCCGTGTTCAATGCCAACGACCAGTCCTGGCCCGGCAACCGTTGCGGATTGAGTGGTAGGTAACCCTGTAGCATCAACACGGCGAACAGCAGGACAAACCCGGCCAGGTTGAACGTCAGCAGGGCCAGCGCGTACTGCTTCCAGTTGTGCTCCTGCTCGGCCTGGACGCCCGCCAGCCGGTAGCAGCCGCGCTCCAGCGGGCCGAGCGCTGGCGACAGCCAGGTGCGCTGGCCTTCCATAACCTTGTAGTAGAAGCGCCCGAGCCAGGGCGCGGGTAGCAGCACGATGGCGAAAAACGCCAGCAGCAAGGCGAAGTCATAACTGTGCATGGCCGCTCCCTAGCTGTGGTCGGCGCGCAACAGCGCGACCAGCAGGTAAACCGCCAACGCCACTGCCAAGAGCAGTGACACGCCTTCAAGCATGTACATGAGCCAATCTCCCCGGAATGCGGCGTGGGCCGCTTTGCGAGGATTGTCCGGGGGATGGCCGTAAAGGAACGAGAGCGAGCGCCGGTTCAGCGCATAAAGAAAGCGTAAAGCCTGCTAGGGCTGCACGCTCGGCTGAGTGCTGCGACTCCAGTCCAGCAACAGGCTGTAGGCCACGGCGAGCAGGGTAGGGCCGATAAACAGGCCGATGAAGCCAAACGCGATCAGGCCGCCGAATACCCCGAGCAGCACGATCACCAGCGGCAGATTGCCGCCACGGCTAATCAGGTACGGTTTGAGCACGTTGTCCACGCCGCTGATGACGAAGGTGCCCCAGATACCGAGAAACACTGCCATGCCGTAGTGCCCCTGCCACACCAGCCACGCGGTGGCGGGCAGCCAGGCCAACGGCGGCCCCATCGGAATCAGGCTGAGCATGAAGGTCACCAGACCGAGCACAATCGCCCCCGGCACGCCAGCGATGAGAAAACCGATCATCGCCAGCAGGCCTTGCGCCGCCGCCGTGCCGATCACGCCGTTGACTACGCGCTGCACGGTGCCGGCGACCAGTTCCAGGTAGTACTCGGCGCGCTCGCCGATCAGCCGTTGCAGCAGGCGCAGGACAAATGCCGCCAGCCGCGGGCCGTCGCGGTAGAAGAAGAATACAAAGACCAGGCTCAGCGACAGCTCGAGCACACCGCCGCCAATTTGCGCGCTGCGCGCCAGCAGCCAGTTGCCGACCTGGCCGAAGTATGGTTTGGCCGATGCCAGCAGCGCCGCGCCCTGCTGGTCAAGGGAGTTCCACCAGGTCAGCAGGCGCTCACCGACCAGCGGAATGCTGCCCAGCCAGGCCGGTGCCTCGGGCAGACCGTCGACCTGCACATCGCGGATAACCGCCGTGGCATCGCGAATATGATCAGCCAGGTTGAAGCCGAGCCACACCAGTGGCAGCGCCACGATCAGAATCCACAGGGTGGTCAGCACCGCCGCAGCCAGGGTTTCACGTCCGCCCAGCCAACGGGTGAGCAGGCGCATCAGCGGCCAGCTGGCAAACGCCAGGATTGCCCCCCACAGCAGCGCCGAGATGAACGGCGCCATTACCCACAAGCCGGCGCCCAGCAGCGCCAACAGCAGAATCTGTACTAGCAGGCGATCATTGTTGGCCACAGGTGCACTCACTTAACGAATCAATTCCAGATGCAACCCCTCGGTCTCGGCAGTGCCGACCTCCAGCCGTGCAGCGCGTACGCCCATCTTGATCAACTGCTCGCGCCAATCTTCAGCCTGCTTGCCACTCAGGCTGACCCGCAAAGTGCTGTCCAGATTCAGGCTGCGACCGAGCAGGGTCACCCAGGCCGGCAACGGTGCCGTCAGGTCAGGATAGTCAAGCTTGCCGGTGTCGCGCAGCTCACGCATGACCGTGGCCGAGGTCGGCAGCAGCTCGCCCAGCGGCGACTCGGCAACAAATTCCTCGACATGCAGGTAAACCCGCTTGTTACCCGCAGTGACGCTGTACAAGGCAACCAACGTATCGGCTTCTTCGGCCGCGCGGCGCAGCAGGATAAACGCCTGCTGCTCATCGCCGCCGTTGAGCCTGGCGTTCTTGAACACCTCATTGGCCCACAGGCTGGCTTCGCCGCAGTCGCGTTTTTCACACCAGAACAGCGGATAACCGCCCTCCTCCTGCAGTGCTTCGCGGGCGCTGGTAAAGGCTTCGCGTGCGGTGCGCTCGGCGGGCAACTGGTAGGTCACCGAGCTGACCTGGCCGCGGCTCTCGACCTTGTCGTCAACCCGCAGACGGCCGCTGATCTTGCGCAACGGGCCAAGTGGATAAACCCGCTCCTGCTCCAGCGCCGGGCGCTGATCGACTATCTTGGCGTCCAGCGGTACCGGCAGGCTGCCGGCCCACAACAGCGGGCTGGCAAGGCCCAGACAGCCGGCAACGAGAATTCGAATACTCATCGGCCTCCCTTGCCGCTGGCGGCGTGGGTGGCGAGGGGGTAAATGTCAGGCATGTCCATGGTTGTCTCCCTGTTCAACCTGCCAAGCCTCGGCACTTGTCCGGAGCAAGTCAAGAAAACCCGCAGAAGCGATTGATACAGTCTGCGACAAGGGTCGCGCCCTGCTCGTCGTTCAGGTGCAAGTGATGACCGCCAGGCAGGCGCACCTGCTCGAAGGGTAGCTGCTCCAGCAGTGCCGTGTGCCGCGCGAGCATGCCATCCGCCGCAACCACCAGGCAGGTCGGGCATTCGATGTGCTGAACAAAGGCCATGGCCTGCGCCTCACTCAGGCGCGCTGGCGACGGCAGGGTTAGACGACTGTCGCTGCGCCAGCTGTAGCCGCCCGGCACCGGCATCAGGCCGCGTTGGGCGAGCAGCTCGGCGGCTTCGCGGCTGACCGCGACCATACCCTTCATACGCGCCTCGATGCCTTGTTCGAGGCTCGGATAGATCGACTTGCGTTTGCTGTCCAGACGTAACTGCGCCTGCAGGGCCATGCCCAGCCGCTGCGCAGCATCCTGCTCGGCGCCGGTAGGCGGCAGCACGCCGTCGATCAGCAGCAAGCGACTGATCCGCTGTGGCAGCGCTCCGGCCAGCTGCACCGAAATGATTGCGCCCAGCGAATGGCCAAGCAGGCCAAAGCGCTGCCAGCCGAGCTGCTCGGCAACCCGCACGACATCGTGGGCATAATCGGCCAGCGCATAGCTGGCACCCGCCGGGCGATGGTCCGAATAACCATGGCCAGCCAGATCCAGCGCAACGATACGCAACCCGCGCAGCAGCGGCGCCAGCCGGGCGAAGCTGTTGGCATTGTCCAGCCAGCCGTGCAGCGCGATCACCGGCTCGCCATCCTGCGGGCCAAACAGATGTGCCGCCAATTCGATGTGGCCCAGATTGAGCCGGATTTCCTCGACCTGCGCGCTCATGGCTGCCCCCAACGATCAAACAGTCCTTTGATCAAGCTGGCGGTATCAGCGGGGCGCTCCAGCGGGAACATATGCCCGCCCGGCACGCTGTGGTATTCGCCCAGCGGCATGCTGCGCACGGCAAAGGCGTGATGGCGGCGGATCACCCGGCTGCGATCGCCGCGAACCATGGCCAGCGGCACCTGCAGTTGGCGCGCCGGTGCCGGGCTCAAGTGCGGGATACTGCGATAGATGCTGATCTCGGTGGCAGGATCGAAGCGCAGGCGCAGTCCCCCGTCAGCGGCTTCCAGACCGTGCTCCAGATAGGCCTCGAGGCAGTCTGGGTCAAAATGACGGAACAGCGTCTTGTCAGTGAAGTAGCCCCGCGCACTGTCCCGATCAGCAAACACAGCGCGGCGGTTCAGGGTACGCCCGGCCGGGGTAATGCGGTCGATGAAGCCAAAGCGTTTGGCCGTGCGCAGCAGCCACTGATCGGCGCGGGTCAACACTGGCGAATCGAGCATGACCACGCCGCGGTAATACTGCGGGCAACGCAGCGCCGCGTGCAGGTGCAATAGCCCGCCCAAAGAATGGCCAACACCCCACACCGGCCCTGGCTGCTGGGCCAGATGGTGGAGCAGTTCATCGACCAGGTTGAGCCAGTTGTCATCGACCGGGAAGCGCGGGTCGTGGCCGTGCTGGAGCAGATGCTGAACCTGATAGTCCGGCGCGAGCGCAGCAAACAGCTTGCCGTAGGTGGCCGAAGGGAAGCCATTGGCATGGGCGAAGAAGATTTGCTGCGACATGGCCGCCTGCTCTCACGAAAAGATTGCCCATTGTCGGCAAGCGCAGCGGCGGCGGCAACGTCCGGATAGGTCATCGCCAAGGGCGTTCAGGTCATCGCCGGTTCAATCGAAGCTGGCCATCGACCGGCGCAGGCACGCCTGCATGTAGGCCAATTGATACTCGAGTGCCTCGCGAGCCTGGGCCTTGTCTGCTTCTTCGAGCTTGGAGCGGCGCAGCGCAAGGCAGCAGGTCTGCAGCAGATGCGCCATACGAATGCTCGCCTGGCGCAGTTGCTCAAGCTCATATTGGCCTTCGCACTTGCCCAGCAGGCGATTGAAGCTGGCATCCGCGCAATCCTGCAGCAAACGGTGCTCGGCAAAGTCCGGTACGCCATGCTCGTTCAGTTTGTCCAGCACCCGCTGTGGGCTCACCGAGCTCACCAATTCAAGACGTCGACTACTCATCCACTACTCCCTGTTACACGGTTCGACTCTCAGGCGATCAACGCTAGCAATCAGCCGAACGCCCAGGCAACTGGCAAAAATGCCAGTTGCCGCAGGCTAGCCGGGATGACTCAAGGCTTTCAGTGACATCAATCCAGGCAACGGCCAGTCCCCTTCCAGCTCGGCCAGGCTGGCGGTGCTCATGGCTGCCGGCTGTTGCAGATGGCCGTGTTCAAGCATGCCGACCAATGCGCCTACCAGCGGCTGGTGGCTGACCAGCAAGACGTGCTCAAAGCCCAATTGTTCAAGCTCGGCGATGGCTTCCCGCACGCTGCTTTCTGGGGTTAGCCAGACCACCGTACGCAGCGGCTGAGCAAAATCGAGGGTTTCCTGCACCAATGCAGCGGTTTGCTGAGCACGCACGTAAGGGCTCACCAGAATCGCTTGCAGTGGTTGCCCCAGCAGCCGCGCTGCGCTGTACAGGACCTGCTCGCGGCCGTGGCTGGTCAGGCGCCGTTCGGCATCGCTACTGGCGCGTGGCTCGGCTTGGCCGTGACGCAGGATCCACAGTTTCACAGTTTGGGCTCCTCATCACGCACCGGATGGGGCGCGGGCGCGTGTGGCGCCTCCCCCTCGGGTGCGCGTGGGGTTGGCCAATCGGAAAACGGCCACGGCTTGCGATCGCTGTGAAAGGTGCCAAAGCGGCCGATCTGCGCCAGAAACTGGCTCAGGCTGTCGCCAAAGTTCATCAGGCTGGCACTCGGCGCGCCGTATACCAGACGGTAGATCAGCTGCACCAGCACCAGGCCGGCCAGCAGCAATTCGGCCAACTGCCAGACCACCAGGAACACGAGCATCCACAGCACCCGCAGGATGATCGATTCGCGCTCCACGCGCTCGGGGGTATCGCTCATGTATTGCTCCTTGCTGTGCTCAGCGTTTAGTTGAAACCGCTGGTAGAAATGAAGTCGACGTCGGTTTTCGGTTCGGCGCGCATCAGGTGTTCGATGACCTGATTCAAGGTGCGCCCTTCGAACAGGATCGCATGCAGCCCGGCTACCAGTGGCATGTACACCTGGGCGTCATCGGCCTTGGCCTTGAGCACCTTGATGGTGTTCACGCCCTCGGCCACTTCGCCCAGCCGGCTCACCGCTTCTTCCAGCGACAAACCCTGGCCCAGCGCATAGCCGACCTGGTAGTTGCGGCTTTTCGGCGACGAGCAGGTGACGATCAGGTCACCGACTCCGGCAAGGCCGAGGAAGGTCATCGGATTGGCCCCCAGGCTGACGGCGAACCGAGTCATTTCGGCCAGCGCGCGGGTGATCAGCATGCTCTTGGTGTTTTCACCCATGCCCAGCGCCACGGCCATACCGGCAATGATCGCATAGACGTTTTTCAGTGCGCCGCCCAGTTCGACACCGAATCGGTCGGCACTGGCATAGACGCGGAAGGTGCGCCCGTGCAGTACCTCTTGCACGCTCAGGCACAGCGCTTCGTCTTCGCTGGCGACCACCGTGGCGGTCAGTGCGTGTTCGGCGATTTCGCGCGCAAGGTTGGGCCCGGAGAGCACCCCAATACGCGCCTCGGGGGCGATTTCTTCGAGAATCTGGCTCATCAGCTTGAAGCTCTGCGCCTCGATGCCCTTGGTCAGGCTCACCAGGCACTTGCCGCGCAGCAGCGCGGCATGCGGCGCCAGGACGCTGCGCAAGGCGCTGGATGGCAGCGCAACAAAAATCAATTGTGCAGCTTGCAGGGTGGCCACCAGGTCATTGACCGGCTCGACGCCGTCCTGCAAGCGGATACCTTTGAGGTAGCGCGGGTTTTCGCGGTTGACGCGCATCGCTTGCGCCTGGTCCGGATCGCGCATCCACTGGCGCACAGGGTTGCCGTTTTCGGCCAGCAGGTTGGCCACGGCGGTGCCGAAGCTGCCGCCTCCAAGAACTGCAACAGGTTGCTGTTCAGTCATATCCAGTCCGTTAAAGCCAAAGTTGAGTGGCGACAGGCGCATTATACGGGCCAGATGCGGCATAACCAGAGGCACGCAGTGTCAGCCTGTTACCCGCTCGACGGCGTAGCCAGCATGGATGGGCTGCTGGAAAAACCTCTGCGGTCGGTTAACATGCGCGTTTCCTGCTGAAACAAGGCTGTAACGTGTTGTCTGGCACGCCGCCCTTCCCTCGCCTGCTACTACTGACTGCCCTGCTTGGCGGGCCAGCTGTGGCCGACGACCTGTTTATTGACAACCAGGACCTGCCGCAAGTTCTCACTGCCACTCGACTTAAACAATCTGCAGCCGGCGTACCGGGCAGCATGACTGTGCTCGACAGCCAGTTGATCCGCGCCAGCGGCGCCCGCGACATCCCCGAGCTCTTGCGGCTGGTGCCGGGCATGATGATCGGCTACAGCGCCAGCAACCAGCCGACGGTCAACTACCATGGCAGCAACGTCAGCGAGGCGCGGCGCATGCAGGTGCTGATCGACGGCCGCTCGGTGTACCGCGCAGGCCTGGCCACCGTCGACTGGAGCGATATCCCGGTAGCACTTGAGGATATTGAGCGGATCGAGGTGTTTCGCGGGCCAAACACGGTCAGTTATGGCGCCAATGCCCTGATGGCGGTGGTCAACATCCTCACCCGAAGCCCTGCCGACAGCCAGGGCACGCGCCTCAAGCTGAGCCGCGGGGCGGATGGCGTCAACGACTTTTACGCCAGCCAGGGCTTGGGCTGGGAGGGCGGCGACCTGCGTCTGTCAATGTCCGGCCAGGAGGATGACGGCTTCGATCACGACCAGTCGGGCGCTGACTACCGCGACAGCCGCCGGCTCAACCGGATCAACCTGAGCGTGCTGCAGCAATTGGCGAGCAACCAAACGCTGGAGTGGCAACTGGCGGCCAAGGAAGGCAGCAATCAGCGCCCCTACACCTATCAGCCGGTGTTTCCCTACGTCACCGCCCGTGGCAACAACGCAGACGTCAAGGCCAAGGACTACGCTGGCTCGCTGCGCTGGAACATTGATTTCAATGACCAGCACAGTCTCTATGTACAGGGCTCGGCGCAGCACTTCGACCGCCAGCAAGTGTGGCGTGCCTGCGATGCGGCATTGTCGTTCAGCCCAGCCCTGACTCGACTGTGGCAGCTCGACTCGAACTACGCCGAACAGGTCGCCCGCAACATCGTCAACCCACCGGCCAACAACAATCCTGCGCTGCAGGCACTGCGCGATCAGGTCAAGACCCAATGGGACAGCCAGGGCGGCAGCCAGGTCGTGTGCGGTGATGTCGACCAAAGCACCCGGGAAACCCGCTACGACCTGGAAATCCAGGACACCCTGAGCCTGACCGACAACCTGCGCCTGCTCAGCGGCGCCAACTTTCGCTATGACCAGGCTGACTCGCAGACCTATTTCAATGGCACCCTGAGCGACCAGACCTGGCGCCTGTTCGGCCAGCTGGAATGGCGCGCCGACAAGCACTGGATCATCCAGGGCGGAACCATGTTCGAGGACAGCCGCCTGTCCGGCAGCTCGCTGACGCCGCGCCTGGCGGTCAACTACCTGATCACCCCGCGTCATGGCCTGCGCGCGGTGTATTCCGAAGCAGTGCGCTCACCCGACATGTTCGAGAACAACGTCAACTGGAGCTATACGGTCAATAACCTCAGCCCCTATCAGCCTGGTCTGGGCAGGGGCGAGTACTTCGTCAAGACCCGCGGCCCGGGCGATCTCGATCAGGAGCGGATGCGCTCGCGTGAACTGGGCTACAACGGCAGCTTCAGCGAAATCGGTCTGAACCTTGACCTGAAGGTCTTCTACGACGAAATCAGCGGCATGATCAGCGAGCCGCTGCGCAACAACCAGTACATCGCCAGTAACAGCAACAAGGCCCGCTTCAGCGGCAGTGAGCTGCAACTCGACTGGCGCCTTGGCCAGCGTGACCGGCTGCGCCTGACCTACGCTTATGTCGACGCCTGGGCCAGCAACCGCAACGACAGCGAAGCCAGTGCGCGCAATAGCGGCTCTGCCGGCTGGTTGCGCGACTGGGGCGATGGCTGGTCGAGTGCGCTGTTCTACTACGGCGATGACGCGCTTAACCAGTATCGCTATGAGCGGGTTGACCTGCGCCTGGCCAAGCGCTTGCGCATTCGGCGCAGCAACCTTGAGCTGGCCGCACTGTGGCAGCAGCGTCTGGACGATGAACCGATCACCCTCGCGCAGAACCGCTACGACAGTCGTCAGCGCCTGAGCGTCAGCGCGGAGCTGGAGTTCTGATGGCGCGCCTGCTCGGCCTGCTGCTGATCTGCCTGTGGCCACTGGCGACACTGTCGGCCAATGAGGTGCTGGTAGTCGGCGCCAGCGACCAGGCTGGAATGCGCAGCTTCGCCCAGGCACTGCAAGTTCGCCGTGGCAATGATCAGGTGCGTTTCCAACCCGTCTCAAGCTTGCCACCACCCAGCCAACTGCCGCGTGACCTGCGCCTGATCCTGCTCGACCGCGCCGCGCTGCAATGGCGCATGAGCGAATCCGCCGGGCCGCGCGCGTTGCTCATGCGGGTCAGCCGCGTCGAGGCCGAACAACTGCTGGGGGCTGATCGCCCGAGCTACCTGAGCCTGCTCTGGAACGATCCGCCGCTGGCCCGGCAGTTGCGCCTGACCCGCTTGCTGATGCCGCAGGCACGGCGAATCGGCGTGCTCTATGGCCAGCACAGCCACTTTTTGCTCAGTGAGTTGCGCCAGGCCGCACGGCCACTGGGGCTTGAGATCGTTGCCCAGCACTGGCCAGACCTGCGCGACAGCCGCCCGCTACAGCAAGTGCTGGCTGACAGCGACGTACTGCTCGGCCTGGATGACCCTGATCTGTATAACGCCAAGACCGCGAAAAACGTCTTGCTCAGTAGCTACGGCCGGCAAATGGCGCTGATCGGCCCCAACGCCGGCTTTGTCCGTGCCGGCGCCTTGGCCAGCACCTACAGCGACCAGGACGACTGGCTGGCAGTGCTCGATCAATTGCTCGATCAGCCGCCAGCTCGCTGGCCACGCAGCTTGTATCCCGCCCATTACGGCGTCAGCGGCAACCAACAGGTGGCGCGCGCGCTGGGCCTCGAACCGATCGACCCGCAGGCCGCTGCACTGGCCCTGGCCGCAGGAGAGTCCACCCCATGAGCAAACGCCTGAGCTGGGATATCCATACCCGCACCCAGATCATCAGCCTGGGGCCGGCCCTGCTGCTGACGCTGCTGCTGATCAGCTTCTTCACCTTCGTGCGCATTCAGGATTTGCGTCAGGAGCTCAATCACACCGGGCAACTGATCGCCAATCAGCTGGCCCCGGCTTCCGAATACGGGGTTATCTCAGGCAACAATGAAGTGCTCGACAGCCTGATGCGCGCCACTTTGAGTATCCCCCATGTGCGCTTCCTCGAGGTTCAGGACGGTCGCAACAATATTCTGGTGTACGTCGAGCAGGCCGATGAGAGCGCCAACCGCGCACAGCGGGTCGAGGTGTTCCAGGCGCCGATCCGTCTGCAGCAGATTCGCCTGGACAGTGACTTCCTGCCACCCACCAAGACCACCTTGCCGGGCATCACCGATGATTACCTGGGCCGGGTCATCGTCGGCATGTCGGACGATGCCTTCAACCAGCGCCAGCAGGAGATTGTGATCAAGGCCGGCATCCTCGCCCTGTTTGCCCTGCTCTTCACGTTCCTGGTGGCGCGGCGCCTGGCACGCAGCCTGGCCGAGCCGATCAGCGATATGGGGCTTGCCGTCAAGGCGATTCAGCAAGGCACCTTCAATACCCCGGTGCCGGTGGTCGATGACAATGAACTGGGCAACCTGGCACGGCACATCAACAACCTCGCCAGCGCCCTTGAGCAGGCCAGCCAGGAGCAGCGTCAGGCAATCGCGCAACTGACCCAGGCGCGCGAGGAAGCCGAACAGGCCAACCGCGCCAAGTCGGACTTTCTAGCGATGATGAGCCACGAGTTGCGCACACCGATGAACGGCGTGCTTGGCATGCTGCAGTTACTGGAAACCACCCAGATGACCGTCGAGCAGGCCGAGTACACCTCTGTCGCCAGTGAATCGACTGGGCATCTGCTCAAAGTCATCAATGACATCCTCGATTTCTCGCGTATCGAGCGCACCGAGCTTGAGCTGGAACACATCGAATTCAGCCTTGGCGAACTGATCAGCAGCAGTGTGCAAGCCTTCCAGCACAGCGCCCAGCAGCGTGGCCTGGGCTTGCACCTGCAGTTGCCCGCTGGCGCCGAGCACATGCGCGTCTATGGCGACCCGACGCGGATTCGCCAAATCCTGCTCAACCTGATTGGCAATGCATTGAAATTTACCGAGCAAGGCAGGGTCGAAATCGAGCCGCGCTGGCAATTGGCCGATACGGGTGGGCTATGGTTCACCTGCGCGGTTCGCGACACCGGCATCGGCATCGACGACCAGCATATGGAAAGCATGTTCGTTGCCTTCCAGCAGGCCGACAGTTCGATCTCGCGCCGCTACGGCGGCACCGGGTTGGGGTTGGCCATCGCGCGAAGCCTGGCAGAGCGCATGGGCGGCCGCCTGCACGCACAGAGCCGCGCGGGGCGGGGCTCGACGTTCACCCTGGAAATACCGCTGACGCTTGCGGCCGCCAGCCACCCGGCCAGACAGCCGTGACTGGCGATAAATGTTAAAGTGCGGCAGTCTTAATGCTGGACAGGCGCGCCGCTGGGCCTGAAAATACCGGTTTCAGTGAACACCTGTACTCATTTACCAGGATCACTGTGACTTTCACCACAACGCAATAGTCTATCTGTAGGCTGCCGCCTTGAGCCCGTTGGTGCTCAGGGATGGCCGGGAAGATTCATCCCCTGCCGCATGGGGATTATTGAGGAGCTCGCATGACCAAACAAAACGCCTTTACTCGGGAAGACCTGCTGCGCTGCAGTCGCGGTGAGCTGTTCGGCCCAGGTAACGCGCAACTGCCCGCCCCCAACATGTTGATGGTTGATCGCATCACGCATATCAGCGAGGAAGGCGGCAAGTTCGGCAAAGGTGAATTGGTCGCTGAGCTGGATATCACTCCAGACCTGTGGTTCTTTGCCTGTCACTTCGAAGGTGATCCGGTCATGCCGGGCTGCCTGGGCCTCGATGCCATGTGGCAGCTGGTCGGCTTCTTCCTCGGCTGGCAGGGCTTGCCGGGGCGCGGTCGCGCGCTGGGCTCTGGCGAAGTGAAATTCTTCGGCCAGGTGTTGCCTACTGCGAAGAAAGTCACCTACAACATTCATATCAAGCGCGTCCTGAAAGGCAAGCTGAACATGGCCATCGCCGATGGCTCGGTCAGTGTCGACGGCCGCGAGATCTACACGGCCGAAGCCCTCCGGGTCGGCGTGTTCACCTCCACTGACAATTTCTAAGGGTTATTCGCATGCGCCGCGTCGTTATCACTGGTCTGGGCATCGTATCGTGCCTGGGCAATGACAAAGAGACCGTCACCGAAAACCTGCGCAAGAGCCGTCCGGGCATTCGTTTCAACCCGGAATACAAGGAAATGGGGCTGCGCAGCCAGGTTTCCGGTTCCATCGACCTGAACCTCGAAGAACTGATCGACCGCAAGGTGTTCCGCTTCGTCGGCCACGCCGCTGCCTACGCCTACCTGGCGATGCAGGACGCGATCAAGGATTCGGGGCTGAGCGAAGAGCAGGTTTCCAACCCACGCACCGGCCTGGTAGCAGGCTCCGGCGGCGCATCGACCCTGAACCAGATGGAAGCGCTGGACACCCTGCGCGAGAAAGGCGTCAAGCGCGTCGGTCCGTACCGGGTTACCCGCACCATGGGCAGCACCGTTTCCGCGTGCCTGGCCACGCCGTTCAAGATCAAGGGTATCAACTACTCGATCTCGTCGGCCTGCGCTACCAGCGCACACTGCATCGGTACCGCTCTGGAGCAGATCCAGTGGGGCAAGCAGGACATTGTCTTTGCCGGTGGCGGTGAAGAAGAGCACTGGAGCCAGTCGTTCCTGTTCGATGCCATGGGCGCCCTGTCGACCAAGCGCAACGAAACGCCTGAGCTGGCTTCGCGCGCCTACGACGCCGACCGTGACGGTTTCGTCATCGCTGGCGGCGGCGGCATGGTCGTGGTCGAAGAGCTGGAACACGCCCTCGCCCGCGGTGCCAAGATCTACGCTGAAATCGTCGGCTACGGTGCAACTTCCGACGGTTACGACATGGTCGCTCCAAGCGGCGAAGGCGCGATCCGCTGCATGCAGCAGGCGCTGTCGACCGTTGATACACCAATCGACTACCTCAACACTCACGGCACCTCGACTCCGGTCGGCGACGTTGCCGAGATGAAAGGTGTGCGTGAAGTGTTCAAGGACAAGGCACCGAAGATCAGCTCGACCAAGAGCCTGTCCGGCCACTCGCTGGGCGCCGCTGGCGTGCACGAGGCGATCTACTGCCTGCTGATGATGGAAAACAACTTCATCGCCGGCTCCGCCAACATCGATGAGCTGGACCCGGAAGTTGCTGACCTGCCGATCCAGCGTGAAACCATCGAAAACGCGAAGATCGACACCGTCATGAGCAACAGCTTCGGCTTCGGCGGCACCAACGCCACCCTGGTGCTCAAGCGCTGGGAAGGCAAGTAAGACCTGACTGCTGCACTGAAAACGCCCCGACTGGTTCGGGGCGTTTTTGTTTTCGGCGTTTGCGTTGCCTGGCGCGGCTCAGTGCCCCTTGGGCAGCACCGCCAGGAAGTTGTCCCGCGCCACCTTGTGCGCCACCTCTTCGCTCAAAGCATCCAGGAATGGATCGAAGCCATGCAGCTCCTTGCCCAGGCTGTCGAACCGACCAACCACATCCGAACCCAACATGAACCGGTCAGGGTACTGCTCGACCAACTCGACCCAGGCCTTACGCGGCTTGCCTGCCTCGTCGAGCAGATACGGCTCGAGCACACTCCAGGACAAGTCGATGTACAGGTTAGGATAGTCCTTCAACAATCGCGTTACTACCGGCAAGAGGAAGTCCATCTGCGTCTGATGGCGATGAATCTCCATGCTGGTACCGGCATGCGCCCAGATGAATCGTGTGTGCGGATGGTTGCGCAGGGGCTCTTCCAGCTCGGCCAGGTACAGTGGGTTGCGCTCGCGCTTGGAGGTGATGTTGGAGTGGATCAGCACGGGCAGGTCACGTTCTGCAGCCAGGTGATAAATCCGTGTCATGGCCTCGTTGTTGGCCCTCGGCGTATCGCCGCTGGTCAGCGCAGTAAGGTCGTCATGGCGGGTGAACACCTCGCCGATGCCCTGCCACATTCCCGGATACAGCTCGAGCATACGCTCGATGTGGCTGGCTGCATTCTTGTCGACCGGATTGAAGCCGGTCAGGAATGGATGGAAGCGCTTGCGCTGTTCGGCCGGCAGCTTTTCCAATGCGGCCGCCACATAGACGTCAGTGGCGCTGTACCAGTAGGCATCGGCATCATCACCGGCGTAGTAGCGCGGGCGCTTGGGTTCGTCCTCGTGCCACTTCTTCGCCACTGACACCCCGGAAATCATCGACTGATCGATACCGGCCTTGTCCATCGCCGCAAGCAGGGCCGGCATGCCCTCGGATTCCTGGAAAAAGTCGACGTAATGCAG
Organism: Pseudomonas sp. 1121_17; assembly: GCF_052850745.1. Taxonomy (NCBI): domain Bacteria; kingdom Pseudomonadati; phylum Pseudomonadota; class Gammaproteobacteria; order Pseudomonadales; family Pseudomonadaceae; genus Pseudomonas; species Pseudomonas sp. 1121_17. Next base: position 77,821 of record NZ_VXCX01000004.1, read on the forward strand.
ATGGGCATCGCTGTAGCGGTAGTCGCGCGCCTGCGCCGCGTGGCACAGCAGGCCCGAGACCAGCACCGCAGCCAGTGCTCTGGCGATCATGGCAGTTTCCTTGAGCTGATTCGAACAGAGTAGACCCGCGCCTGACGGCCACGGTTCAGCAATGGCTGGCAAATCGCTATGCTTGCAGCCTCAGCCCTGTGCCTGGAGCCTTGCATGAGCCGCCCATTGATCATCCGCCCACGCGCCGAAACCATCGCGGGCCAGCCCATTCTGCGGCTGCTACCCTCAGCGCAGTGCCGCAGCGTCGGCCCGTTCGTGTTCTTCGACCACATGCTCGCAACCGACTACGCTGCGGGCAGTGGCATGGATATCCACCAACATCCACACATCGGTCTGGCCACCCTGACCTACCTCTTCGAAGGCGAACTGCTGCACAAGGACAGCATTGGCTCTGATCAACGTGTGCGGCCTGGCGAGGTCAGCTGGATGAGCGCCGGTCGTGGCGTGGCCCACGTCGAGCGCACGCCGGCCGAGCTGGTCGCAAGCGGCTCACGCCTGCATGGGCTGCAGGTGTGGCTGGCGGCGCCGCGGGAACACGAGCAGGCACTGCCCAACTACAGCCATCACTGCGCAACGAGCTTGCCGGTCAGCGACACCCTGGGAGTGCGTATCTGTATGATTGCCGGTCGAGGCTTTTGCCTTGAGTCGCCGGTACCGGTGCTCTCCCCTACCCTGTACGCGCACATCGGCATGCAACCGGCAACTAGCCTGCTGATCCCCACTGAACATACCCAGCGTGCGCTGTATCTAATGGAGGGCGAGGTGTTGCTCGATGAAGAGCCGGTCGAGCCGCACAGCTTGCTGGTGCTGCCAGAAGGCGAGGAACTGACGCTGTACGCGCAAGGTGAATGCCAACTGGCACTGATCGGCGGCGCGCCGCTGGATGGGCCGCGGCGGATGAACTGGAACTTTGTTGCCAGCGACCCGGCACTGATCGAACAGGCACGGGCCAACTGGGCAGCCGGGCAATGGCCAGTGGTAGCCGGAGAAACCCAGCGGATCGAGTTACCCCGCTAGCTGAGCAGGATCCGGTTTGAACACTTCTTCGAGCAGATTGTGCATGGCCTTGAACGCGCGGTGTGAGGTGCGCCAGTCAAATTGCATCTTGCCCGGTACGTTTGCCGCCGGGTCGGTGAACGAATGCACCGCACCGCCGTAGCTGACCAGTTGCCAATCGACCTTGGCCGCGTTCATTTCCTGCTCGAAGGCAGGTAGCTGCTCGCGGGGTACCAGTGGATCGCTGGCGCCGTGCAGCACCAGTACCGAACCTTTGATGTTGCCGGCATCGGCGCTATCAGGTGTGTCGAGGGTGCCGTGGAAGGAGACAGTGGCTTTCAGATCAGCGCCACTGCGGGCCAGCTCCAGTGCACAGCAACCACCAAAACAGAAGCCGAACGCCGCCACCTTGCCCGGCGCCAGCTGCGCCTTGGACTGCCCCAGCAACTGAGCTAGGGCGGCATGCATGCGCTTGCGCAACTCAGCACGATCGTTTTTCAGCGGCATCATGGCGGCGCCCGCTTCATCTGCATTGGTCGGCCGCACCAACTGCCCATAGAGGTCGGCGATCAGCACCACATAGCCCTTCTCGGCGACTTCCCTGGCAATGCGCTCGGCACCTTCGCCGATGCCCATCCAGTTCGGCGCCATCAGCAGAGCAGGTTTTGCTTCTGCGCCTGGGGCGTATACCAAGCGGCTCTCGTAAGCCTTGCCGGCGTGGTGATAGACCAACGATTCGACGATTGCTTTGCTCATCAAGCTTCTCCTTGTCCTGGTACAAAAGACCGTAATAAAAAAGCCCGCCGAAGCGGGCTTATTCAGCGCTTATCTCAAGCAGACAGCTCGACCAGCAGCTTGTTCAGGCGACGCACATACGCCGCAGGGTCCTTGAGGCTGTCGCCAGCGGCCAAGGCAGCCTGATCGAAGAGGATGTGCGAAAGCTCGCCGAAACGATCCTCGCTCTGCTCGTGATCGAGTTTCTCGATCAGCGGATGAGCCGGGTTGAATTCGAAGATAGGCTTCGAGTCCGGCACTTTCTGCCCGCTGGCCTCGAGGATCTGACGCATCTGCAGGCCCAGGTCCTGCTCACCGATGGCCAGAATGGCTGGCGAGTCGGTCAGGCGATGGGAGACACGCACTTCAGCAACACTGTCACCCAGCGCAGCTTTCAGACGCTCGACCAGACCTTCTTTTTCCTTGGCGACTTCTTCCTGGGCTTTCTTGTCTTCTTCCGAATCCAGCTTGCCCAGGTCAAGGTCACCGCGGGCAACATCGACGAAGCTCTTGCCGTCGAAGTCGCTCAGGTAGCTCATCAGCCACTCGTCGATACGATCGGTCAGCAGCAGCACTTCGATGCCTTTCTTGCGGAAGACCTCAAGGTGCGGGCTGTTCTTGACCTGCGCGTAGGTTTCGCCGGTGAGGTAGTAGATCTTGTCCTGGCCTTCTTTGGCACGGGCCAGGTAGTCAGCCAGCGACACACTTTGCTCGCCGCTGTCGTCGTGGGTTGAAGCAAAGCGCAGCAGGCCGGCGATCTTCTCTTTGTTGGCGAAATCTTCTGCCGGGCCTTCCTTGAGGACCTGGCCGAAGTTCTTCCAGAAGCCCTTGTATTGCTCGGGTTCGTTCTTCGCCAGCTTCTCGAGCATGTCGAGCACACGCTTGGTCAGCGCGGTTTTCATCGAGTCGATGATCGGGTCTTTCTGCAGGATCTCGCGCGAAACGTTCAGCGACAGGTCATTGGAGTCAACCACGCCCTTGATGAAACGCAGGTACAACGGCAGGAACGACTCGGCCTGGTCCATGATGAACACACGCTGCACGTACAGCTTCAGGCCACGCGGCGCTTCGCGCTGGTACAGGTCGAACGGCGCGCGGGCCGGGACGTACAGCAGCGAGTTGTATTCGAGCTTGCCTTCGACCTTGTTGTGGCTCCAGGCCAGCGGGTTTTCGAAGTCATGGCCGATGTGCTTGTAGAACTCCTGGTATTCCTCGTCCTTGACCTCGGTACGCGAACGGGTCCACAGGGCGCTGGCGCGGTTGACGGTTTCCCATTCCTGCGCAGGTGCGGCTTCGCCTTCAGCGGCTTCGGCCTGTTCTTTAGGCAGCTGGATTGGCAGGGCAATGTGGTCGGAGTACTTCTTCACGACGTTGCGCAGGCGCCAGCCGTCAGCAAACTCCTGTTCTTCCTTCTTCAGGTGCAGAACGATGCGCGTGCCGCGTTGTGGCTTGTCGATGGTGGCAACTTCGAATTCGCCCTCGCCTTTCGACGACCAGTGCACGCCTTCAGCGGCTGGCTGGCCCGCACGACGGCTGTAGACGTCGACCTGGTCGGCGACAATGAACGCCGAATAGAAGCCCACGCCGAACTGACCGATCAGGTGCGAATCCTTTTTCTGGTCGCCGCTGAGGTTTTTCATGAAATCGGCAGTGCCGGACTTGGCAATGGTGCCCAGGTGCGCAATGACATCTTCACGGCTCATGCCGATGCCGTTGTCTTCCAGGGTCACGGTGCCGGCCTCGGCATCGAAGCTGACGCGGATTTTCAGGTCGGCGTCGCCTTCGAGCAGCTCCGGCTTGGCCAGGGCTTCGAAACGCAGCTTGTCAGCGGCGTCGGAGGCGTTGGAAATCAGCTCGCGAAGGAAAATTTCCTTGTTCGAGTACAGCGAGTGGATCATGAGGTGCAGCAGTTGCTTTACCTCGGTCTGGAAGCCCAGGGTTTCTTTTTGTGTCTCCACACTCATGGTCTTCAAAACTCCGATCTGATGGCAATGGTCGCCTGGCAGGCCGCGGTGGCCGGCGTTTACGGCGGGATGTCCAACAGATGGGGGCATGGCGGACTATTTCAAGGGCTTTTCCGGTTCGATCTTGAAATGAGCACGGGCCATGGCGATCGGCAGGTTGCGATCGTCCTGCCAGGCACTGATCGCGACATTGGTCACCCGCCGCCCTTGGCGCCAGAGCTGGCAGCTGGCGTAGGTGTCGCGCACATAGCCGGCACGCAGGTAGTCGATGGAGAAATCGATGATTTTCGGAATACTCGTGCTTTCGCTGTAGACCAGCAGATAGAGCGCCGCCGAGAGCTCCATGAAACCTGCGATGACACCACCATGAATGGCCGGCAACAGCGGATTGCCGACATTGTCGGCACTGGCTGGCAAGCGGAACAACAGCTGCTCGCCCTGGCGCTCGCACTCGATACCGATGAGCCCTGCATAAGGAATCAATGACAGCAGTGGTGCGTAATCACCCACAGCGTGGGCCTGATTGAGGCGCTGGCGAACGTCTGCCGGAATCATCAGCCCTGCCCTCCATCAAGCTTGCCAGCAAAGCGGATACCACCCCTGGCCTGCTGACCCAGGCGCATGAAAGTCCCCACCACCTGGCAGATAGGCTGCTCGGGGTCATCCTGATACGCCATGCCACGGGTGAAAATCACATCGCGGGTTACGCGATAACAGTATGCGTGGCCGTAGATATCCTTGCCGGCCTCGGCGGGGTGCATATAGTCGATGCGCAGGTCCAGGGTCGGGCACACTTCGAACTGCGCCAACGAACACAAAGTGGCCATGCCGCAGGTGGTATCCATCAACGTGGTCAGCGCGCCGCCATGGACTGCACCGGTCTGTGGATTGCCAACCAGCAGCGGCGACCAAGGCAGCACCAGGGTCATGCCGCCGGCATCAGCTTGATGCACGCGCATGTTCAATAACTGGCAATGCCGGAGTGCCGACAGAAAGCGTTCAGCCATAGCCATCAGAGACGAATCGATCACCGTTAAGCCCTCGTTGGCGTGACAGCACAAGCGCGTTGAAAATTCCAGAGTGGACGCGCACTTATATATCTGTAATCTCTGTGGAACTAATTTCGTGCACTTGAACTCGAAGGTTCAAGCAAGTTATTCCACCCAAGGAGAGACACCCCATGCGTAAACCTTTTGCTTTTGCTCTGATGCTGGCTGCTGCCATGGGCCTGGCTGCTTGCGACAAGGCAAGCGAAAACAAGGCTCAAGATGCACAGGAACACGCCGAGCAAGCCCAGGATAAAGCGGGCGAAGCTCAGGATAAGATGAATGAAGCTGCCAAGGAAAACGCCGAAGCTGCCAAAGACCAGGCTGAAGCGCAGCAAAAAGCAGCTGAAGAAGCTGCTGACAAAGGCGAGCCGGCCCCGACTGCACCAGTCAAGCCGTAATCGCAGCACACAAAAAAACCCGACATTGTCGGGTTTTTTTATGCCTGAAGTTTAACGATTAACCGTTTCAGTCAACACCGCGGTCGGCTCTTTCGGCGCGTCACTAGGGACACTTTCAGTCGGCGTGAACACCATCACTTCCAATACATCGGAGTGGAACTCGCGGCGATAAAGAATCAGCACTACGCCCAAGCTGACGACCATGAACAGCCACGGGTTGATGAACCAGGTCAACATGGCCATGCCGAAGTAATAGGCGCGCAAGCCCAAGTTGAACTGGTTGGCCGCAAGTGACAGCACCCGTGCTGCCCGCGCGGCAAATGCCTTGCGCTCAAGCTCGTTGACCAGGCGCTCGCCGATCATCGGCGCCGAGCCCACCAGCACCGCTGCAAAGTTGTACTGGCGCATGCACCAGCTGAAGGTGAAGAAGGCGTAGACGAACACCGCCGCCAGGCCCAACAGCTTCACTTCCGACATGCCCTGCGAAGCCACCTGCACATACGGCAGGTCGGCCAGCAGCGATACGGCGCGGTCCGACGCCCCCAGCACCGTGAGGATACCGGCAAGGATGATCAACGTGCTGGAAGCGAAGAACGATGCATTGCGCTCAAGGTTGCCGATCACACTGGCATCGGCAATGCGGTTGTCGCGCAGCAGCATGCGCCGCATCCAGTCTTCCCGATAGAGGTGCAGAACGCTGGCCAGGCAGGCCGTATCGCGGCCCTTCCAGATTGCGTAGCGGGTGTAACCACCCCAGCACAGGGCAAACCAGCAGACTGCCAACAGGTTGATCAGGTTGCTTTGAATAAAGCTCATGCAGGTTCTCGACCGTTCAGGTGCACAAAAGGATATCGGTTTCGACGCCCGAATGTGGCAAAAGACACGCACCGCGTCACAAAACCTGGAGCCTGCCATAAAAAACCCCGGATCCTCACGGACCCGGGGTTTTTTATGACCAGCCTGGGCGAGCGCAGCAGCGGCTTGTGGCCAGCGCTTGCAGCGGGCTGTCAGTACCTCACGCCAGCGCCTCGCGCGGCTTGCCCAGCATCCAGTCGCAAAGCACCGCCACGCCGAGGGTCAGCGCCGAAGGTACCAACCACGCCAGGCCTTGATCGCTCAGCGGCAGATGCGCCAGGACATCCGGCAGGATATGGGCAAGCGGCGTGCCTTTGATCGCATCGACAATGCCGAACAGCAACGACACGGCCATCACTGGGCCCATGATACGCACCGGCGAGTTCCAGATGCCTTTGCAGAAGCTCAGCGCCACCAGCACGATGCACGGTGGATAAATGGCCGTCAGCAACGGGATCGAGAACATGATCAGCTTGGTCAGGCCAAGGTTGGAAACCACCAGCGAGAAACCGGCAAGGATCACCACCAGCGTGCGATACGACAGCGGCAGAATCTGGCTGAAGTACTCGGCGCAGGCGCAGGTCAGGCCAACCGCAGTCACCAGGCAGGCCAACGCGATCAACACCGCCAAGAAGCCGCTGCCGAGTGAGCCAAAGGTATATTGCACGTAGGCATGCAGCACGGCCGCGCCGTTGGTAGCATCAGCGGCGATGTCATGGCTGCCGGCACCGAGGCGGAACAGGCTGATGTACACCAGTGCCAGCCCTAACCCGGCGATCAGACCGGCGATGACTGCATAGCGGGTGATCAGCTTTGGCGACTCGACGCCACGCGAGCGGATCGCGTTGACGATGACGATACCGAAGACCAGCGCCCCGAGGGTGTCCATGGTCAGGTAGCCATTGATGAAACCCTGCGAGAACGGCGCGGCAACGTAAGCCGGCTGTGCTTCGCCGATGGTCCCGGCAGGCAGCGCAAACGCAGCGATACCCAGGGCCGCCAGGGCGAGGATCTTCAGCGGTGCAAGGAAGCGGCCCACTGTATCGAGCAGCTTGCCGGGGTACATGGACACTGCCAGCACTATGATGAAGTACACCAGGCTGTAGATGAACAATGCCAGCGGGCTTTCACCGGTCAACGGGGCTACGCCCACTTCGAACGACACCGTCGCCGTGCGCGGGGTGGCGAACAGCGGGCCAACCGACAGGTAGCAGACCGCCGCCAGCAGGCCACCGAAGAACTTGCCGATCGGGCTGCTCAACGCGTCCATGCCGCCGCCGACCTTGGCCAGGGCAACCACGGTGATGACCGGCAGGCCTACTGCAGTGACGAGGAAGCCCAAGGCTGCCATCCACACGTGCGGGCCTGACTGCAAGCCAACGATCGGCGGGAAGATGATGTTGCCGGCGCCGACGAACAGCGCAAACGTCATAAAGCCAAGCGCCAGAATATCCTGGCCTTTGAGAACTTTCATTTAAGGAAATACCACACTACTGAAATCGGGATTTAGAGAGGGATTTCCCCTTGGATGAGGGAAATATGGGACCGTCCGGGTGGGACAGACCTTTTTGACATACCCGCACCCTTTTGGGGCGCCGACACGAAAGTGGGCGACAGTGTAACCAAGTTGCACCCCGACTGCACGGCTGGCTGACGAGGTGTCTCGCCAATGCAATTGGCTGTCGCGGTTATGAACGACAGCCCCGGTGGGCTGACTTGCAGTGCTGCTGAAACGACAAAGGCCACCCGAAGGTGGCCTCTGTGCGCGTGGGGGGTCTAGCGTATTACTTCTTGGCTTCCCAGCCAGTCAGCTCGGCCAGGGCCTTGCCGATGTCGGCCAGCGAACGCACGGTTTTAACACCTGCGTCCTGCAGCGCTGCAAACTTCTCGTCAGCAGTGCCTTTGCCGCCAGAGATGATTGCACCAGCGTGACCCATACGCTTGCCCGCAGGAGCGGTAACACCAGCGATGTAGGAAACGACCGGCTTGGTCACGTTGGCTTTGATATAGGCAGCGGCTTCTTCTTCAGCCGAACCGCCGATCTCGCCGATCATGACGATCGCTTCGGTCTGCGGGTCTTCCTGGAACAGCTTCAGGATGTCGATGAAGTTCGAGCCTGGGATCGGGTCACCGCCGATGCCGACGCAGGTCGACTGGCCGAAGCCGGCGTCGGTGGTCTGCTTGACAGCTTCGTAGGTCAGGGTGCCGGAACGCGACACGATACCGACCTTGCCTGGCAAGTGAATGTGACCTGGCATGATGCCGATCTTGCACTCGCCCGGAGTGATCACGCCTGGGCAGTTAGGGCCGATCAGGGTAACACCCAGTTCGTCGCACTTGACCTTGGCATCCAGCATGTCCAGGGTAGGAATGCCTTCGGTGATGCAGACGATCAGCTTGATGCCGCCCAGGGCTGCTTCAAGGATCGAGTCCTTGCAGAAAGGAGCTGGAACGTAGATGACCGAAGCGTCAGCGCCGGTAGCTTCTACAGCTTCTTTCACAGTGTTGAACACTGGCAGGCCCAGGTGAGTGGTGCCGCCCTTGCCCGGGGTCACGCCGCCAACCATCTTGGTGCCGTAGGCGATGGCTTGTTCGGAGTGGAAAGTACCCTGCGAGCCGGTGAAGCCCTGGCAGATAACTTTGGTGTCTTTATTGATCAGGACGCTCATTACTTGCCCTCCGCAGCTTTGACAACTTGTTGAGCAGCGTCGGTCAGGCTGGTTGCAGCAATGATGTTCAAACCGCTTTCTGCCAGTACTTTAGCGCCGAGCTCGGCATTGTTGCCTTCCAGACGGACGACAACCGGTACCTTGACGCCGACTTCTTTCACAGCGCCGATGATGCCTTCGGCAATCATGTCGCAGCGAACGATGCCGCCGAAGATGTTGACCAGTACGGCCGCGACATTGCTGTCGGACAGAATGATCTTGAAAGCTTCGGTCACGCGCTCTTTGGTAGCACCACCACCTACGTCGAGGAAGTTGGCTGGCTTGCCGCCGTGCAGGTTGACGATGTCCATGGTACCCATGGCCAGGCCAGCACCGTTGACCATGCAACCGATGTTGCCTTCCAGCGCTACGTAGTTCAGCTCGAAGCTGGCAGCGTGGGCTTCACGAGGATCGTCCTGGGACGGGTCGTGGAAGGTCTTCAGCTTAGGCTGACGGTACATTGCGTTGGCATCGATGTTGATTTTGGCATCGAGGCAATGCAGGTCGCCGTCGGCCTTGATGACCAGCGGGTTGACTTCCAGCAGGGCCAGGTCGTGTTCTTTGAACAGCTTGGCCAGGCCTACGAAAATCTTGGCGAACTGTGCAACTTGCTTGCCTTCCAGACCCAGCTGGAACGCCAGTTCACGACCCTGGAATGGCTGAGCGCCAACCAGTGGATCGATAGTAGCCTTGATGATCTTCTCAGGAGTTTCGTGAGCGACTTTCTCGATGTCCACGCCACCTTCGGTGGAAGCCATGAACACGATACGACGGCTCGAACGATCGACTACAGCGCCCAGATACAGCTCTTTGGCGATGTCAGTGCAGGACTCGACCAGGATCTTGGTCACTGGCTGACCGTTGGCGTCAGTCTGGTAAGTCACCAGACGCTTGCCCAACCACTGTGCAGCGAACGCCTTGGCGTCTTCTTTGCTGCGAACCAGCTTGACGCCGCCCGCTTTACCGCGACCACCTGCGTGAACCTGGGCTTTTACAACCCACTCGGAACCGCCGATCTTGTCGCAGGCTTCTGCTGCTGCTTCAGGGGTGTCGACTGCGAAACCCTTGGAAACTGGCAGGCCGTATTCAGCGAACAGCTGCTTACCCTGATACTCGTGAAGATTCATGCTTTATACCGTCTTCGTTAGGTACTGCGCTTCGGCGCTGCGCCAACAATGGCGCCGCACCACCTGTGACCGTTAAACCTTCGGGTGGTCCCGAAGGTCCGGTCCGGCGGACGTTCCGCGGTGAGTCATGCACGCAGGACTCACGACGGGCGACCCGCCGTGGTTTCTTATAATTAACGCTTCTTGCGGTTGGCGACGTGAATGGCACCGCCATTCACAGCCAGAGCGGCTTCATGCAGCGCTTCGGACAGGGTCGGATGACTGAACACCATCATGCCGATGTCTTCGGCGCTGGTGCCGAATTCCATTGCGATTGCGCCCTGCTGAACCAGTTCGGCAGCCGATGGGCCAATCACGTGTACACCCAGAACGCGGTCGGTCTTGGCATCGGCGATGACCTTGACGAAACCACCGGTGTCGTTGGCAGCCATCGCACGGCCGCTGGCCGCGAACGGGAAGGTGCCCACGTTAACCTCTACGCCTTCAGCCTTCAAGGCTTGTTCGGTCTTGCCGACCCAAGCGATTTCCGGATGGGTGTAGATAACCGATGGGATCAGGTCGTAGTTCATCTGAGCCTTGTGGCCCTTGATGCGCTCGACAACCATGATGCCCTCTTCCGAGGCCTTGTGCGCCAGCATCATGCCACGCACCACGTCACCGATGGCGTACACGCCCGGCACGCTGGTTGCGCAGTAGTCATCGACGAAGATGTAGCCGCGCTCGTCGATGTCGACGCCGCTGTCAGCAGACAGCAGTTCGGTGGTCACTGGGCGACGGCCGACCGCAACGATCAGTTTGTCGAAGGTGATCTTCTGCTCGCCGTTGGCATCGGTGTAAGTCACTTCGACTTCGTTGCCGTTGACTTGCGAGCCGGTCACGCGAGCGCCCAGCTTGATGTCCAGGCCTTGCTTGGTCAGGGTCTTCTGGGCTTCCTTGGCAACTGCAGTATCGGCAGCCATGAGGAAGGTATCCAGAGCTTCCAGGACAGTTACCTGAGCACCCAGACGCGACCATACCGAACCCAGTTCCAGGCCGATCACGCCAGCGCCGATCACGCCCAGACGCTGCGGAACGGTCTGGAATTCCAGGGCACCGGTGGAGTCGACGATGACGTTCTGGTCGACCGGAGCCGGCGGAATGTCGATCGGACGCGAGCCAGAGGCCAGGATCACGTTTTCGGCTTCGATGATTTCGGTAGTGCCGTCAGCCTTGGTGACTTCGACTTTCTTGCCAGCCAGCAGTTTGCCGTGGCCCTGGATCGAAGTAACACCGTTGGCCTTGAACAGGGTGGCAACACCGCTGGTCAGGTTCTTCACGATGCCAGCCTTGCGGCCAACCATGGCAGCAACGTCCATCTTCACTTCGCCAGTGGAGATACCGTGAACGTTGAAGCTCTCTTTGGCTTCCTTGTATTTCCAGGAGCTGTCCAGCAGCGCCTTGGAAGGAATGCAACCGACGTTCAGGCAGGTACCGCCCAAGGCCAGTTTGCCTTCGGCGTCGGTGTACTTCTCGATGCAGGCGGTGCTCAAGCCAAGCTGAGCGGCCTTGATCGCGGCAACATAGCCACCAGGGCCTGCACCAATCACTACCACGTCGAATTTCTGGGTCATAAAAGATTCCTTTTCAGCTACAAGCTGCAAGCCTCAAGCGGCAAGCGACGGGCTCGCACGGGAGCCGGCCGGTTGCCGCTTGCAGCTGCGTGTTAGATGTCCAGCAGCAGACGAGCCGGGTCTTCCAGCAGGTTCTTGATGGTGACCAGGAAGGTTACTGCTTCCTTGCCATCGATCAGACGGTGATCGTAGGACAGCGCCAGGTACATCATCGGGCGAATGGCAACCTGGCCATTGACCGCCATCGGACGCTGGATGATGTTGTGCATGCCCAGAATAGCCGCCTGCGGCGGGTTGACGATCGGGGTCGACATCATCGAGCCGAATGTACCACCGTTGGTGATGGTGAAGGTACCGCCGGTCATGTCTTCGATGCCCAGCTTGCCGTCACGGGCCTTCTTGCCGAAGGTGGCGATGCCGTTCTCGATTTCCGCCAGGCTCATCTGCTCGGCGTTGCGCAGTACTGGAACCACCAGGCCACGGTCGCTGGACACGGCAACGCCGACGTCAGCAAAGCCGTGGTAGACGATGTCGGTGCCGTCGATCGAGGCGTTGACTGCCGGGTAGCGCTTGAGCGCCTCGGTAGCGGCCTTGACGAAGAACGACATGAAGCCCAGACGTACGCCGTTGTGGGACTTCTCGAACAAGTCCTTGTACTTCGAACGCAGGGCCATGACTTCGGTCATGTCGACTTCGTTGAAGGTGGTCAGCATCGCCATGTTCGACTGGGCTTCGACCAGACGCTCGGCGATCTTGGCGCGCAGACGGGTCATCGGCACACGCTTCTCGGTACGGTCGCCAGTGGCGGTCAGTACTGGAGCGGCAGCAGCAGCGGCTGGCTTGGCAGCAGGAGCCGCGGCAGGCGCGGACTTCTTGTTGGCAACGGCAGCAACCACGTCTTCCTTGGTGATACGACCGCCTTTGCCAGTACCGGCAACGGTAGCCAGATCGATACCGCCTTCTTCAGCCAGCTTGCGCGCGGCCGGTGCAGCGATCGGGTCGTCTTCGCCAGCGTCGGCAGCAGCGGCCGGGGCAGCGCCGCCAGCAGCAGGCGCGGCAGCAGCAGGTGCAGCGGCAGCAGCGCCGCCTTCAACGATCGAACCCAGCAGTTCGTCGGAGAGAACGGTGTCGCCCTCGCCCTTGACGATCGGGCCGAGTACGCCGTCGGCAGTGGCGAGCACTTCCAGGACGACTTTGTCGGTTTCGATGTCAACGATCAGCTCGTCACGCTTGACGGCGTCGCCCGGCTGTTTGTGCCAGGTGGCAACGGTGCCGTCGGCAACCGATTCCGGGAAGGTTGGGGCTTTGATCTCGATAGCCATTAGCAGTGTTTCCTTAAATTCGGTTTCAGGTGCGCGAAAGCATTAAACAGTGAAGGCGTCTTGCAGCAGTTTTTCCTGCTGTTCGGCGTGCTTCGATGCGTAACCACAGGCTGGCGCGGCAGAAGCGTCGCGGCCGGCGTATTCCAGGACCAGTGCCTTGTTGTGGCGGCCCAGGATACGGCGCATGTGGTGCTGGCTGCTGTACCAGGCGCCTTGGTTCATTGGCTCTTCCTGGCACCAGACGGCGGCCTTGAGGTTGCTGTACGGCGCCAGGATTTCGACCAGGTCGTCTTCCGGGAACGGATACAGCTGCTCGATACGCACGATGGCGATATCTTCGCGGCCTTCGGCACGGCGTTTTTCCAGCAGGTCGTAGTAGACCTTGCCACTGCACAGGATCAGGCGCTCGACCTTGGCCGGATCGAGGGTATCGATTTCCGGGATCACGGTCTGGAACGAGCCTTCTGCCAGGTCTTCCAAGGTCGACACGGCCAGCTTGTGGCGCAGCAGCGACTTCGGCGTCAGGACCACCAGCGGCTTGCGCAGCGGGCGGATCACCTGGCGACGCAGCAGGTGGTAGATCTGTGCCGGGGTGGTCGGTACGCACACCTGGATGTTGTGCTCGGCGCACAGCTGCAGGTAACGCTCCAGACGAGCCGAGGAGTGCTCAGGACCCTGGCCTTCGTAGCCGTGCGGCAGCAGCATGGTCAGACCGCACAGACGGCCCCACTTGTGCTCGCCACTGGTGATGAACTGGTCAATCACCACTTGCGCACCGTTGGCGAAGTCGCCGAACTGGGCTTCCCAGATCACCAGCGCGTTTGGCTGAGTGGTCGAGTAACCGTATTCGAACGCCAGAACTGCTTCCTCGGACAGGAACGAATCGTACAGGTCGAAACGTGGCTGGCCCGGGTACAGGTTCTGCAGCGGGATATAGGTGCTGGCGTCCTTCTGGTTGTGCAACACCGCGTGGCGGTGCGAGAAGGTGCCGCGGCCGATATCCTGACCGGTCATGCGGATCGGGTGACCTTCGAAGGCCAACGTGGCGTACGCCATGGTTTCGGCATAGCCCCAGTTGATCGGCAAGCCACCGGCCTGCATCTTCTGGCGATCTTCGTAGATCTTCGACACCTGACGCTGCACGACGAAGCCTTCCGGCATCTCCAGCAGTTTGGCCGACAGGTCCTGCAAGGTCTTGAGGTCGAAACGGGTGTCGTGACGCGCGGTCCAGGCATGGCCCAGGTATGGACGCCAATCAACGAATAGCTCGCGGTTCGGCTCCTTGACCAGGCTCTTGACCACATGCAGACCGTTGTCCAGCGCGTTGCGGTATTCGTCGATCTTGGCCTGAGCACGCTCGGCATCGACACGACCGGCCTGGATCAGCGACTCGGCGTACAGCTCACGGGTGGTGCGCTGTTTGCTGATCTGCTGATACATCAGTGGCTGGGTGCCGTTAGGCTCGTCCGCTTCGTTGTGGCCGCGGCGACGGTAGCAGACCAGGTCAACCACCACGTCACGCTTGAACTGCATGCGGTAATCGATGGCCAGCTGGGTCACGAACAGCACAGCTTCCGGGTCATCACCGTTGACGTGCAGGATCGGCGCCTGAATCATCTTGGCGACGTCGGTGCAGTACTCGGTGGAACGCGAGTCGAGCGGGTTGCTGATGGTGAAACCAACCTGGTTGTTGATCACGATGTGCACGGTACCGCCGGTCTTGAAACCGCGGGTCTGCGACATCTGGAAGGTTTCCAGTACGACACCCTGGCCAGCGAACGCAGCATCACCGTGAATCGAGATCGGCAGTACCTTGTCGCCAACGCTGTCGTTGCGACGGTCCTGACGGGCGCGCACCGAACCCTCCACCACTGGCGAGACGATTTCCAGGTGGGACGGGTTGAACGCCATGGCCAGGTGAACTTCACCACCCGGGGTCATCACGTTCGACGAGAAGCCCTGGTGATATTTAACATCACCCGAGCCCAGCTCGTTCATCTTCTTGCCTTCGAACTCGTCGAACAGCTCGCGCGGGTTCTTGCCGAAGGTATTGACCAGCACGTTCAGACGGCCACGGTGGGCCATGCCGATCACGACTTCCTTGGTGCCGTAGGAGCCCGAGCGCTGGATCATTTCGTCCAGCATCGGGATCAGGCTCTCGCCGCCTTCCAGACCGAAGCGCTTGGTACCTGGGTACTTGGTGCCCAGATACTTCTCGAGGCCTTCACCTGCGGTGACACGCTCAAGCAGATGCGCCTGCACATCAGCGGAAAACTCCGGACGCCCACGCACGCTTTCGAGACGCTGCTGGAACCAGCTACGCTGCTCGGAATCGACGATATGGGTGAACTCGGCGCCGATGGTGCGACAATATGTCTTCTCCAGCGCATCGTGAATTTCGCGTAGGCTCGCTTCCTCTTTGCCGATGAACAGGTCGCCGGCACGGAAGGTCGTATCAAGATCGGCATTGGTCAAGCCGTAGTGATTGATCGACAGGTCTACAGGCGCAGGGCGCTGCCACAACCCCAACGGGTCGAGCTTGGCAGCCTGATGGCCGCGCATACGATAGGCCTGGATCAGTCGCAGAACTTCAACCTGCTTCTTCTCGTGTTCACTGCTCACGCTTCCGGCGGAAACCGGTTGAGCGCGGCGCTGGTTCTTTGCCAGCAGTACGAAATGGTCGCGGATTGTCGAGTGCGATACATCGGTAGCGGTGCTGCCGTCGGCGGGCAACTTCTGGAAGTAGGTGCGCCACTCTTCTGGCACAGCGTTAGGGTCGTGCAGGTAGAGCTCGTAGAGCTCTTCCACATATGCAGCGTTACCACCTGAAAGGTGGGCGCTTTCCCACATGCGCTGCATCACGCTTTCTTGCATGCTTGGTCACCCTCGTTCGGGGACGAATCGGCAAGTACCTCAATACGCATGAGAAAGCCCGAGAACAGCGACCAATCACGCCACCGAGGATCCTGCAGATTTTCCGGTACCAGCCCGGAAGCCCCTGCTGGTCTCAAATCTTCATAGGTAATGGGCGTGGGCCTTATCGACCCCTGCCCGGGTTTCACCTCCGCGCGGGCTCACCACCCGCGCTTCAGTGTCTTGCACTTGCAACAGCCGTGTATCAGGTGCCGCTTTGCAGCAGCATGTTACGTACGTGACCGATTGCCTTGGTCGGATTCAGACCTTTAGGGCAAACGTTTACGCAGTTCATGATCCCGCGGCAGCGGAATACGCTGAACGGGTCATCCAGGGACGCCAGGCGCTCCTGAGTTTTCGTGTCGCGGCTATCGGCCAGGAAGCGATAGGCCTGCAGCAGTGCAGCTGGACCGAGGAACTTGTCCGGGTTCCACCAGAACGACGGGCAGGAAGTCGAGCAGCAAGCGCACAGGATGCACTCGTACAGACCGTCCAGCTTCGCACGCTCTTCTGGCGATTGCAGGCGTTCGATAGCCGGAGCTGGCGAATCGTTCTGCAGGAATGGCTTCACCTTCTCATACTGCTTGTAGAAGATGCTCATATCGACGACCAGGTCACGGATAACTGGCAGGCCCGGCAGCGGACGCACGACCAACTTGTTACCTTTTACTACGGCAGACAGCGGCGTGATGCACGCCAGACCGTTCTTGCCGTTGATGTTCATGCCGTCGGAACCACAGACGCCTTCACGGCAGGAGCGACGATAGGAGAAACCTTCGTCCTGCTCCTTGATCAGTGCCAGCACGTCCAGCACCATCAGGTCCTTGCCACCAGTGTCGACTTCGAAAATCTGAGTTTTCGGCGCCGAGTCGGTGTCCGGGTTATAGCGATATACTTCGACTTTCAACATAGCGGCCACCCCTTAGTAAGTCCGGATTTTTGGCTCAAACGCCGGTACGGTCTTCGGTGCGAAGTTGACTGCGCGCTTGGCAACCCGCTTCTCACCTGGGAAGAACAGGGTGTGGCACAGCCAGTTTTCGTCGTCACGATCTTCGAAGTCTTCACGGGCGTGAGCGCCGCGCGACTCTTTACGCACTTCTGCGGCGATCGCAGTAGCTTCGGCAACTTCCAGCAGGTTCTGCAGCTCCAGCGCTTCGATCCGCGCGGTGTTGAAGGCCTGGGACTTGTCGTTGATCTTGACGTTGGCAATACGCTCGCGCAGCTGAGCCAGCTGCTCGATGCCCTTCTGCATGTATTCGCCGGTGCGGAACACGCCGAAGTAGTTCTGCATGCAGCTTTGCAGCTCGCGACGCAGGGTAGCCACGTCTTCGCCATCGGTGCGCTGATTGAGCTTGTTCAAGCGGCTCAGGGCGACTTCGATGTCGGTGTCGCTGGCGTCGGTGTAGGTGATGCCGTCGGACAGTGCTTTTTCCAGGTGCAGACCAGCAGCACGGCCGAACACCACCAGGTCGAGCAGCGAGTTGCCGCCCAGGCGGTTGGCGCCGTGAACCGATACGCAAGCCACTTCACCCACGGCGAACAAGCCTGGGATGATCTGGTCGACGCCGTCGGCGTCCTGGGTCATGGCCTGACCATGAATGTTGGTGGCAACGCCGCCCATCATGTAGTGGCAGGTTGGTACGACCGGCACCGGCGCGACCACCGGGTCGACGTGGGCGAAGGTCTTGGACAGCTCGCAGATACCTGGCAGACGGCTGTGCAACACTTCTTCGCCGAGGTGGTCGAGCTTGAGCATCACGTGGTCGCCATTCGGACCACAGCCGTTTCCGGCGATGATTTCCTTGACCATCGAGCGGGCCACAACGTCACGACCGGCAAGGTCCTTGGCGTTAGGCGCATAGCGCTCCATGAAACGCTCGCCGTGCTTGTTGATCAGGTAACCGCCTTCACCGCGGCAACCTTCGGTGACCAGCACACCAGCGCCGGCGATGCCGGTCGGGTGGAACTGCCACATTTCGATGTCTTGTACCGGAACGCCTGCACGCAGGGCCATGCCGATACCGTCACCGGTGTTGATCAGGGCGTTGGTGGTCGATGCGTAGATACGGCCCGCACCGCCAGTCGCCAGTACAGTGGCCTTGGCCTTGATGTACAGGGTTTCGCCGGTTTCGATGCAGATCGCGATCACACCAACGAATGCGCCGTCCTGGTTTTTCACCAGATCGACTGCGTAGTACTCGTTGAGGAAGGTGGTGCCGGCTTTCAGGTTGCCCTGGTACAGAGTGTGCAGCAGCGCGTGACCGGTACGGTCGGAAGCTGCGCAGGTGCGCGCCGCCTGACCGCCCTTGCCGAAGTCCTTGGACTGGCCACCGAACGGACGCTGGTAGATACGGCCAGTTTCGGTACGCGAGAACGGCAGACCCATGTGGTCCAGCTCGAACACCGCAGCCGGGCCTTCCTGACACATGTATTCGATAGCGTCCTGGTCACCAATGTAGTCCGACCCCTTGACGGTGTCGTACATGTGCCAGCGCCAATCATCGTTCGGGTCAGCCGAGGCGATTGCGCAGGTGATGCCGCCCTGGGCGGATACAGTGTGCGAACGGGTCGGGAAGACCTTGGTGATTACGGCAGTCTTGTGACCGCCCTGGGCCAGCTGCAGCGCAGCGCGCATGCCGGCACCACCACCACCAACAATGATGGCGTCGAATGAAATCGTTGGAATCATAGCCATGAATCAGATACCCCAGAGAATCTGCACACCCCAGACGAAGTAAGCGAACATCGCAACGCCGCATACCGCCTGGAACAGGAAACGAATCGCAGTCGCCGACTTGCCCAGCGCCATTGGCGTCAGGTAGTCAGTGGCGATGGTCCACATGCCGACCCAGGCGTGAGCGCCAAGGGCCACCAGGGCCAACAGACTGAAAATTCGCATCGCATTGTTGGAGAACAGAGCGTGCCACTGGGCAAACTCGATGCCCGGGTGGACGACGAGGTAGCCGATCAGGAAGATGAAGTAAGCCGCGAGAACGACCGCAGATACGCGCTGCGCCATCCAGTCATAGAGGCCCGAACGCGAGAGGTTCGTGACGTTAGTTACCATATCCAAACTCCTGCCAGCACGATCACCACTACGGAAACAGCGATGATGATTTTCGAGCCCAGTCTTCCGCCTTCCAGTGTCTCACCGACGCCCATGTCCATGATCAAATGGCGCACACCGGCAACCAGGTGATACAGCAAGGCAGAGAGGAGACCCCACGCCACGAACTTGGCCAGCGGACTGGTCAAGCACGCCTTCACCTCGCCGAAACCTTCCTCCGAACCCAGGGATTTGCTCAATGCGTAAAGCATGATCGCCAAGCCCAGGAAGAGAATGATGCCGGAGACACGGTGCAGGAATGACGTAATACCGGTAATGGGGAGTTTGATGGTCCTTAGGTCTAGGTTTACAGGTCGTTGGCTTTTCACGGCTTTTTTCACACTGAAGAGCCCCAAGCTAACAGGGCAAAGTTGTTGGTAAGTGTACTGGTCAGGTACCCACCACCCAGGGAACGGCGACCCCCAGCAATCGGGCTTGCAAGCCCTTGGCGGTCGGCTGCCGAGTATAGACAGTTAGGCTGCTTATGACAACGTGATGGGCTAGCCCAAATAGCGCATTGCCTTTAACGTACAAAAGGCGTAAACGGGCGCCAATTTCTTGAAAAATCAGGCCTTAGGGGGTGATTCAACCCACCTTTAGGCAAATTGACATCTGAATTTATCCCTCTATAGTGGTGCGGGCCCTGCGTGGGGGGTCTGTCTGATGATTTCAAGCATTAATAGGAGGCCACATGGCTGACAAAAAAGCGCAGTTGGTCATCGAGGGCGCAGCCCCCGTCGAGCTGCCCATTTTAACCGGCACCGTTGGTCCCGATGTAATCGACGTCCGCGGGTTGGGGGCTTCTGGTCACTTCACCTTCGACCCAGGTTTCATGGCGACTGCCTCGTGCGAGTCGAAGATCACCTACATTGACGGCGACAAGGGTATCCTGCTGCACCGCGGCTACCCAATCGAGCAGCTCGCCGAGCAATCGGACTACCTCGAAACCTGCTACCTGCTGCTCAACGGCGAACTGCCGAATGCCGAGCAGAAGGCGCAGTTCGTCAGCACCGTCAAGAACCACACCATGGTTCACGAGCAGCTGAAGTCGTTCTTCAACGGTTTCCGCCGCGACGCTCACCCAATGGCGGTGATGTGCGGTGTGGTCGGCGCCCTCTCGGCGTTCTACCACGACTCCCTGGATATCAATAACCCGCAACACCGCGAAATTTCCGCGGTGCGCCTGGTCGCGAAAATGCCGACCCTGGCAGCGATGGTTTACAAGTACTCCATGGGCCAGCCGATGATGTACCCGCGCAACGACCTGTCGTACGCGGAAAACTTCCTGCACATGATGTTCAACACCCCGTGCGAGATCAAACCGATCAGCCCGGTGCTGGCCAAGGCGATGGACCGGATCTTCATCCTCCATGCCGACCACGAGCAGAACGCTTCGACCTCCACCGTACGTCTGGCCGGCTCGTCGGGTGCCAACCCGTTCGCCTGTATCGCAGCCGGCATCGCCGCACTGTGGGGCCCGGCACACGGCGGCGCCAACGAAGCCGTACTGACCATGCTCGATGAAATCGGCGATGTTTCCAACATCGACACTTTCATCGCCAAGGCCAAGGACAAGAACGATCCGTTCAAGTTGATGGGCTTCGGTCACCGCGTCTACAAGAACCGTGACCCGCGCGCCACCGTGATGAAGCAGACCTGCGACGAAGTCCTGCGCGAGCTGGGCATCAAGGACGACCCGCAACTGCAACTGGCCATGCGCCTTGAAGAGATCGCTCTGACCGATCCGTACTTCATCGAGCGCTCGCTGTATCCGAACGTCGACTTCTACTCGGGGATCATCCTCAAGGCGATCGGCATTCCGACCAGCATGTTCACCGTGATCTTTGCCCTGGCACGTACTGTCGGCTGGATCTCGCACTGGAAAGAAATGCTCTCCAGCCCGTACAAGATTGGCCGCCCACGCCAGCTGTACACCGGTGAGCCGCAGCGCGATATCGTCAACCTGACGGATCGCAAGTAAGCATCGCTGGTTAAATGCTGAATGCGTAAAAAAGGCTGCCCTCGGGCAGCCTTTTTGCATTTGCCGATCAGGGCTTCTCGGCCCGCTCGCGCAGCGCCTGCAGGGTATTGAATGGTGCATCCACGACGAATTTGTTGGCGAGCCAGGACGGCACGCTGCCACCTGGCTCGGTGTGCACCTGATAGGTCACTTCAGTGCTGTCACCCTTGGGCACCAGCTTCCAGAAGCCTTCGACCTTGGCCACCCGCACAAAACCCTTTTCTGCCGGCAGATAATCGGCCTTTTCTTCAAGCGTGCGCAGCAGGCTGCCGTCCGCTTGCTGAGTGGTGGTAACCAGCATCACCGAGTCACGCGGGGTTACCAGCGGCGGCGTATTGAAGCGGCTGTAGGTCCAGGTTTGATCACCCTCATGCTTGAGCAGCTTCTGCGACTCGCACTCATGGATCCAGGCACAGGCCCCGGCGACGTCTTCCTGCAGCGCCTTGACCTTGGCCAGCGGTGCCTTGATCACCGTCACGCCGCGGTAGGCCTTGTACTGCGACCCTGCCACCTCGCTGAGCGACACGGTGATGCCGTCCTTGTCCTTGGCCACCTGCCAGTTTTCTGCCCAGGCGGCCGGAGCCAGCAACACACCCATGCCGCACAGCAGTGCAATACGCTTGAACGATCTCATCATGCTTATCCTTGTTGTCGAAGATACCGTGTCACGCCGCCGTCATCTGCTCCAGCCAGCCAAGAAGCCTGATTGCCTCGTCACTGTCACTGCCACACACCTCGACATCGGCCTTGAAGCCACCACACACTGCGGGGCGCTCCGGCCTGCCGAAAAGCTCACAGAGATTGCTCGGCGTCAGGTGCAGACAGCGCTCACCGGCCGGCTTGCCATGTGGCATGCGCGGCATGGGCGAGCTGATCGAAGGGGCGATGCAGCACGCACCGCAACCCTCTCGGCATTTCATCAATTCTAGACTCCTGGAACAAAACGGGACGAACGTCCCTGATAGTAACGACTCAAACATTCGTTTGAAATTGCTGGCAAGATGAAATCTGCCGTGACCCGGCAGTCAGTTGCAGTTACTGGCGGAATTGAAAATCGATGGCAGCGCCTTCGACTTCACGCCGGCTGTCATTGCGTAACTGCAGCTGCATCTCGTTGTTGATCAAGCGCCCGTTGAGCTGAAATGGGCTGTCATCCGCCGGCGGGTTCTCCGGGAACATCGACGGCAGCAGAGGCTTGCGCCGTTGCGACGACAAGGTATTCACCTCCGGCTCAAGCTTGTCGACCAGGTGCGTAGGCAAGCTGAGGTCGAGCTTGGCCTTGGGTACCGGTTTGGCCACAGCCTTGCTGACTGCCTTGCGTTTGCTTCTCGCCACAGGCTTGGCCTTGGCCTTCTTGCGCACCGCAGCCTTTGCCGGGGGCGTGCTCGCCTTGCCAGTGGTGGCCTTGCTGGCCGCCTTGGCCGGGGCAGCGACGGGCGCTGTGGACGCAGCCTGCAGTGCACCGCTGGAGAAACACAGCGGAGCCAGGCAGAACAACAGGGCAAAACAGCGAAGCGCTTTCATGAACTCCATAAACACCGCTGAATGACAGGACTATGCTGGCGGTTCCGCCTGAGTCTGGCAAGACTAGAACATTGAACTGGCCGAGTCTTTGCACAATTGATGGGCCAGCAGGCCAAGGGTGATCACGGCGCGCTCGGCTTCCTTGTTCCAGGGGATACCGCAGTTGAGCCGAATACAGTGGTTGAACTGCTCGGTATTACTGAAGATCAATCCTGGCGCGATACTGATGCCCTGCTCCAGCGCGCGCACATGCAGATCCTGGGTGTTGACCCGCCCAGGCAGACTCACCCAAAGGATGAAACCGCCGGTTGGCCGGGTCATTTGCGTGCCCTCAGGGAAGTGCTGCTGCACCGCTAACTGATACGCACTGAGGTTCTTGCGGTATTCCTGGCGGATAAAGCGCAGGTGGCGGTCATAGCCGCCGTTTTCCAGGTACGCCGACACCGCCATCTGAGTCACACTGCAAGCCGAGTGCGTGGTGAAGGTCTGCAAGCGCTGGATCTCGGCCTGATAACGGCCGGCAATCATCCAGCCCACCCGTACGCCGGGAGATAAGGTCTTGGAAAAGCTCGAACAGTAGATCACCCGATCCAGCCGGTCGTAGGCCTTGAGTGCCTTGGTGCGGCCCTGTTCGAACATCAGCTCGCCGTAGATATCATCCTCGACGATCTGGATGTCAAAGTCCGATGCCAGCCGCAGCAGCTGCTTCTGGCGCTCTTCCGGGATGGTGCCGCCAAGCGGGTTGCTCAATCGCGCAGTCAGTACCAGCGCCTTGATCGACCACTGATTGGCCGCCAGCTGCAATGCCTCAAGGCTGATGCCGTTGGCTGGGTCGCTGGGAATCTCGATGACTTTCAGCCCAAGCAGATCAGCCAGTTGCAGCAGGCCGTAATAGGTCGGCGACTCGGCTGCGATCAGGTCCCCCGGCCGGGTCAGCACGCGCAGCGACATCTGCAGCGCATCGACACAGCCATGGGTCACGATGATCTCACGCGGGTCGACCAACACACCGGCATCGCGCATGCGAATGGCTATCTGTCGACGCAGTGGCTCGAAGCCCGGGCTGAACATGTAACTGAACGCGCGCGGGCTATGAAAACGGGTGACCTTGGCCAATTGCTGGTGTAGCGCTCGTACCGGCAGATAGTCGACATGTGGCACGGCAGCGCCGAACGGGAACACGCCATCCCGACGCGCCTCGGTCAGTACCTGCTGGATGATGGTCGCGCGGGTAACCAGGCCAGGCCGCTCGACGCGGGCGATGTCTGGCGTCTGCGCAGTCAGCGCTGGCGTCTGGTGCACATAGTAACCGGACTGCGGCCGTGCGCGGATCAGCCCCTGGTCTTCCAGGTTGGCATAGGCCTGAAGCACGGTTGCGTGGCTGACATTGAGCTGCGCGCTCATCTTGCGCACCGACGGTACTCGCTCACCGGGCTGGTAGACACCGCGACGGATGTCCTCAGCCAGTTGCTGGGCGATGCGCTGGTACAGCAGCAGGTTGGTCATGACGGATTCTCGAAGCGCGGACGGGTCGTTGTTTTTATGCGACTCACTGACAGGCAGAATACCGGAACAGTTACAAAGTGTACGGGGACAGATTGCAGAATAGTCGACATTACAGTTACGTGACCAGCACCCTTTCAGGGTTTATCCACGCCAGCTCACGGGGCCATGCAAAGGCCCCGCGAGCAGCGCCCGTCAGCGTGGCGCGGCGAGTTTGCCCTTGTCGTCCGAGAAGACGATCTCGACTCGGCGGTTCTGCGCCCTGCCCCGCTCCGAAGCATTGACGTCGATCGGGTACTGGTCGCCGTAACCCTCGACCTGAATACGCTTCTCGTCGATACCCAGATCGACCAGCATATCGGCCACGGCCTGTGCACGATCACGCGACAGTTTGAGGTTGTCTTCCGGCGTACCAGTACTGTCGGTGTAACCCTCGATGCGGATCACACGGCGCGGATTGAGCTGGAGAAACTGCACCAGCTTGAGCACGGTGCGACTTGCCGAATTCTTCAGATCAGCCCGACCGGTGTCGAACAGCACATCGCCAAGGGTCATCACCAGGCCGCGCTCGCTCTGCTCGGAGGCCAGCGCGCTGATCTGCGCTTCGACCCACTTGCCTTGCTGCTGCACACTGGCCAGCTTGGCCTCACGTAGCGCCAACTGCAGGCGCTGACGCTCCAGATCAAGCTTGGCGATGCGCTCCTGATTCAACGACAGCTTGGCGTGCTCGGCAGCGATCTCGCTGTAGCGCTGGCTCAGATAAGCGTAGTGGCGCACATCGGCACCGGTGCCGATGTAGCTGGACAAGCGCTCGGCCTTGGCCAGCGACTCGCCGGCGCGGATCACGTCGCGTGGCGCACTGCGCAGCACGTTGGAGTCATCCTTGACCTTCTGGAACGCCGCGCTGGCGTCTTCCAGGGCCGACTCGCTGCGCTGGCTGGCACAGCCCTGCAGACCGACCAGCGCCAGCAATGCCAGCGCCGCGATTGGCGTAGTGCGATTCATGGCTGCGCCTCCAATTGCTTGCGCAAGCGCTTGACGCGCGATTGCAGCACGGTCAACTGCTCTTCGCTCTTGAGCGTCAATACCTGTGCCTCGGCAAGGCGCGCATCCAGTTCGGCCTGCTCGGCGCGCATGCGTGCGTCGCGATTGTCCTGGCTGAGCAGATTGGCTTTCGCGCGAGTGAGTTTTTCGTCTGCCAGCTTCAGCGCTTCGACCTGATCGGTGGCACCGACGGCCTTGGCCTGCTCCAGCGCCTGCTCGGACAGCCGCAGTTGTTCAGTGGGCGCCGGATCATTGGCACAGCCAGCCAGGCTGGTGATGGCCAGGGCCAGCATCAAGGGTTGGATTCTCAACACGGTCTTCCTACTGTTTGGGGGCATCCTGGGGCACCAACATCTGCGCCTTCCAGCGTTCGACGTTACGTTGCAGCACCGTTTCGGATGCACCGGAGATCGGCAATTCTGTCAGTTTTTTTGCCAGTTGTCCGCGCAACCAGGCGTCATTGCAGGCCGAGTTGTGCGACACCGCCAGGTACAGCCCGGGGCGGTCCACCGGCAGGCCACGGGCGATCAGGTCATTGGCCATGCCCAGGCCTTGGACCATGGCCATGCCCGAGTAGCGCCCGGCCAGCACATAATCAACCTGACCGAGCACCAGCTTCTGGAACGCCTGCGTCAGGTTCTGCGCCGGCACCAGCTTTAGCTGCGCCTTGGCAAAGGCCTCGAAGGCCGGGGTCAGCCGCGCCCGCTCGGACAAAGTGCCCTGGTAGCGAGCCAGGTCAGCCGGCCCGTCGAACACCACGGCGCCGTCATGCCGGGTCCAGACCAGGTATTCATTAAGCTGCAGCGCAGGGTGGATGTAATCCAGGGCATCCAGTTGGGTTACCTGCATGGGCGTATCGAGCAACAGGTCCATACGCCCGCTGCGCACCTCTTCCAGCGCTTGATCGCGGCGGCCGGCGTGCAGCACTTCAAGCTTCAGGCCAAGCT
The DNA here is from genome assembly GCF_052850745.1 of Pseudomonas sp. 1121_17. NCBI lineage: Bacteria > Pseudomonadati > Pseudomonadota > Gammaproteobacteria > Pseudomonadales > Pseudomonadaceae > Pseudomonas > Pseudomonas sp. 1121_17. The sequence continues at coordinate 103,732 of NZ_VXCX01000004.1, forward strand.
CGGTCGCCACCTGGCGCAGCAGGTCTACGTTGGCCCCGATCAGGTGCCGCGGGTCTTGCGGGTCCTGCCATGAATAAGGCGGCGCATCCGGGCTGCCGGTGGCGACCAGGCGCTCGCACTTGCCGGCCGCCATGACCGCAGGCGACATCAGCGCGGCAAGGCAGACCAGCGCCCTGCCCGTTCTGCGAAAATTCATCCACCACTCCTTATGAAAAAAGCCCGGCCCTCATGTCGAGGGCCGGGCTTCTTTATAAGTGAAGCAGGCGGATCAGACCAGCTTTTCCAGCTCCGGAACTGCTTCGAACAGGTCCGCGACCAGGCCGTAATCAGCTACCTGGAAGATCGGCGCTTCTTCATCCTTGTTGATCGCAACGATCACTTTGGAGTCTTTCATACCGGCCAGGTGCTGGATCGCGCCGGAAATACCGACGGCGATGTACAACTGCGGCGCGACGATCTTGCCGGTCTGACCGACCTGCATATCGTTCGGCACAAAGCCTGCGTCGACCGCAGCGCGGGAAGCACCAACGGCGGCGCCGAGCTTGTCGGCCAGGGTGTACAGGTGCTTGAAGTTGTCACCGTTACCCATGCCGCGGCCGCCGGAAACGACGATCTTGGCAGCAGTCAGCTCGGGACGGTCCGACTTGGCCAGCTCTTCGCCAACGAACGCCGACTTGCCGGCATCGTGGGCAGCGCTGACGGCTTCGACAGTGGCCGAACCACCTTCGGCAGCAACCGGATCAAAGCCGGTGGTACGCACGGTGATGACCTTGACTGCCGCGCTCGATTGCACGGTGGCAATGGCGTTACCGGCATAGATCGGGCGTTTGAAGGTGTCGGCAGACTCGACCGCGATGATCTCGGAGATTTGGTCGACGTCCAGCAGTGCAGCAACCCGCGGCAGGATGTTCTTGCCATTGGTGGTGGCCGGAGCCAGCACGTGGCTGTAACCCTTGCCCAGCTCGGCCAGCAACGGCGCGACGTTTTCCGGCAGCAGGTGGGCATAGGCGGCGTTGTCGGCTACCAGCACCTTGGCCACGCCAGCGATCTTGGCAGCGGCTTCGGCGACAGCACCAACGTTGGCGCCGGCGACCAGTACGTGGATTTCACCACCAATCTTGGCGGCAGCAGCAACGGTATTGAGGGTGGCCGGGGCAACAGCACCGTTCTCGTGTTCAGCGATAACCAGGATAGTCATTTAGATTACCTTCGCCTCGTTCTTCAATTTCTCGACCAGTTCAGCCACCGACTTGACCTTGATACCCGCGCTGCGTGCAGCCGGCGCTTCGACTTTTACGGTCTTCACAGTGGAGGCGGTAGAAACGCCCAGCGCGTCAGGAGTAACAGTCTCCAGCGGCTTCTTCTTGGCCTTCATGATGTTCGGCAGCGACGCATAGCGCGGCTCGTTCAGGCGCAGGTCGGTAGTGACGATCGCCGGCAGGTTCAGCGATACAGTCTGCAGGCCGCCATCGATTTCACGGGTGACGTTGAGCTTGTCACCGGCCACCTCGACCTTGGAGGCGAAGGTGCCCTGGGCGTAGCCAGTCAGCGCCGCGAGCATCTGCCCGGTCTGATTGTTGTCGCTGTCGATCGCCTGTTTGCCGAGGATCACCAGTTGCGGCTGCTCCTTGTCGACCAGCGCCTTGAGCGCCTTGGCCACGGCCAGCGAGTTCAGTTCATCACTGGTCTCGACCAGGATGGCACGGTCAGCGCCGAGGGCCAGCGCGGTGCGCAGTTGCTCCTGGGCAGCGGTCGGGCCGACTGCAACGGCGATGATCTCGGTCGCAATGCCCTTTTCTTTCAGGCGTACGGCTTCTTCCACCGCGATTTCGCAGAAGGGGTTCATGGACATCTTGACGTTTGCAAGGTCGACGCCGGAGTTGTCCGCTTTGACGCGAACCTTGACGTTGTAGTCGACCACTCGTTTGACAGCTACAAGAACCTTCATGGATTCCTCGTTACTCTCCGGTGAAAAGAAACTCGCCTGGGGGCAAAGGCCCGGCGATTGCGCGTGGGTACAAGGGCACCTCTAAAAACGTATCGGCCAGAGGATTATTCACTGTGACTGATAAGTCCTGTAGCGACTGCCGAGGCAGAACCTGCGGGTCATTTTCTGTGGTGGCGTGTAAACTCCACTACATGACGGCTTTCAGCCCGAAAACCCTGCTCTACACCTGGTCTTTAGGGGTGCTCCTGCGCCCATCGATCAGCCTACGGCGAGCGTAAAACCGCTCGTATCTTGACCGTAACACCCAGTCTGGTCAATACGGCAAATCGGCCAGCCTCCAGCCGCCTCCCTGTGATTTTACTGGCCTGCGGCAAATTCAAACAAACGTTTGTATTGGACCGTTGGAGTGGTGTAGATATAATGCGCGGCATGACCCAGCGGTGTAGTCCGTGTTCGGTAAAGCTACAGCCTAGATAGCTACCGGTGACTGCCCGTCCCCCCGACAAGAAACAGCGATGAGCCTTGAGTAGGAGAGAACCAGTGGAACGCGAATACATGGAATTCGACGTGGTCATTGTCGGCGCCGGGCCGGCAGGCCTGTCCGCCGCCTGCCGTCTGAAGCAGAAGGCCGCCGAAGCCGGTAGCGAGATCAGCGTCTGCGTGGTCGAGAAAGGCTCCGAAGTCGGCGCTCACATCCTCTCTGGCGCGGTGTTCGAACCGCGCGCGCTGGACGAGCTGTTCCCTGACTGGAAAGCGCTCGGCGCCCCGCTCAACACCGCGGTCAAACGCGACGACATCTATGTCCTCAAAGATGCTGGCAGCTCGACCAAGGTGCCTGACCTGTTCGTGCCCAAGACCATGCACAACCAGGGCAATTACATCATCTCGCTGGGCAACCTGTGCCGCTGGCTGGCCCAGCAGGCGGAAAACCTCGGCGTCGAGGTTTATCCAGGCTTTGCCGCTCAGGAAGCGCTGATCGATGACAACGGCGTAGTCCGCGGCATCCTCACCGGCGACCTCGGCGTCGACCGCGAAGGCAAGCCGAAAGATGGCCTTTACACCCCAGGCATGGAACTGCGTGCCAAGTACACCCTGTTCGCCGAAGGCTGCCGCGGGCACATCGGCAAGCAGCTGATCAAACGCTTCAATCTCGACAGCGAGTCGGATGTGCAGCACTACGGCATCGGCATCAAAGAAATCTGGGAGATCGACCCAAGCAAGCACGAGCAAGGCCTGGTGGTGCATACCGCGGGCTGGCCGCTGGATGTGGTCAGCAACGAGAACACCGGTGGCTCGTTCCTCTATCACCTGGAGAACAATCAAGTGGTGGTTGGCCTTATCGTCGACCTGTCCTACTCCAACCCGTACCTGTCGCCGTTCGATGAGTTCCAGCGTCTCAAGCATCACCCGGTTATCAGCCAGTACCTTGAAGGCGGCAAGCGCATCAGCTACGGCGCCCGCGCCCTGGCCAAAGGCGGTATCAACTCACTGCCAAAAATGGTCTTCAATGGCGGCGCACTGATTGGCTGCGACCTGGGCACCATGAACGTGGCCAAGATCAAGGGCAGCCATACGGCCATGAAGTCAGGCATGCTCGCCGCGGATGCGGTGGCTGCTGCGTTGCTGGCCGGGAGTGAAGGCGGTGATGTGCTCAATAGCTACGTCGATGGCTTCAAGGCCAGCTGGCTGCATGATGAGTTGTTTGCCAGCCGTAACTTTGGCCCGGCGATGCACAAGTTCGGGCCGCTGTTTGGTGCTGCCTTCAACTATGTCGACCAGAACTGGTTTGCCGGCAAGCTGCCGTTCACCCTGCGTGATACCAAGCCTGATTATGCGTGCCTGAAACTGGCGGCAGACTCGAAGAAGATCGATTATCCGAAGCCGGATGGCAAGTTGAGCTTTGACAAGCTGAGTTCGGTGTTTCTCTCCAGTACCAACCATGAAGAGGAGCAGCCTTGCCACTTGAAGCTGGCTGATCCGAGTGTACCGATTACCAGTAACCTGCCGTTGTATGACGAGCCGGCGCAGCGATATTGCCCGGCTGGGGTGTATGAGGTGGTTACGCAGGAAGATGGCGCCAAGCGGTTCCAGATCAATGCGCAGAACTGTGTGCATTGCAAGACGTGTGATATCAAGGATCCGGCGCAGAATATTACCTGGGTTACGCCTGAGGGCGCGGGTGGGCCTAACTATCCTAATATGTGATTGTTTGAGGTTGGTTTGAGGCTGGGGGCTGGGACTTGCCCATGTAATGCATGGGTAGGTCCGGGCCAGAACTGGGCCAGAGAGTGTCAGATTTTTTGTGTGCGGGCCGGTAATGGCCTGCCGCTGGGCAGGCCGGGCTTTTACCAGGTCGGCCTGATAAATCGGTCGCCGTACAGAATCGCAAATTGATTCATCGCATTTTTCCAATCATGCGCCGCCGAGCCCCAGTTTGCCGTAATGTTGCGCAGCCCAAGCCAAATCAGCTTGGTCGCTGCGTCATCAGTCGGGAAGTGGCCCCGGGTCTTGATGATCTTGCGTAGCTGAGCGTTGATGCTTTCGATAGCGTTGGTCGTATAGATCACTTTTCGAATGGCAGGTGGGAAGACAAAAAACGGGATCACTCGATCCCAGGCTCGTCTCCAAGCCGCCACCACCGCTGGGTACTGCTTTCCCCAGGGACCATTTTCAAAGGCACCCAGTGCTTCCTCAGCCGCTTCTGCGGTGATGGCCTGATAGACCGGTTTAAGCGCCTTGGCCAGCTCACGCCGCTTGTCCCACGCCGCGTAATCGAGGCTGTTGCGGATCAAGTGGACGATGCATGTTTGCAGCGTTGTCGCCGGAAACACTGCGCTTAGCGCCTCTGGCATGCCTTTGAGACCGTCGGTCACGGCGATCAGCACGTCCTCTACGCCGCGGGTCTTGAGGTCGTTAAAGACCTTCATCCAGAACTTCGCACCCTCAGTGTTTTCGATCCAGATACCAAGAATATCGCGCGTTCCATCGGGTAAAACACCCAGCGCCAAGTAAATCGCCTTGTTGCGGACAAGGCCTTCTTCTCGGATCTTGACCCGCAGCGCATCGAAGAAAATGACTGGGTACATCGGCTCAAGCGGTCGCTGTTGCCACGCACCAATTTCCTCCATCACCTCGTCAGTGACTGAGCTGATGAAATCATGGGAAACGTCCGTCCCGTATTGCTCAGAGAGGAAAGCGCGGATTTCTCGAACGGTCATGCCTCGGGCATACATGGCGATGATCTTGTCATCAAAACCGGTGTAACGCCGCTCATGCTTGGGAATCAGAATGGGGGCAAAACTGCCATCCCGATCACGGGGAATCTCCAGCCGCAGCGGGCCATCCCCCGTCAAAACCGTCTTGCCAGTCTTGCCATTGCGCTGGTTGGTTTCATCCTCTGGGCGCTGCGCGCCCGGCGGATACCCCAGATGGTGACCGAGCTCGGCACTTAATGCTCGCTCGATCAAAGCCTTCTTGAAGGCCGCAGAAGCGTCCTCTATAGCCTCCGCAGTCATCAGCCCCTCACCGAACTGCTCGAGTAGCTCCTTGGGGATTTTTGGTAGGTCACGCAAGGGTTTCTTCTTGGTTGGCATACATGCACCTCTTACTCATGTTATGCCCGAACACAAAATTTCTGACACCCCCCTGGGCCAGAACTGTCTATAAATCAAATAGATAAGCTCAAAAGACCCGCGAACAACCCGAAGACAGCCAGGCCAAACTAAGCAGCCCCCTCGCGACACAAAGCCGCGCCCGAAGCAGAACTATCACCTGCAAACACCAACGACTCCCGCCCCTGAAAATACAGCGCAATCACCACCCCAACCACCCCCATCACCAAACAGAAACCTACACAAACCCAAGGACTCCAAGGCATCAAGGCAATCAAAGCCAAAGGCGTAGTACTTGCCCACAATGCATATGCCACGTTATAGGTAAAGGAAATCCCGGAAACCCGAATCTGCGCCGGAAACAACCCGACCATCACCGAAGGCACCACCCCCACCACCCCACAGCAAAGCCCCGCCAGAGCATAGGCCGGCCAGATCACCGCCCACTGCCCCACCAGACTCGCATACAGCGCCGCAATCCCCACCGGCAGCGCCAGGCTATAGATCAGCAACGCCCGCCACGCCCCGATCCGGTCAACCAACAAGCCTGCCAGCACACAGCCAATATTCAAAAACACGATACCGACACTACTCAGGGCAAAGGTATGCCCAGCACTGATACCAAACCGCTGCTGCATCACCGTCGGCGTGATCACCACCAACACCACCACCGCCGAAGTCAGCACACAGGTCAGCAGCGCCGCCGGCACCAACGCCCGCCGATGCTCGCGCAACACCTGGCGCAACGGAAACGCCACCGGCTGCTCACGCCGCTCACGCAGCGCCAGAAACACCGGCGTCTCACTCAACCAACGGCGCAGCCAAACCCCAATCACGCCGAACGCCCCGCCAAGCAAGAACGGGTAACGCCAGGCGTAATCAAGGATCTCCTGCGGGGTAAACAGCTGCGCCAGCAAAGTAGCCGTAAGCGCGCCGAGCAAATAACCAAAGGTCAGTCCAGCCTGCAAAAAGCCCAATGCGTAGCCACGTCGGCCATCCGGCGCATGCTCGGCAACGAAGGTCCAGGCGCTGGGCACTTCACCGCCCACTGCCGCGCCCTGCAGAATCCGCAGCGCCAATAGGATCAATGGCGCGGCGTAGCCGATGTCGGCGTAGGTCGGCATCACCCCGATCAGCAGGCACGGCAGCGCCATCATCAGGATGCTCAGGCTGAACACCCGCTTGCGGCCCAGATGGTCGGCAAAATGCGCCATCAAAATACCGCCCAACGGCCGCGCCAGGTAACCAGTCACAAAAATCCCGAAGCTCTGCAACAAACGCAGCCACTCAGGCATTTCCGGCGGGAAAAACAGCTGGCTGAGGGTCAGGGCAAAGAACACGAAGATGATGAAATCGTAGATTTCCAACGCGCCGCCCAGCGCCGCCAGACCCAGGGTCCGGTGGTCAGCGCGGGTAAACCGCGGCGCAGGCGCGCTATCGATGGCAGTCATGGCAGAGTCCGCAGATCGGCAAAGGGCGAGAGGATAACAAACCCTGCGGCCATCAGGCGCATCCAGGCTTAGCGGTTGAACACGGTCTGGGCGAAGTTGCGCCGCAGTCTTGGATAGCCCGAGCCTGGGGAAAGCCCGGGCGGCAGCGGCAACTGACCGACCACCATCGGCAGGTCGATGATTGCCATAAATGACTCCAACGCCTCGCTGTCAGGCACTTTCGGCAGGCTGATGCTCACCGCCTTGCGCTCGGTCTGCGGCACCGCCGGCACTTTCAGGCGCTGCGAGTGGTACAGCAGGGCATGCTGAATCTGCGAACTGACCCGACAGAAACGCGCCAGATCAACACCGGCGTGGCTAGCCAGCTCGATGTTGCCAATCAACAGATTGAACGGCTGCAGCGCGCTCTGCACCAGGCGCTGCAAGTCTTCGAAGTTTTCCACCGGGGCGATCCGGTAATACCCCATGGCATTGAGCATCTTCTCCAGCTGCAAACGCTGGGACGGGTGCTCGTCGGCGATGAGGATGCGCAAGGATTTATGAGGCATCGATCGAACCTGGGCAGAGGTAAGGGCACACGCTCCATGACCATACTGCGCCAGTTCAGGCATGCCCGGTGACTACCAGGCGGGGTCTTTACTGATACTCGTCGCTAAAACGCGAGAAATCAAGGTGCCAGCACGGGGATTTTCACTGGCCGCCGTTCACGATTCCCACTGGCGCATGCGCACGCGGCAGTGCTTCATGGCATTGACGATGTGCTTTTCCACAAGACTGCGGGAAATACCCAGACGCTCGGCAATCTGCGGATGCGACAGACCGTCGATCTTGCGCAGTAGAAAACACTCGCGACACGGCGCGCTGAGTTCATCCAGTGCGCGCTGCATCAGCGCCAGGCGCTGGCCAAGCTGCATGCTCTGCGACGGCGCCGGGCTGTGCCAGCGCTCATCGCTGTCGAGCACATCGAGCGATTCGGTCTGGCGGATCAGGTGGCGGCGGTGGCGGTCAATCACCAGGTTGAGCGCAGTGCGATAAAGGAACGCGCGGGGATGCTCGATCTGCTGCGTATCGGTACGCTCCAGCACCCGCAGATAAGCATCGTGAGCCACGTCTTCGGCGGCCTGGCGATTGCCCAGACGCGCGCTAAGAAAGCTCACCAACTCGCGATAATAATGTTCCACAACGGCACCTGGCGTCTCCCTGCTTGGCAATATGCACTGCATTGACGCGGGACTGAGTGATATCAGAGTGCGATCTTACAAATTATAATTATTCTCAGCAACAAGCACTCGATCACCTTTTCCGGCTAAATCCGGATACAGCGCTTTCGTCTATCTGGCACCTCCGTGCGCGCCCTGATTGGCAGCGTGTGGCCAACCTCTCTGGCTGGAAGTCCGCATGAGTCGCTCAACCACCACCCGCCACCGTGTTTTGCTCGGTGGCCTCGGCCTGCTGGCGCTGGGCAGCGTACTGGCCTGGGCCAGCTTGCCCTTGGCTGGCGCGCCAGTCAGCACCGTCGCGGTTACCCGCGCCGACATCGAAAGCAGCGTCACCGCGCTGGGTACCTTGCAGCCACGCCGCTACGTCGACGTGGGGGCGCAGGCGTCGGGGCAGATCCGCAAGCTGCACGTCGAAGTCGGCGACCCGATCCGCCAGGGTCAGCTGCTGGTCGAAATCGACCCCTCGACGCAACAGGCCAGGCTCGATGCCGGGCGTTATTCGATCGACAACCTCAAGGCGCAACTGGCTGAGCAACGCGCGCAATTCCAGCTAGCCCAGCAACAACAGCAGCGCCAACGTGCACTGGCTGCCGCCGGCGCCACCCGTGCCGAAGACCTGCAAAGCGCTGACGCCCAGCTCAAAGTCACCCAGGCGCGCATCGACATGTACCAGGCGCAGATCCGCCAGGCCCAGGCCAGCTTGCGCAGTGATGAAGCCGAGCTTGGCTACACGCGCATCTTTGCCCCCATGGACGGTACGGTGGTGGCGCTGGACGCGCGCGAGGGCCAGACCCTCAACGCCCAACAGCAGACCCCGCTGATCCTGCGCATCGCCAAGCTGTCGCCGATGACCGTCTGGGCGCAGGTCTCGGAAGCCGACATCGGCAAGGTCAAGCCGGGCATGAGCGCTTACTTCACCACCCTCGCCGGCGGCAAGCGCCGCTGGACCAGCCAGGTAAGGCAGATCCTGCCGATCCCGCCCAAGCCGTTGGATCAGACCAGCCAGGGTGGCGGCAGCCCGGCCAGCGCCAGCGCCGGTACCACCGGCAGCCAGGTGGTGCAGTACACGGTACTGCTGGATGTCGACAATCCCGACGGCGCGCTGATGGCCGAGATGACCACCCAGGTGTTCTTCGTCGCCGGCCAGGCCAGCCAGGTCCTGACCGCGCCATTGGCCGCCTTCGACGAAGGCAAGGCCGAGGGCCTGCGCCTGGCGCAGGTGGTCAAGCGCGACGGCAAGATCGAGCAGCGCGAGGTCCGCACTGGCCTCAGTGATCGACTGCGCGTGCAGATCCTCGACGGCCTCGCCGAAGGCGAGCAACTGGTCATCGGCGCACCCAGCGCCAGCGGAGGTTGAATGTCTGTGCCTCTTATCGAACTGAACGGCATCTGCAAAGTCTACGGCGGCATCGACAGCCCTGAAGTGCAGGTTTTACGCGGGGTCAGCCTGAGCATTCATCCGGGTGAATTCGTCGCCATCGTCGGCACCTCCGGTTCCGGCAAATCAACCTTGATGAACATCCTCGGCTGCCTCGACCGGCCCTCCTCCGGCAGCTACCACTTCGCTGGCAAGAACGTTGCCGAACTGGACAGCGATGAGCTGGCCTGGCTGCGCCGCGAAGCGTTCGGTTTCGTCTTCCAGGGCTACCACCTGATCCCGTCTGGCTCAGCCCAGGAAAACGTCGAGATGCCGGCCATCTACGCCGGGACCGCGGCCGCCGAGCGCCATGCCCGCGCCGCCGCCCTACTCGACCGCCTGGGCCTGGCCAGCCGCACCGGCAACCGTCCGCATCAGTTGTCGGGCGGCCAGCAGCAGCGAGTATCGATTGCCCGTGCCCTGATGAACGGCGGCCATATCATCCTGGCCGACGAGCCGACCGGTGCGCTGGACAGCCACAGCGGCGCCGAGGTGATGAACCTGCTCGACGAACTGGCCAGCCAGGGCCATGTGATCATCCTGATCACCCACGACCGCGAAGTCGCGGCCAGGGCGGCGCGGGTGATCGAGATTCGTGACGGGCAGATCGTCAGCGACTCGGCGGCTGGCCAGCCGCCTGAGGTCATACAAGGGCTGCAGGCCGATGACCTGCGCCAGCGTCTGAATCAGGGCGCCGTCGAGCGCGGCGCCTGGAAAGGCGAGCTGGTCGAAGCCTTGCAAGCCGCCTGGCGGGTGATGTGGATCAACCGCTTTCGCACCGCACTGACCTTACTTGGCATCGTCATCGGCGTCGCCTCGGTGGTGGTCATGCTCGCTGTAGGCGAAGGCAGCAAGCGCCAGGTCATGGCGCAGATGGCCGCGTTTGGCTCGAACATCCTCTACCTTAGCGGGCGCCACGCCACCCTGCGCGAACCGGGCGGCATCGTCAGCCTCGATGACGTTGCCGCGGTCGCGCAACTGCCGCAGGTCGAGCGGATCATGCCGGTCATTGGCGGCGAGCTGATGGTCCGTCATGGCAACAACAATCAGCAGTTCTATGTCGGCGGCAACAATATCCAGTTCCCGCACATTCTCAACTGGCCGGTGGTGGCCGGCAGCTTCTTCACCGAGGCCGACGAGCGCTCCGGCGCCGCTGTGGCGGTGATCGGGCAGAAGGTCCGCGACAAGCTGCTCGCCCCGGGCAGCGATCCGATCGGCCAGTACCTGCTGATCGGCAATGTGCCGTTTCAGGTAATCGGCATGCTCGCGGCCAAAGGTGCCAGTTCCGGCGATCAGGACAGCGACGAGCGCATCGTGGTGCCCTACACCGCAGCGGCGATCCGCCTGTTCGGCAGCCACGATCCTGAGTACGTGATCATCGCCGCCGCCGATTCGGCCAGGGTCAGCGCCACCGAAGCGGCCATCGAGCGTTTGATGCGCCAGCGCCACCAGGGCAAGGCGGATTTCGAACTGACCAACGACGCGGCGCTGATTCAGGCCGAAGCACGCACGCAGAACAGCCTGTCGCTGATGCTCGGCGCCATCGCCGCGATCTCGCTGCTGGTCGGCGGCATCGGCGTGATGAACATCATGCTCATGACCGTGCGCGAGCGCACCCGCGAGATCGGCATTCGCATGGCCACCGGCGCCCGTCAGCGCGACATCCTCCGCCAGTTCCTCAGCGAGGCGGTGATGCTGTCGATGGTCGGCGGCGTGACCGGCATTGTCCTCGCCCTGGCGATTGGCGGCGGCCTGCTGCTGGCCGACATCGCCGTAGCCTTCGCCCTGCCGGCCATTCTTGGCGCCTTTGCCTGCGCCGTGGTGACGGGCGTGGTGTTCGGCTTCATGCCGGCGCGCAAAGCCGCCCGCCTCGATCCGGTCAAAGCCCTTACCAGCGAATAATCCATGACCTTGCCCAGCTGCATCAGCCTGTTATCCCTGAGCCTTGCCCTCGCCGCCTGCAGCACCGCGCCCGCCCCCGAGGCCAACCTTCCGGCACCGTCGGCCTGGCAGGGCGGCAGTGAGGTCAATAACCACCCGCTGCCAAATGCCCGCTGGTGGCAGGCGTTTGCCAGCAGCGAGCTGGACGGTCTGGTCGAGCGCGCCCGGCTCAACAGCCACGACCTTGCCGGCGCTGCCGCACGGGTACGCCAGGCGCAGGCGCGAGCGGTGATTGCCGGCGCGCCGTTACTGCCGGACCTGCAATACGGCCTCGACGCCAGCCGCCAGCGGCTGCTGCGTGGCGAGGGTAACGACCAGCTCGACGCCAGCAGCAGCGAGCGCACCAGCACCGCCTTCGATGCACGCTTGAGCGCCAGCTACGAGGTGGACTTCTGGGGCGGTGTGCGCGCCGCTCGCGACAGCGCCCTGCGCGAGGTCGACGCCAGCCGCTTTGATCGGCACACCGTCGAGCTGACCCTGACCAGCGCCGTTGCCGACAGCTACCTGCGCGGCCTGACCCTGCAAGAGCAACTGCGCATCGCCCGCCTCAACCTGGCCAACGCGCGCGATGTGCTCGGCGTGGTCGAGGCGCGTCAGGGTGCGGGGTCTGCCACCCGCCTGGAGCTTGCCCAGCAGCGCAGTCTGGTCGCCGCACAGGAACGGCAAGTGCCGTTGCTCGAACAACAGTGGCAAGACAACCGGGTGACGCTGGCCACACTGCTCGGCGAACCGGTGCAGAACCTGCCGCAGACCAGCGCCAGCATCAGCGCCGTGCGCTGGCCACAGATCGGCAGTGGTGTGCCCAGCGACCTGCTCGGCCGCCGTCCGGACATCGCCGCCGCCGAAGCACGTCTGGCCGCCGCCAGTGCCAATATTCAAGTCGCCCGCGCTGCACTGTTGCCGCGGCTAACCCTGGGCGCCGAACTGGGCAGTGGCGCGCGCACCTTCGCCGACATCCTCGACAGCCCCTACTACACCCTGACAGCCGGGCTGATCGGGCCAATCTTCAATAACGGCCGCCTCAGTGCGGCCCGCGACCTGGCCACGGCCGAGCAGGAAGAACTGCTGGAGAACTACCGCAGCAGCATCGTTGCCGGCTTTGCCGATGTGGAAAAGGCGCTCAACGCGATCAGCGGGATAGACCGTCAGCGCCAATGGCAGGATGAGGAACTCACCCAGGCCAGGCTGGCTTTCGATATCGCCCAACGCCGCTACAGCGCCGGCGCCGAAACCCTGCTCAGCGTGCTCGAAACCCAGCGCACGCTGTACCTGGCCCAGGATCAGCAGGCGCAACTGCGTCTGGCCCGCCTGCAAGGAAGCGTAGCGCTGTACAAAGCCCTGGGGGGTGGCTGGCAGGTCGAGCAGTAGGCGAGCGCCCGGGGCCGCGGCCCCAGGCCGGCTTCAGACGATATTCTTCAGCGACAAGTGCCGCGCATACCAAGGCCGCTGCGGCACCTTGCGCACCAACCCGGCGAGCGTGTCGTCTTCACCAAAAGTGATGCGCAGAGCCAGCTTCATGGTCTCTACGTCCATTTCCACCGACTTGCCCAGGCGCAGGCCGGGCGTGCTGCTGCAACCGTGGGTGTCCGGCCCCAGCCACGGATCGCCGACCTCGACGAAGCGTCCAGGCGCAAACCACTTCACCCCGCTCACCTCAAGCCGGCGCACCTGGCCCGGGTGCAGCCGCTCATGGGCCTGATACCAGTCCTCGATGCGCTCGTCGATCCAGCCATGAAAGCCCCAGAACACCGGGTTGACGTGGGATGAAAATGGATCGCCAAGAAAGTCGTTGTCGGCACCGAACCAGCGCGCAGCAAAGTCGCTCGGATCGCGGGCAAACGGCACCGGAGCGCCGTTGCTTGGGTCGCGCGGGACCGAGGCCCAGCACATGTGCAGCCAGTCGTGCAGGGTCATTTCCATTTCCGAACCAAGCTCGCCCAGGCTGAGCCTGGCCAGGTACTGCGGGTCCTGATACTGCGACTCCCACACCTGGAAGTTGCTGCAGAACGTTTCGCTGGCCTTGATCGCTGCCACCCACTGGCCATACGGCTCGTCACCCGGCGCCTGCCAGCTGGGCGGCACACAGCAGCCGTCGTGGTTTTCGTGGTAGCGGGCGAAGCCCTGACGGTCGAACTCGACGTTGGGCTGCGGCAGCGGAAACTGCTGCCAGGCGGGCATGTCCTGCAACCGCCGCGCTGCCGCGAGCATGTGCCGGTGCATGAACAGAAAGTCGATACCCGAGCCATTGCGGTGCTTGCGCGGGCCGCGGGCATCGCGCTCCTGCTCACGTGGGCCGGGTTGCCAACCGAGCCCACGCAGGGCGTTGCGCTTGTCTTCAGGGAGCTTGTGCCACTGGTCGCGGGTGGCGTGCCAGAGCTGATGGAACAAGCGATGTTCGGGGCTGATCACCCAGGCCTGCATCGCCGCGTTGTACTTCAGGCGCTCACGCGCTTCGGGGAAACTGCGTTTGATCGCAACGAAGCGGCTGTCCGGCACCGGCAGGGTCAGCGAGCGGTCGACCCGTTGCAAGCGGCCACTGAGGCTGGCGTTGCCGGCATTGCCGAACTCGCCCCAGACCTCATCCAGGCTGGCGATGCACTCGTAGCTGGGGCCGCCGCGCAGGCTGATCAAACGCCAGCGCACCTGCCGCGAATTGGCCCCGACCAGGTCCCCGAGAATGCGGTAGGCAGCCACGCCGTCAGCGCGCAACTGCTCGCCAGTATCGACAAAACCACGCAGGCCACGGCCCTTGGTGGCGACGTCGATAAACGCCTGCACGCCCGTGAGTGGCAAGCCCTCGAGGCCGCCATCAACGCCCTCGAAGCGCAGGTCCCAAACACCGCGCATCTGCTCGGCGAGCACCTGGCCGGTGAAATCGGCAGGCTCCACCGTCGCTTCGCCGGGGGTAACGATGTCGTCGGCCGGGTCGTGGGTCAGCTCCCTGTGCGCGTAGTAAGCCGCCGTGCCAGTGGCCCCCGCCAGCGCCAGGCCAGCGATGAAGCCGCGTCGAGAAATGGTCATTGCGCCTCTGATCAAATGCTATGGTGCTGCAGGTGGTGTCCAAGCTAGAACGGATAACCACAGATTGAATTTAACGCTCGGCCAGGCGCCGGCGAGCGGGCGACAGGCGCCCGCCCGCCGCAGCTGTCAGAAGCCTTCCAGCTCGGCCATCAGGTCGCTCAAGCGGTCGACTTTGTCGTCATCCAGCACACTGCCCTGCAGCCCTTCGACATACAGCGCCAGCTCCTCGACCGTGCTGCACTCGAACATTGCCCGCAGCGGCACGTTCAGCTGCAGCTGCTTCTGCACCCGCGAAGCGATCTGAGTGGCCAGCAGCGAGTGGCCGCCAAGCTCGAAGAAGTTGTCGCGCACGCCTACCCGCTCGCTGCCGAGCACATCGGCCCAGATCGCGGCCAGTGTCACTTCCAGCTCGCTGCGCGGCGCCAGGTAGTCCTGGCTGTGCTGAGCACCTATATCGATGGCTGGCAGCGCTTTGCGATCGAGCTTGCCGTTGGCGTTGTGCGGCAGGCTGTCGAACCAGCCCCAGTGCAACGGCACCATGTACTCCGGCAGGTCGCTGCGCAGGCGCTGTTTGACCTGTTCAAGCAAGGCTGCATCGGCAGTCACGCCGTGATGCGCCACCAGATAGCCGACCAGATGCTTGCCGTTGACGCCTTCCTGCACACCGACAGCGGCGTCGCGGATCTCGCCTTGCTCATGCAGGCGCGCTTCGATCTCGCCCAGCTCGATCCGATAACCGCGGACCTTCACCTGATGATCGATGCGGCCGACGTATTCGAGCACGCCGTCTACCCGGCGCCGGGCCAGATCACCCGTGCGGTACAAGCGTTCTCCCGGCGCGCCGTATGGATGCGGGATGAACGCCAGTGCCGTGCGCACCGGGTCGCCGACATAGCCGCGGCCCACCCCGGTGCCGGCCACGCACAACTCGCCCACTGCACCCAGCGGCACCAGAGTCTGTTCTTCACCCAGCAGGTACAGCCGGTTGTTGTCGGTCGGCGTACCGATCGGCAGGTAGCTGCCTTCGGTCGACGCTGCATCGACGCGGAAGAACGCCACGTCATCCGAGCACTCGGCCGGCCCATAAGCGTTGACCAGGCCAATCGCCGGGTAGCGTTGCAGCCATTGCGCGGCCAGCTCGGGCGGCATCGCCTCGCCGGTTGGCAGCATCCAGCGCAGCCGGTCCAGGCGCTGCTCGGGGTTGGCGAGCATGCCCTGAATCAGCGACGGCACGCTTTCCAGCACGCTGATCCCGCTCGCCTGCACATGGCTGAGCAAGCCTTGCGGGTCATGCGCGATGGCGTTCGGCACGATCTCCACGCGGGCACCAAACAACGGCGCGGCGAGGAACTGCCAGACCGAAATATCAAAACTTTGCGACGCGGTCTGGGCGATCACGTCGTGCTCGTCCAGCCCCAGGTACGGCACCTTGCTCAACTGGTTGTTGAGCATGCCACGCTGCTCGACCATCACCCCCTTGGGCAAACCGGTGGAGCCGGCGGTGTAGATCACATAGGCGAGGTTGTCCGGGCCGCTGTAGACGCCTGGGTTATGGCTAGCCACGGCGCTGGCCTGAATTTCTTCCCACACCAGCAAGGTTGGCCGTACGGCACCGGCCAGCTCATCCAGCAGTTGCCGCGCCTGTTCGGCGTGGGCGGCGGTGCACACCAGCAGCGGCGTGCGGCTCAGCTCGACGATGCGTTGCAGGCGCGCCGCTGGCAGCCCGGGGTCGAGCGGCAGATAGCCCCCGCCGGCCTTGAAGCTGCCGACGATCATGCCCAGCAGCGGCAAGCCACGCTCGGCCAGCAGGGCTACGGGTTGATCGATGGCGACGCCCGCTGCGAGCAGCGCGTGGCCCATGCGGTTGGCGGCCAGGTTGAGCCCGGCGTAGTCAAAACTGGCCTCCAGGCAGCGCGCCACGAGCCGCTGCGGATGCGCGGCGACGCGTGCTTCAAACAGCTCGACATAGCTCTGCTCAAGGCTATAGGCGTGCTCGCTGCGGTTGCAGTCTTCGAGCAGGAAGCGATGTTCTTCAGCGCCGAGCAACGCCAGCGCGCTGACCTCGCCGTCAAAGCCCTCGACCAGCGCCAGCAGCAAGCGCTTGAACTCGGCCAGCAAACGCTCGACCGTGGCGTGATCGAAATAGCGCTGGTCAAACGACAGGTGCAGGCCCAGGTCATCACCGGGGTAGCACACTGCGGTCAGCGGGAAGTTGGTGTGGGTCCGGCCCGAGTCAGAGCTGGCATTGAGGTGCTGGGCGTGGTCGAGCACGGCGGTTTCCACTGGCGCATTCTCGAACACGAACAGGCTGTCGAACAGCGCCTGGCCCTTGGGCAGCTCGCTGCGCTCCTGAATCGCTACCAACGGCAGGTACTCGTATTCACGCAGCTCCATGTTGCGCTCGAGCAGGCCCTGCAGCCACTTCCGCACACTTTGCTGCTGCCCCGGCGCCGGCAATTGCACACGCAGGGCCACGCTGTTGATGAACAGGCCAACCGTGCGCTGCATCTGCGGCATACTCACCGGCCGCCCAGCCACGGTAACGCCGAAGACCACGTCGCGCTCGCCGCTGTAGCGCGCCAGCACCAGTGCCCAGGCCGCCTGGGCGAAGGTATTGATGGTCAACTGGTGGGCCTGGGCCAACTCGCGCAGGCGGGCGCCCTGCTCGACCTGAAGGCGGGTATAGCAGTCGCCGACGATCATGCCGTCGCCGGCGTGGTCGTGGCGCAGCGGTCGGTCGCTGGGCAGCGCCGTGGCACGCTCGAATCCGGCCAGGTTGGCTTGCCACCACTGGCGCGCTTCATCGAGATTCTGACGTTGCAGCCAGCCGATGTAATCGCGATAGCGCGGCGGCACTGGCAGTTGCGCCTGGCGGCCCTCACCGAGCGCCTGATAGATCTCGAAGAAGTCGTTCATCAGCAACGAGCGGCACCAGGCATCGATCAGGATGTGGTGATTGCTCATCATGAACCAGTAACGCTCGTCGGCCACGCGCACCAGGCGCAGGTGGAACGGCGCCTGGCTGAGCAATTCGAAGCCCGCTTCGCGTTCCTGCTTATGCAGCGCTTGCAGACGTTGCTCCTGGGCCTCGTCATCCAGCTCGCGCCAGTCCTGATAGTCGACCGCGGTGTTGCCCGGCTTATGGATGATCTGCAGCATCGCTTCGCCGGCGCTCCAGCTGAACGAGGCACGCAGGGCTTCGTGGCGGGCGACTACCGCCTGCCAGGCCTGGGCAAAGCGCTGCGGCTCGAGCGCGCTGTTGATGCGGTAGCGGTCCTGCATGTAGTAGATGCCGGTGCCTGGCTCGAGCAGGGTATGCAGGAGCATGCCCTCCTGCATCGGCGTCATCGGGTAGACGTCGTCGATTTGCGCAGCGGGTACGGGCAGGCTGTCGATCTGCTCCTGGCTCAGGTGCGCGAGGGGGAAGTCCGACGGGGTGAAGCTGCCGTTGCCATCGGCCAGGCAATGGGCAACCAGCGCCAGCAGTTCGCGGCGATAGTCTTCGGCCAGCGCGGCGATGGTGGCGTGCTCGTAGCGCTCGCTGCTGAAGGTCCAGCGCAGTTGCAGGGCACCGCCGTAAACCTGGCCATCGACGCTGAGCCAGTTGGGCAGCGCTGCGTCGAGGTCGTGGGCCAGGCCCGCCGGCGCATCCAGCGGCTGGAACAGCGCATGCGCATCGAACTGCTGGTCGAACTGGCCGAGGTAGTTGAAGGTGATCCGCGCCTGCGGCAGCGCTGCCATGCTTTCGCGGCTGGCGGCGTCAGCTAGGTAACGCAGTACGCCGTAACCGATGCCCTTGTGCGGCACCTGGCGCAGTTGTTCCTTGATGCGTTTGATCGAGCTTGCCTGGGCCTGATCGTGGTCGCCTGGCTCGATGGCCAAGGCCAGTGGATAGGCATTGGTAAACCAGCCGACGCTGCGGGTCAGGTCGAGGTCTTCGAACAAGCCTTCGCGGCCGTGGCCTTCCAGTTGCACCAGCACTTCGCGGTCACCGCTCCAGCGGCACAGGGTGCGCGCCAGGGCGGTCAGCAGCAGGTCGTTGACCTGGGTGTGATAGGCCGCCGGCGCCTGCTGCAGCAGCTGGCGGGTTTGTTCGACCTCAAGGTTGATGCTCAGGGTCTGTGCATGTCGGTTGAGGTTGCCGCCCTGAGGATGATCGCAGGGCAGCTCACGGCGCACGCCAGCCAGTTGCGTCTGCCACCAGCCAAGCTCATCGCGCAGCGAGTCGCTGCCGGCATAGGTGACCAGGCGCGCTGCCCAGTCGCCCATGGCGTGGGTCTTGGCCGTGAGGTTGGCGCCGCGGTACAGCGCCTGCAAGTCCTCGAGCAGCACCCGCCAGGACACGCCATCGACGACCAGGTGATGGATAACGACCAGCAAACGCTGCTGGCCTTGCCCATCACTGACCAGCAAGGCGCGCAGCAGCGGCCCTTGCTGCAGGTCGAGGCTGCGTTGCACATCGGTATACAGCGCCTGGCAGTCGTCCAGATCGGCGACCGTCGCCGTCCACAGCAGTTGCTCGCTGGTCGGTTGTTGATACTCGCCGTGCCAGCGACCGTTCACCTGACTGAAGCGCAGCCGCAAGCTGTCGTGCTGGACCAGCAACGCGGCCAGCGCCTGTTCCAGGCTCGCCGCCAGCAATGGCTCACGGACCTGCAACAGCACGGCCTGGTTCCAATGCTGTGGCTCGACCACTTCACTGTCGAAGAACCACTGCTGGATCGGCGTCAACGCGCTGCTGCCGACCCGCGCGCCCTGCTCGATCACGCTCGGCGCATCGCTGTGCCTGACCACCGCGGCGAGTGCCTGGATGGTCTGGTGTTGGAACAGGTCGCGCGGGGTGAACTGCAGACCCAGCTGGCGGGCCCGGCTGACCACCTGGATCGACAGAATCGAATCGCCGCCCAGCTCGAAGAAGTTGTCCTGCACGCCAACTCGGGTGACGTTGAGCACCTCCCGCCAGACCTGCGCCAGTTGCTCCTCGAGCGCATTCGCCGGGGCTTGATAATGCAGCTGCACCAGCTCCAGATCCGGCACTGGCAAGGCGCGGCGGTCGAGCTTGCCGTTGCCCATCAGCGGCAGCTGGGCGAGCAGCACCAGGTGTGCGGGGACCATATAGTCCGGCAGGTGCCGGCGGGCATGAGCCTTCAGCGCTTCGCGCAGATCGGCCTGGGTGACCGCGTCGGCGTTGGCCTGAGCGCAGACCAGATAACCGACCAGTTGCTTGCCGCCGGGCAGATCCAGCGCCAGCACCACGGCTTCGTCAATGTCGGCATGAGCTTGCAGGCGGCTTTCGATTTCACCCAGTTCAATCCGGAAGCCACGGATCTTCACTTGCTGGTCGGCACGGCCAACGTATTCGACCAAGCCATCAGCGCGCAGGCGCACGCGGTCGCCGGTGCGGTACAGGCGGCCGCCGTCGCGGCTGAACGGGTCGGCGACAAAACGCTCGGCGGTCAAACCGGGGCGGTCGTGATAACCCTGAGCCAGGCCGGCGCCGCCGATGTACAGTTCGCCGATGCCGCCCTGGGGCAACAGCGCCAGATCGTCATTCAGCACGTACGCGCTGCGAGCGCCGATCACTTGGCCGATCGGCACGCTGCCAGCGTCGGCCGGCAGCGTCGTCGGCGCCAGACACGCGAGCGGCATGACCACGGTTTCGGTCGGCCCATAGGCGTTGAACAGCTGCTGCGGAACAAACGCCTGGCGGATCCGCTGCAGGTGCTCGCCGGTCAGCGCTTCACCGCCGGTGATTACCAGACGCACTGGCAATTGCTCGGCGCTGCTGGCCAGGTATTGAGCCAGCTGGCTGCCGTAGCTTGGGGTAAAGCCAAGAATGTTCACCTGCTGCTCGCGCACCAGCTGGCAGATTTCCTCGGCGCCCCACTGCCCTTGCCCGCGCAAGACCACCCGCGCACCGCACAACAGCGGCGCCACCAGGCGCTCACTGGCAGCATCGAAGTTGATCGAATAGAAGTGCAGCTCGCAGTCGTCGCTGCGCATGCCGAACGCGCTGATCACGGCCTGGCAATGCATGGCGATTTCGCCGTGGCTGACCACCACGCCCTTGGGCTGGCCGGTCGAGCCGGAGGTGTAGATCAGGTAGGCCTGATGTTGCGCCAGGCTGAGGTTGGTCAGCGCAGCATCACTGTAATCAGCCAAGGCTGCGGCATCATCCTCAAGGCACCAACGGCCGACAGTGGCCGGCAGCTCGCCGAGCCGCTCGAACAAATCGCGCTGGCCGAGCAGCAGGCCGATGCGGCTGTCTTCGATCATGTACTGCAGGCGTTGCAGCGGGTATTCCGGGTCGAGCGGCACATAGGCACCGCCGGCCTTGAGGATTGCCAACAGGCCAACGACCATTTCCAGCGAGCGCTCAAGTGCCAGGCCAACCCGCACTTGCGGGCCGACGCCACGCTCGCGCAGCACCCGCGCCAGGCGATTGGCCTGCTGGTCGAGGGCGGCATAGCTGAGGTGTTCACCGGCAAAGGTCAGCGCCAGCGCATCCGGGCTGCGCTGGGCTTGCACGCTGAACAGACCGTGCAGGGTGTCTTGCAGCTCGCCAGCAGGCTCGCCCTGCAATTGGTCAAGCAGCGCCTGTTGCTCGCCCGCGGCCAGCATCGGCAGCTCGCACAGGCGTTGCTGCGGGTCGGCGATCAGCCCAGCCAGCAGCTGTTGCCAGTGCTCGGCCATACGGGCGATGCGCGGTTCATCGAACAGGTCGCGGCTGTAGGTCAGGCAGCAGCCGAGGCGGCCGTCCAGGTCGGTAACTTCCAGGTACAGGTCGAACTTGGTCGCACTGGCGTCGTTGAGCAAGTAGTCGACCTGCATCCCGACCAGCTCGCGGCTTTGCTGGAAGGCCCAGCGCTGCACGTTGCACATCACCTGGAACAGCGGGTTGTATGCACTGCTGCGCGCCGGTTGCAAGGCTTCGACCAGTTGCTCGAAAGGCAGGTCCTGGTGCGACTGGCCGGCCACGATGGTGTCACGCAGTTGCTCGAGCAGGTCGCCTGCACGCATCTGCCCGTCCAGCTCGCAGCGCAGCACTTGGGTGTTGAGGAAGGCGCCAATAAGGCCTTCGCTCTCCGGGCGAATCCGGTTGGCCACCGGCGCACCGATGCGCAGGTCGCGCTGGCCGCTGTAGCGGTGCAGCAAGGCCGCCAGAGTGGCGGTCATGGTCATGAACAGGGTCAGGCCGCGCTCGCCATTGAACGCATGCACCCGCGCCGCCAGGGCCGGGTCGAGATCGAAGCGGTACAGCCCGCCCTGATGGCTCTGCACCGGCGGCCGTGGGCGGTCGCTGGGCAGTTCCAGCAGCGGCTGTTCATCGCCCAGCCGGGCCTGCCAGTAGGCCAGCTGGCGCTGGCCTTCGCCGCCTTCCAGCCATTGCCGCTGCCACACGCTGTAGTCCAGGTACTGCACTGGTAAAGGCGCCAGCGGCGACTCGCGATCATCGACAAAGGCTTCGTACAGCTCACCCAGTTCGCGGGCAAAGATGTCCATCGCCCAGCCTTCGGTGACGATATGGTGCAAGGTCAGGACAAAGTAGTGCTCGCGCTCGCCGGCCTTGACCAGGCAGGCGCGCAGCAGCGCACCGCGCTCCAGATCGAACGGCTGGTGCGCCTGTTGATCGGCCAGCGCTTGCAGGCGCTGTTGGCGCTGCTCGGCAGCCACCGCGCTGAAGTCATGCCACTGCACCTGCAATGGGCTGTGCTCGGCGACGCACTGGTACGGCACGCCGTCGATGCTCGGGAAGGTGGTGCGCAGGGTTTCGTGACGGGCAATCAACGCATGCAGGGCGCGCTCGAAGGCGTCCACGTGCAAGGTGCCGCGCAGGCGCGCCATGCCGCCGACGTTGTAGGCAGGGCTGTCCGGCTCCATCTGCCAGAGGAACCACATGCGCTGCTGCGAATACGACAGCGGCACCGCCTGGCGCCGGTCGACCCGCGCAATAGCGCCTTGCTGGTTATGCTCGCCGCGCTCGCGCAGCCCGGCAATCTCGACACAGAATGCGCCCAGCTCGCTGGCATCGAACAAGGTCTTCAACGGCAGTTCGACGTCCAACGCCTGGCGTGTGCGCGAGACGATCTGGGTGGCCAGCAGCGAGTGGCCACCGAGGGCGAAGAAGTCATCCTGCAAGCCCACCTGCGGCACGCCGAGCACTTCGCGCCAGATTGCCGCGACCTGCTGTTGCAGCGCAGTGTGCGGCTCGACGTGCTGGCGTTGCTGCCAGACCGGTGCCGGCAGCGCCTTGCGCTCGACCTTGCCGCTCGGGCCGATGGGCATCTGAGCAAGGTGGATCAATTGCGCCGGGACCATATAGGCCGGCAGGCGCTCGCTCAGTGCGGCCAGCAGCGCGTAGCTCTGCTCCTTACCGGTGTAATAGCCGAGCAACTGCGCACCAACCGCGTCCTGATGAATCAGCACCACCGCCTGAGAGACGCCCCGCTGAGCCAGCAGGCAGGCCTGCACTTCTTCGGGTTCAACCCGAAAGCCACGGACCTTGACCTGCTGATCGAGCCGGCCCAGATATTCCAGCGCCGCATGCTCGGGCAACCAACGGACGCGGTCGCCGCTGCGGTACAGGCGCGCGCCGTTGCCATCGGCCTGCGGCACGAAGCGCTCAGCGGTCAGCCCTGGTCGGCCCAGGTAACCCCGAGCCAGGCCGACGCCACCCAGGCACAGCTCGCCCGGCACACCTGGCGGGCTCAGCTCGAGCTCGTCATCGAGCACCTGGCAGAGCACGTTGGCCAGCGGCCTGCCAATCGGTGAACGCTCGCCATCGCTGGGCTGGCAATGCCAATGGGTTACGTTGATTGCGGTTTCGGTCGGGCCATAGCGGTTGTGTAGGTGCACCTGCGGCAGTACCTGCAGAACCCGATCACGCAGGCTGGCCGACAACGCCTCGCCACCGGAGAACAGCCGGCGCAGGCTCGTGCAGCTCCCAGCCTGCGGCTCCTCGACAAACACCTGCAGCAACGGCGGGACGAAGTGCAGCGTGGTCACGCCAAATTGCTGCACCAGTTCGGCAATGCGCTGCGGATCACGGTGCTCGCCGGGGCCGGCGAGGACCAACGGGCAACCGGTGAGCAGTGGCCAGAAGCACTCCCAGACCGACACGTCAAAACTGATCGGTGCCTTCTGCAGCAGCACATCGCTGGCCTCCAGCGAATAGCTGGCCTGCATCCACTGCAGGCGCTCGGCCAATGCCCCATGGGTATTGCCGACGCCTTTGGGCTGGCCGGTGGAGCCTGAGGTGTAGATTACGTAGGCGAGGTTGTCGCCTTCCAGATGCAGCCCCGGCGCATGGCTTGGCCAGCTGTCCAGGTGCAACTGGTCAAGGGCGATCACGCTGACCTCGGCACGCTGCGGCAGCTGTGCCAGACAGTCGCTGTGGCTGAGCAACAGGCTCGCGCCGCAGTCGGCGAGCATGAATGCCAGCCGCTCGGCAGGGTAATCGACGTCCAGCGGCACATAGGCGCCACCGGCCTTGAGGATCGCCAGCAAGCCGACCAACAACTGCGGCGAGCGCTGCAGGGCAATCGCCACACAGGTATCGGGGCCGACACCTTTGTCGCGCAGGTAGTGCGCCAGGCGGTTGGCTTGCTGGTGCAGGCTGGCGTAATCGAGGCTGCCGCCGTCCCAGAGCAGAGCCGGCTGTTGCGGGGTCAGGCGCGCCTGTTCGTTGAGCTGCTCGACCAGCAAGCGCTGCGGCGCCGGCGCTGCGGCCTGGCCCCATTGCAGCAGTTGCGTGCGCGAGGCGGCATCAAGCAACTGCACATCGCCCAGCGCCAGCTGCGGCTGCGCGCTGACCTGTTCGAGCAAGGCCAGCAGGTGCTGCGACATACGCCGCACGGTGGCCGCGTCGAACAGCTCGGCGGCATAGTCGAAGGCCAGGCTGAGGCGGCCCTGCTGGTCTTCTTCGCTGTGCAGTTGCAGGTCGAACTTGGCTTCACGGCTGTGCCATGGCAACTCTTCGGCGAGCAAACCAGGCAGGCGGCGCAGCGCTGACAGGTCGCGTTGCTGATGGTTGAACATGACCTGGAACAGGCCCTGCTCACGAGCCTGCGGCAGTGCTTCAAGCAGCTGCTCGAACGGCAGGTCCTGATGCGCCTGCGCCTCGATCGTGGCCTGACACACCTGGGCCAGCAACTGGCTGAACGGCTGGCGGCCATCGAGCTGCGCACGCAGCACCTGGGTATTGATGAAGAAGCCAACCATGCCCTGAGTTTCCAGGCGTGGGCGGTTGGCATTGGGCACGCCAACGCGGATGTCGGTCTGCCCGCTGTAGCGGTGCAGCAGGCCCTGCCAGGCGGCCAGCAGGACCATGAACAGGCTGGCCTGTTGCTGCTCGGCAAGCTGCTTGAGCGCGGTGGTGAGCTGGGCCGGGACTTTTACGCTGAGGCGCTCGGCGCGCAGTGTGCGCTGGCTCGAACGCGGCTGATCGGTGGCCAGATCGAGCACCGGCAGATCATCACTCAATTGCGCTTGCCAGTATTCAAGTTGTGGCGCGGCCTCGCCCTCGGCCAGCCACTGGCGCTGCCAGATGCCGTAATCGGCGTAGCCCAACGGCAGCGCTGGCAGGCTGACGTACTGGCCCTGGCAGCGGGCCGCGTACAGGCGAGCGAACTCATCCAGCAGAATGTTCAGCGACCAGCCGTCAGCGACGATGTGGTGCAGCGTCAGCCACAGCTGGTGCTGCTCATCATCCAGCCGCGCCAGAGTTGCGCGCAGCAGCGGCCCATTGCCCAGATCGAACGGCTGCTGCGCCTCGGCTTCGCGGCGGGCCGCAACCTGCGCGGGGTCCAGCCCATGCAGGTCAAGCTGAGCGAGTTCCAGTTGCAGCTCAGGCAGCACCCGTTGCAGGGCCTGGCCGTCGACTTCGCTGAACACCGTACGCAGCGATTCATGCCGGCTGACCAGCGCTTGCAGGCTGTGCTGCAGCGCGGCAACGTCAAGTTCGCCACGCAGGTGCAGCCCGGCCGGGATGTTGTAGGCTGCCGACAGCGGTTGCAGCTGCCACAGTAGCCACAGGCGGTTTTGCGCCAGCGACTGCACCAGTGGCTGAGCGCGGCCGCGCACGTCGATCTGAGTGCGCTGCTGACCGCCGTCAGCCAGCAGTGCAGCTACCGCTGCGCTGTAGTCAGCCAGCAGCGGGGCGTCGAACAGGGTGCGCAGGCTCAGCTCGATGCCAAGCTCGTCTGCCAATTGCGCGGTCGCCTGCGTGGCGGCAATCGAGTTGCCACCCAGCAGCAGGAAGTGGTCATCGGCCGCCACCGCTTCGACCTTGAGCAGGTCACACCAGATGGCAGCGATGCGCGCTTGCAGAGGCTCTGTCACAGGAGCCGCCGACGCCACGCTGCTGATCGCAGGGAAGCGCGCGTAGCAATCAAGGCTGCCGTCATCCATGCGCTGGCGACAGGCCGCGCGTTGCAGCTTGCCGCTGGAAGTCTTCGGTAGCGCGCCGGGGTTGAGCAGCAGCACTGCTGCCGGTGCCTGCCGACAGGCATCGGCGATCACCTGGCGCAGGGTCTTGATCAGCGCCTCGGGAGCGGTCGACTTCTGCACATTGCGGCTCACTTCGACAGCGACACCGATGCCCTCCTCGCCGTTGTCGTCGACGGCGAATACCGCCACCCGCCCCTTGCGCAGCCCTTCGACTTCGCGCTCGAGGGTCTGCTCAAGGTCCTGCGGGTAGAGGTTTTGCCCACGTACGATGAGCATGTCTTTCAGGCGCCCAGTGACGAATACCTCGCCGTCGCGGATAAAGCCCAGGTCGCCAGTGCGCAGCCAGGTCTGGCCGTTCATCTCGACGAAGGTGCGTGCCGTCGCTTGCGGGTTGCGCCAATAGCCACGGGCGATGCTCGGGCCGGCGGCCCAGATTTCCCCGACCTGGTTATCCGCCAGCAGCTGTTGCTGCTGTGGCTCGACGATGCACACGGCGTGCTCGGGTTGCGGATAGCCGCAGCTCATCAACACACTACCCTCGCCGCTTTCGATACGGTGCTGGGCCAGCGCCTGGGCATCGACCTGCAGAGCAGCAATGCCTTGCGCGCGACGGCTGCCGCTGACGAACAAGGTGGCTTCGGCCAGGCCGTAACTGGCGAAGTAGCTGCTGCGCTCGAAGCCGCATGGCTGAAACTTGCTGGCAAAGGTTTCCAGGCTGTCCTGACGGATCGGCTCGGAACCCGAATACGCCACCCGCCAGCGGCTCAGGTCGAGCCCGGCCAAGGCCGCTTCGCTAACCCGTTCACTGCACAGGCGGTAGGCAAAATCCGGCCCGCCGCTGATGGTGCCGCCGTACTCGCTGATCGCCTGCAGCCAGCGCAGCGGCCGGGCCAGGAAGTACCCCGGCGACATCAGCACACACGGCACACCACTGAAGATCGGCTGTAGCAAGCCGCCGATCAAGCCCATGTCGTGGTACAGCGGCAGCCAGCTGACGATGACGTCGTCGGGGTTCAGGTCGATGCCAAAGCCCTGGCGAATCAGTTGCTCGTTGGCGATCAGGTTGGCATGGCTGACCTGCACGCCCTTGGGCAATGCGGTAGAGCCTGAGGTGTACTGCAAGAAGGCGATGTCATCGCCCGCCAACTGCGGCTCGCGCCACTGCGCCGCCAGCGCCGGGTCGAGCTGGTCGACCGCCAGCAACTGCGGCGCGCCGTCAGCAGCGAGCGCGTCAAGTTCCTGCAGGCTGTCGCGCAGTGCTTCCACGGTCAGCAGCAAGCGCGGCTGGGCATCGTCGATGATCGACAACAGGCGCTGTTGATGATGGCGCTTGGCAGACTCTGGCGGATAGGCCGGCACGGCAATCAGACCCGCATACAGGCAGCCGAAGAACGCCGCGACGTAATCGGCACCGCTGGGGAACAACAGCACCGCCCGATCACCGAACTCGGCCCGCGCCTGCAGTGCTGCGGCGATGGTCCGCGCCCGCGCATCCAGCGCCTGATAGGTCAGTACTGCCTGCTCGCGCGGGTCATCAGCCAGAAAGCGCAAGGCGATCCGCTCGGGGGTCTGCTTGGCGCGTTGCGCCAGGGCCTGGACCAGCGAGTGCGGGAGTTCGAAGGCGTCCGTCATGGGTGTTCCTGCCAGTGTCTGGGTAAGTCGGGCCTGGGCGTTGCCTCGCTGAATGCGGGCGGCGTAGGCGGCCTTGGGTACACAGGGGAACGGATGGGCAGGACAAATAATTAACAGTGCGGGCAGCGAGGGGGATGACTTTGCGAGGGCAGGCTTAGATCAAACACGAATAGATACTCATTAACTTTCGTATTTGACAACCATTATCATTCCGCCTAATTTGTCGCTCGTCGCAGGAAGCGTCCTACCCAAAAGCGCTCCTATTCCTACAAGAGCTAAGGTGATTTCCATGGCGGAACAACTATCCACAAGTAAGTGCGATTCACCCTTACTCCAGGCGTTCGTCGACAATCGCAGCATTCTCCTCAAAATCGCCGCGCGCATCACTGGCTGCCGCTCGCGTGCCGAGGATGTTGTTCAGGACGCTTTCTTCCGGCTCAACGCCGCACCGCAGATCACCTCCTCGATCAAAGCTCAACTCAGCTATCTGTTCCAGATCGTGCGCAACCTGGCCATCGATCACTATCGCAAGCAGGCGATGGAGCTGAGGTATTCAGGCACCGAAGAGGAAGGCATGAACGTGGTGATCGGCAATGCATCGCCCGAGCACACCCACATCAACCTGGCTGCGCTTGAACATATCGCCGATGCACTGAATGAACTGCCCCAGCGCACCCGTTATGCCTTCGAGATGTACCGGCTGCACGGCGTCCCGCAGAAAGACATCGCCAAGGAACTTGGCGTCTCGCCGACGCTGGTCAACTTCATGATTCGCGACGCCCTGATCCATTGCCGCAAAAGCGCCCAGCCCCACACTTGAGGGCTACTGCGGGCTGATCGTCTGGATCTGATAGGGCTGGAAAATCCGCGTCAATTCACCGTTGCTGCGCAGCTGTTGCAACAGCGCGGCAAATGCCTGCGGGCTGATAGGTGCATTCGGGCGCAGCAGTGCGTAATGATGATAAAGCTGATCGACCCGTTCCGAGCCCAGCAACTGCTCGCGGCTGGCAGGGTTGCGCGCAAGAAAATCATTGAAATACGAGCGCGTTACCAGAGCAATGTCGGCGCGGCCACGCTGGACCATGAACAGGTTGCTGTCATGCGAGTAGGTCAAGGTCGCATGGTAGTTCGCACTGAGCTGCTGCGGGTCGGCGTTGAAGTCGGCGAAGGCGTAATGATAGCCGTGGTATACAGCCAGACGCTTGCCATGCAGCTCATCGAAGTAGTTCTGGTCCCTTCCCGGCTGGCGCCGCGCGACAAAAATTTCGGCATCTTCCAGGCCCATGTCGACGGCCTGGTGGGCGACCTGTTGCCAGCCCCACTGAGGGTTCTCGAAAATCGCCATGTCGGTGCGCGCTTGCTCCAGGTCGGCAAAGCGCCGCGGAATCGAGGTGGGCACCAGAACGAAGTGGTAGTCCTTTTGCAGCGTGTTGAGCGCCTGTGTCAGTTGCGGCAGCAGGCCACTGTCGGCGCCCCGCTCCGGACGGACGGTGTAAGGCGGAAAATGCGCCGCACCGACGCGCACCTCGATGCCTGCCTCGGGTTCGGCCCAGGCAGGCGCAACGTGCCCCAGCAGAGCAACCAGCAACAGCGACGAGAAGGCCTTGAGCCTGGGCAGTTGAATCAACACAGACACTTGCAGACACACCAAACCTTGATGCGCCTAAGCTAGGCGTTTTCTGCAAGCGGCACAACCAGCACATATGCCAAAGTGCCATAGGGTGCCTGTTTGGCCGAGTTTGGCTACTCTCTAGCGAGTCTTGCAAGGGAGCCTGCCATGGCCCATTGGTTAGTGATCGACCTGGAGGCCACCACCGACGACGGTGGCTGGCCGCTCACAGAGATGGAAATCATTGAAATCGGCGCCAGCCTGGTGACGCGGCAAGGCCATGAGGTCGACCAGTTCCAGTGCTTCGTCAAACCAAAAAAACGCCCGCAGTTGACTCCGTTCTGCCGCCAGCTGACCCACATCAGCCAGGCGGACGTCGACGCCGCCGCATGTTTTCGTGAGGCCTGGGCTGGGTTCGAGGGCTGGCTGAGTACGCATGCCGACGAACTGCAAGCCTGGGTCAGCTGGGGCGACTATGACCGCCGCCAGCTGCTACAGGAGTGGCACGACTATAAAGTGCGCAGCGTGCTCCAGGACACCGCCCACATCAACCTCAAGCAGCGCTTCGCCAAGGCCCGCCACCTGCAACGCCCGGCCGGGCTCAACAGCGCGCTGCAACTGGCCGGCCTGCAGTTCAGCGGCCAGCAGCACCGCGCCCTCGAAGATGCGCGCAACACCGCGCGTTTGCTGCCGCTGAGCCTGCCGGCCGAGAGCCCCTGAAAGCAGATGACGACACGCTGGGGCTTGGGCATACTGGCCAGCCCCTTTTTCATCCCCCCTTTACAGGAGTCGCCCCCATGTTCAAGGTCAACGAGTACTTTGATGGCACCGTCAAGTCGATCGCTTTCGAAGGCACTGAAGGCCCGGCCACCGTCGGCGTCATGGCCCCGGGCGAATACGAGTTCGGCACCGCCAAGCGCGAAATCATGCACGTGGTTTCTGGCGCCCTGACCGTCAAGCTGCCGGGCAGCGACAACTGGCAGGAATTCACCGCTGGCAGCCAGTTCAATGTGCCTGCCGACAGCAAGTTCCAGCTCAAGGTCGCGGTTGCAACCGCTTACCTGTGCGAATACCGCGACTGATCCAACGGTCGCATTGGCTCAGCAGGCGCGGCGCCTGCTGAGTTGCTGCTCAGCGCTGGATGAAGCGGGCAACCCGTTCTGCGGTGGTTTGCAGGTGCTGTTCATGGGTGAATCCCGACGCTTTCAGCGGCTTGAGGTCATGATCCGCCGCCGCCAGCCAGCACAGTTCGATGGCTGACGACAGCTGGTATCCCGCGACCGTTTCCCGGTTGCCCAGGGCATCGCGCTCGCCCTGCACAATCAAGGTCGGTGTCTGCAGTTCAGCCAAGTGCGCGACCCGCGGCTTTTCCGGCTTGCCCGCTGCGTAGAACGGATATCCCAGGCACACCAGTGCATCTACCTGCAGTTCATCGGCCAGCAAACTGGCCATGCGCCCGCCCATTGACTTGCCGCCAATCGCCAGCGGCCCTGTGACCAATGGTCGCACCTGTTGATACACCTCGCGCCAGCATTCAAGCAAAACCTTCTGCGGGTTAGGTGGCCGCCTGCCGCCTGTTGCGCGCCGTTCGGCCATGTACGGGAACTCGAAGCGCAGCAGCGCCAGCCCTTGCCCTGTCAGCCTTTGCGCCATGTCGTTCATGAACCCGCTGTCCATCGGTGCGCCAGCACCGTGGGCCAGGATCAAACACCCCACATAGCCCTGCTCGCCACCGGCTTGCGGCAGATCGCAGCGCAAGCCTGAAACATTTGTCACTTGCGCCCATTGATCCCCGTCAATACCGGCATTTTGCCCATCTCTCATTCTTGCCTCGCTGTTTAGTCTGCCTATAACCGTGGATGGGAACCCATACATGAACACAACACCCAGAACCGCCTACAACTACAAGGTGGTCCGCCAATTCGCCATTATGACGGTGGTGTGGGGAATCGTCGGGATGGGGCTCGGCGTTTTCATCGCTGCCCAACTCGCCTGGCCTGCCCTCAACTTCGACCTGCCGTGGACCAGCTTCGGCCGCCTGCGGCCGCTGCACACCAACGCAGTGATCTTCGCCTTCGGCGGCTGCGCGCTGTTTGCCACCTCGTATTACTCGGTGCAGCGCACCTGCCAGACCACCCTGTTCGCGCCGCGCCTGGCGGCATTCTCGTTCTGGGGCTGGCAACTGGTGATCGTGCTCGCCGCGATCAGCCTGCCGCTGGGCTACACCAGCTCCAAGGAATACGCCGAGCTGGAATGGCCGATCGACATCCTGATCACCATTGTCTGGGTGGCCTACGCGATCGTGTTCTTCGGTACGCTGATCAAGCGCACCACCAAGCACATCTATGTGGGTAACTGGTTCTTCGGTGCGTTTATCCTCACCGTGGCGCTGCTGCACATCGTCAACAACCTGGAAATCCCGGTCAGCCTGACCAAGTCCTACTCGGTGTATGCCGGCGCAACCGACGCCATGGTGCAGTGGTGGTACGGCCACAACGCGGTGGGCTTCTTCCTGACCGCAGGCTTCCTCGGCATGATGTACTACTACGTACCCAAGCAGGCCGAACGCCCGGTGTATTCCTACCGGCTGTCGATCGTGCACTTCTGGGCACTGATCACCCTGTACATCTGGGCCGGCCCGCACCACCTGCACTACACCGCTCTGCCTGACTGGGCGCAGTCGCTGGGCATGGTCATGTCGCTGATTCTGCTCGCGCCAAGCTGGGGCGGCATGATCAACGGCATGATGACCCTGTCGGGCGCCTGGCACAAACTGCGCAGCGACCCGATTCTGCGCTTCCTGGTGGTGTCGCTGGCGTTCTACGGCATGTCGACCTTCGAAGGGCCGATGATGGCGATCAAGACCGTCAACGCCTTGTCGCACTACACCGACTGGACTATCGGCCACGTCCATGCCGGCGCGCTTGGTTGGGTTGCGATGATTTCCATCGGTGCGCTGTACCACACCATCCCGAAAATCTGGGGCAAAGAGCGCATGTACAGCATTGGTTTGATCAATGCGCACTTCTGGCTGGCGACCATCGGCACCGTGTTGTACATCGCCTCGATGTGGGTCAACGGCATCGCCCAGGGCCTGATGTGGCGCGCGGTCAACGCCGACGGCACCCTCACCTACTCTTTCGTCGAAACACTGGTGGCCAGCCACCCAGGCTTCATCGTGCGCTTCGTCGGTGGTGCGATCTTCCTCAGCGGTATGTTCCTGATGGCCTGGAACACCTGGCGCACGGTGCGCGCACCGGATGCAGCCGCCGCCCCTGCGAACGCCCAGTTGGCCTGAGGAGAGTTGCCTGATGAAACATGAAGTCATCGAGAAAAACGTCGGCCTGCTGGCAGTGTTGATGGTGTTGGCCGTCAGTATCGGCGGCCTGACCCAGATCGTCCCGCTGTTCTTCCAGGACGTCACCAACAA
This sequence comes from Pseudomonas sp. 1121_17, assembly GCF_052850745.1. Taxonomy (NCBI): domain Bacteria; kingdom Pseudomonadati; phylum Pseudomonadota; class Gammaproteobacteria; order Pseudomonadales; family Pseudomonadaceae; genus Pseudomonas; species Pseudomonas sp. 1121_17. Next base: position 136,460 of record NZ_VXCX01000004.1, read on the forward strand.
GCCGGTCGAGGGTATGAAGCCGTACACCGCACTGCAACTGGAAGGCCGCGACATCTACATTCGAGAAGGCTGCGTCGGTTGTCACTCGCAGATGATCCGGCCGTTCCGCGCCGAGACCGAGCGCTACGGGCACTACTCGGTCGCCGGCGAGAGCGTCTGGGACCACCCGTTCCTGTGGGGCTCCAAGCGCACCGGGCCGGACCTGGCCCGGGTCGGCGGACGCTACTCGGACGACTGGCACCGCGCGCATCTGTACAACCCGCGCAACGTTGTCCCCGAGTCGAAGATGCCGTCGTACCCATGGCTGGTCGCCGACCAGGTCGACAACAGCCACACCGAGACCAAGATGCGCGCCCTGCGCACCCTCGGCGTGCCTTACACCGACGCGGATATCGCCGGTGCCCGTGACGCCGTCAAGGGCCATACCGAGATGGACGCGCTGGTCGCCTACCTGCAGGTGCTCGGCACTGCGATCAAGAACAAGAGGTAAGCAATGGAACTGTCAATTGACATCGGCATGATCCGCGGCCTCGGCACCCTGGTGGTGATGATCGCCTTCATCGGCCTGAGCCTGTGGGTGTTCAACCGTCGCCGTGACCGTGATTTCGCTGAAGCGCGCCTGCTGCCCTTCGACGATGACCGCCTGCCCCCTGCCGGGCAGGAGCCTGCAATGAGGAGTAACGGGCAATGACCACCTTCTGGAGTACGTACATCAGCGTACTGACCATCGGCAGCCTGATCGGCCTGACGTGGCTGCTGCTCAGCACCCGCAAGGGCCAGAGCAAGGACACCACCGACCAGACCATGGGCCACAGCTTTGATGGCATCGAGGAGTACGACAACCCGCTACCCAAGTGGTGGTTCTGGCTGTTCGTCGGCACCCTCGCCTTCGGCGTCGGCTACCTGATCCTGTACCCAGGCCTGGGCAACTGGAAGGGCATCCTGCCGGGCTATGAGAATGGCTGGACCCAGGTCGATGAATGGCAGCGCGAGATGGACAAGGCCGACGCCCGCTTCGGGCCGATCTTCGCCAAGTTTGCCGCCATGCCGGTGGAAGAAGTGGCCAAGGACCCGCAAGCATTGAAAATGGGCGGCCGCCTGTTTGCCTCGAACTGCTCGGTGTGCCACGGCTCGGACGCCAAAGGTGCCTACGGCTTCCCCAACCTGACCGACAGCGACTGGCGCTGGGGCGGCGACCCGGAAACCATCAAGGCCTCGATCATGAACGGCCGCCACGGCGTCATGCCGGGCTGGGCGGAGGTGATCGGTGAGCAGGGCGTGGCGGATGTGGCGGCGTTCGTGCTGACCAACATGGACGGCCGCAAGCTGCCTGAAGGGGTCAAGGCTGATCCAGCCAAAGGCCAGCAGATCTTCGCCAGCAACTGCGTTGCCTGCCACGGACCGGAAGGCAAAGGCACGCCAGTGATGGGCGCACCTGACCTGTCCCATCCACAGGCGTTCATCTATGGTTCCAGCTTCGCCCAGTTGCAGCAGACCATTCGCTACGGCCGCCAGGGCCAGATGCCAGCCCAGGCTGACATTCAGGGCCACGACAAGGTCCACCTGCTGGCTGCCTACGTGTACAGCCTGTCGCAACCGCAACCGGCCCAGACCGTGACCGCCAAGTAACACCCTCGGGGCCGTTTCACGGCCCCGGCTTTCCCCGCTTCTCCACTCCGCCCACCTCGCTTGCACCCCCTCCGAACACAACTAAGCTAGATGCCAAGGCGGCAACGCCCTACTCGCACGTCCCATAGCGCCTGACGCCGGGCCGACTTTGGGCGGTTCAAGCTACGGCTTTGGGAGGGTATCCGACCTACCCAGACAGGCCCGAAAAAGCCTGACCGATCGATCAGAAAAAGTCGAGAAACGGTACACATAACAAATATTTATTTGTGTACAATCATCCAGACCCAAGCGCTGCGGGACGGCAGCATGCAGGGTGTGGACACGGGTCGGCGCGAGGAGCCTTGCGTTGCCATACCCCCAGGGGTTACCGATACTGGCGCCGATTTTCAACCAACAAGAATATTCAAACCGTGGAACCTTAGAATGAGCACAGCAATCAGTCCGACTGCTTATAACTATAAGGTCGTCCGCCAGTTCGCCATCATGACGGTGGTCTGGGGGATCCTTGGCATGGGGCTCGGGGTGTTCATCGCCTCGCAACTGGTCTGGCCGCAACTGAACCTCGACCTGCCCTGGACCAGCTTCGGCCGCCTGCGCCCGCTGCACACCAACCTGGTGATCTTCGCCTTCGGTGGCTGTGCGCTGTTTGGCACCTCGTATTACGTGGTGCAGCGCACCTGCCAGACGCGGTTGATTTCCGACAGCCTGGCGGCGTTCACCTTCTGGGGCTGGCAGGCGGTCATCGTCAGCGCTTTGATCACCCTGCCATTGGGTTACACCACCACCAAGGAATACGCAGAGCTTGAATGGCCGATCGCGATTCTGCTGGCGATCGTCTGGGTCACCTACGGCGTGGTGTTCTTCGGCACCATCGTCAAGCGCAAGACCAAGCACATCTATGTCGGCAACTGGTTCTACGGCGCCTTCATCGTCGTCACCGCGATGTTGCACATTGTCAACCACATCTCGCTGCCGGTGAGCCTGTTCAAGTCGTACTCGGCCTACGCCGGTGCGACCGACGCGATGATCCAGTGGTGGTACGGGCACAACGCGGTGGGCTTCTTCCTGACCACGGGCTTTCTCGGCATGATGTATTACTTCGTGCCCAAGCAGGCCGAGCGGCCGATCTACTCGTACCGCTTGTCGATCGTGCACTTCTGGGCGCTGATCACCCTCTACATCTGGGCCGGCCCGCACCACTTGCACTACACCGCCCTGCCCGACTGGGCGCAGTCGCTGGGCATGGTCATGTCGATCATCCTCCTGGCGCCGAGCTGGGGCGGCATGATCAACGGCATGATGACGCTGTCCGGGGCCTGGCACAAACTGCGCACCGACCCGATCCTGCGCTTCCTCGTGGTGTCGCTGGCGTTCTACGGCATGTCGACCTTCGAAGGGCCGATGATGGCGATCAAGACGGTCAACTCGCTGTCGCACTACACCGACTGGACCATCGGCCACGTACACGCCGGTGCGCTCGGCTGGGTGGCGATGATCTCGATCGGCGCCATCTACCACATGATTCCCAAGCTCTACGGCCGGGCGCAGATGCACAGCGTCGGCCTGATCAACGCGCACTTCTGGCTGGCCACTATCGGCACCGTGCTGTACATCGCCTCGATGTGGGTCAACGGCATTACCCAGGGCCTGATGTGGCGTGCGATCAACGATGACGGCACCCTCACCTATTCGTTCGTCGAGGCGCTGCAGGCCAGCCACCCGGGCTATATCGTCCGCGCAGTGGGCGGTGCGTTCTTCGCCTCGGGGATGTTGCTGATGGCTTACAACGTGCTGCGCACAGTACGTGCAGCGGATGCCACAGAAGCTGAAGCCGCCGCCAAGATCGTCGTTGTGGGAGCGCACTGATGAAGCATGAAGCAGTCGAGAAGAACATCGGCCTGTTGGCTTTCTTCATGGTCATTGCCGTCAGCATCGGTGGCCTGACCCAGATCGTCCCGCTGTTTTTCCAGGACGTTACCAACAAGCCGGTCGAAGGCATGAAGCCGCGCACCGCGCTGGAGCTGGAAGGCCGCGATATCTATATCCGCGAAGGCTGCGTAGGCTGCCACTCGCAGATGATCCGGCCATTCCGCGCCGAAACCGAGCGCTACGGGCACTACTCGGTCGCCGGCGAAAGCGTCTGGGACCACCCGTTCCTGTGGGGCTCCAAGCGCACCGGGCCGGACCTGGCCAGGGTCGGCGGGCGTTACTCGGATGACTGGCACCGCGCGCACCTGTACAACCCGCGCAACGTCGTACCCGAGTCGAAGATGCCGTCCTACCCGTGGCTGGTCGAGCACAAGCTCGATGGCAAGGACACCGCGAAAAAGCTCGAAGTGCTGCGCACCCTGGGCGTGCCGTACACCGATGCCGACATCGCCGGCGCTGCCGACGCGGTCAGGGGCAAGACCGAGATGGACGCGCTGGTGGCGTACCTGCAAGGCCTTGGCACCATCATCAAAAGCAAACGGTGACGCTGATGGATATCGGAATGATCCGTGGCCTGGGCACCGTGGTGGTACTGGTAGCGTTCGTCGGCCTCGCCCTGTGGGTGTTCAGCCCACGCCGCAAGCGCGACTTCGACGAGGCCACGCAACTGCCTTTTGCCGATGACCCCGAAGCCAGCCAGCACGTCGAGCAAGCGCAAGCAAAAGCGTCTAGGAGCAAACAACAATGACTACCTTCTGGAGCCTGTACGTCAGCGTGCTGACGTTGGGCACGATCTTCGCCCTCACCTGGCTGCTGCTGTCGACCCGCAAGGGCCAGCGCGAGGACATCACCGACGAGACCGTCGGCCACGCCTTCGACGGCATCGAGGAATACGACAACCCGCTGCCCAAATGGTGGTTCTGGCTGTTTGTCGGCACCATCATCTTTGCCCTTGGTTACCTGGTGCTGTACCCAGGCCTGGGCAACTGGAAAGGCATCCTGCCAGGCTACAGCTACCTCGATAACGACAAGCAGACCGAGTTCAGCAACGGTGAGGCGGGCTGGACCGGCGTGCACGAGTGGGAAAAGGAAATGGCCAAGGCCAATGCCCGCTTTGGGCCGATCTTTGCCAAGTTTGCCGCGATGCCGATCGAAGAAGTCGCCAAGGACCCGCAGGCGCTGAAAATGGGTGGCCGGTTGTTCGCCTCCAACTGTTCGGTGTGCCACGGTTCCGACGCCAAGGGCGCCTATGGCTTCCCTAACCTGACCGACAGCGAATGGCGCTGGGGTGGCGAGCCGGAGACGATCAAGGCCTCGATCATGAACGGCCGCCACGGCGTGATGCCGGCCTGGGCCGAGGTGCTCGGCGAGCAAGGTGTGGCTGATGTGGCCGCCTTTGTCCTGACCAAGCTGGACGGGCGCAAGCTGCCCGAGGGCATCAAGGCAGACCCTGCCAACGGCCAGAAACTGTTCGCCACCAACTGTGTCGCCTGCCACGGGTCCGAGGCCAAGGGTACGCCGGCCATGGGCGCACCTGATCTGACCCATCCGCAGGGGTTCATCTACGGCTCAAGCTTCGCCCAGTTGCAGCAGACCATCCGCTACGGCCGTCAGGGCCAGATGCCGGCCCAGGCCGAGTTGCAAGGCAATGACAAGGTGCACCTGCTGGCCGCCTATGTGTACAGCCTGTCGCAGCAGGAAGCCGCCGAGCCTGCCAAGCCGTAATCCAGCCAGGTCAGCCGAGGCGTTTGCACCTCGGCTGACCTGGATCAATTGACAATCGCACCTACACCATTTCACAAGCAAACCCAACGCGACATAACGTCGCAGTACGGTCCGACCTCGCCAGCACAGGCGTATCATAGGCCGCAGAGCGTCAGCACCAGGCGCACGACCGCGACTGGCATGCACTGGCCGCGGCACTTCTCCACTGCCGTGGGACTCGATGATGAGCAAGCACATTCCGGTACATGACGTGACCCCGCCTGCCAATAAGGGAAAGGATTCCGTCGACCTCTATGCCTCCCGTGCCAAGATCTACACCCGCGCCTTCACCGGCGTGTTCCGCAGGCTGCGCATGGTCGGCGGCGCGCTGCTGTTCCTGCTCTACTTTGGCACCGTGTGGCTGAACTGGGGCGGCCACCAGGCTGTCTGGTGGAACCTGCCCGAGCGTAAGTTCTACATCTTCGGCACCACCATCTGGCCGCAGGATTTCATTCTGCTGTCGGGCATCCTGATCGTCGCCGCTTTTGGCCTGTTTTTCATCACCGTATTCGCCGGGCGCATCTGGTGCGGCTACACCTGCCCGCAGAGCGTGTGGACCTGGGTGTTCATGTGGTGCGAGAAAATCACCGAGGGTGACCGCAACCAGCGCATGAAGCTCGACAAGGCGCCAATGAGCGCCAACAAGCTCGCTCGCAAGACCGCCAAGCACAGCCTGTGGCTGCTGATTGGTTTCGTCACCGGGGTGACTTTTGTCGGTTACTTCTCGCCGATCCGCGAACTGCTCGTGGAATTCTTCACCGGCGAAGCCGATGGCTGGGCCTACTTCTGGGTCGGCTTCTTCACCCTGGCCACCTACGGCAATGCCGGTTGGTTGCGTGAACAGGTGTGCATCTACATGTGCCCGTATGCGCGCTTCCAGAGCGTGATGTTCGACAAGGACACCCTGATCGTCTCGTATGACCCGCGCCGCGGCGAACTACGCGGCCCGCGCAAGAAAGACGCCGACTACAAGGCGCAAGGCCTGGGCGACTGCATCGACTGCACCATGTGCGTGCAGGTGTGTCCGACCGGCATCGACATCCGTGACGGCCTGCAGGTCGAGTGCATCGGCTGCGCTGCCTGCATCGACGCCTGCGACACCATCATGGACAAGATGAACTACCCACGCGGCCTGGTCAGCTACACCACCGAACACAACCTGTCCGGGCAGAAGACGCACATGGCGCGGCCGCGCCTGATCGGTTATGCAGTAGTCCTGCTGGTGATGATCGGCGCCCTGGCCACGGCCTTTGCCACCCGCTCGCTGGTGGGGTTCGATGTCAGCAAGGACCGCGTGCTGTACCGCGAAAACGCCCAGGGGCAGATCGAGAACGTGTACAGCCTCAAAGTCATGAACAAGGACCAGCGCGATCACGTCTACGTGCTCGAGGCCAGCGGCCTGCCAGACCTGCAACTGCAAGGCCGGCGCGAGATCCGCGTCGAGGCCGGTGATATCGTCAGCCTGCCGGTGCAGCTGTCGGTGGCCCCCGAGCAGTTGCCGTCGACCACCAACGAAGTCATCTTCACCCTCAAGGACGCCGACGACAATGGCACCCAGGTTGAAGCCAAGAGCCGTTTCATCGGCCCGCAAATTCGCTAAGGAACCCGCTCCATGCCTGCTACTGCCGCCAGCCCCTGGTACAAGCACCTCTGGCCCTGGATCCTCATCGGCATCCTCACCACCTCGGTGTGCCTGAGCCTGACCATGGTCAGCATTGCCGTGCGCAACCCGGACAATCTGGTCAACGACAACTACTACGAGGCCGGCAAAGGCATCAACCGCTCGCTCGACCGCGAACTGCTGGCGCAGACTCTCAACCTCAAGGCCAGCGTGTTCCTCGATGAGCTGACCGGCGAGGTCGAGCTGCGTCTGAGCGGCAACAGCGACCCGCAGACGTTGGAACTCAACCTGATCTCGCCGACCCAGCCGGACAAGGACCGCAAGGTCCAGTTGGCGCGCAGCGAAGCAGGCCGCTATGTTGGCCAACTGGACGACAAGGTCGAGGGCCGGCGCTTTGTCGAGCTGCTGGGCAGCCAAGATGGCCACATCTGGCGCTTGTTCGAGGAAGAGAAAGTCGAGCACGGCGTAACCCTCCAGCTCGGCGATGAAGCCATCCAGGGCGCCGAGCACCTGTAGGAGCGGCCTTGTGTCGCGAAAGGCCAGCGAAGCTGGCCCGGCAATTGTGGCCGCGGCATGAATCCTGGGGCCGCTTCGCGACCCTTTCGCGACACAAGGCCGCTCCTACGGGGATGCGTGCAACTTTGCGGTTTTAGTAAGGCCATGATGTGATGACTCAGCCCAACCCGTGCTACCACTGCGCCCTGCCGGTCCCTGCCGGCAGCCGCTTCAACGCCAAGGTGTTGGGCGAGCTGCGCGCATTCTGCTGCCCCGGTTGCCAGGCCGTTGCCGAATCCATCGTTGCTGGCGGCCTTGAGCACTACTACCAGCACCGCAGCGAAACCAGCGCCAATCCAGAGGCCCTGCCCCAGCAGTTGCAGGACGAACTGGCGCTGTACGACCGCAACGATGTTCAGCAAGGCTTCGTCCGCCATGACCATGGCCAGGCCGAAGCGGTGCTGATGATCGAAGGCATCAGTTGCGCCGCTTGCGGCTGGCTGATCGAGAAACACCTGCGCAATGTGCCAGGCGTGGCCGACGCCCGCCTGAACCTGTCCAACCACCGCCTGCTGCTGAGCTGGGACGACCTGCAACTGCCGCTGTCGAAGTTGATGGCCGAGCTGCGCCAGATCGGCTACGCCGCCCACCCCTATCAGCCCGACCAGGCCGCCGAGCAGCTTGCGCGGGAGAACCGCAGCGCCCTGCGCCGCCTCGGTGTGGCTGGGCTGTTGTGGTTCCAGGCGATGATGGCGACCATGGCCACCTGGCCTGAATTCAACATCGACCTCAGCCCCGAGTTGCACACCATTCTGCGTTGGGTTGCGCTGTTTCTGACCACGCCGATCGTGTTCTACAGCTGTGCGCCGTTTTTCAAAGGCGCCGCGCGCGACCTGCGCACCCGCCACCTGACCATGGATGTGTCGGTGTCGCTGGCCATCGCCCTGGCCTACTGCGCCGGAATCTGGACGGCGATCACCGGCAGCGGCGAGCTGTACTTCGACACGGTCGGCATGTTTGCCCTGTTTCTGCTGACTGGTCGTTACCTTGAACGCCGCGCCCGCGAGCGCACGGCGGCGGCCACTGCGCAACTGGTCAACCTGCTGCCGGCCTCGTGCTTGCGCCTGGACAGCGAGGGGCGCAGCGAGCGCATTCTGCTGGCCGAACTCAACTGCGGCGACCGGGTGCAGGTGCTGCCCGGCGCGGTGATCCCGGCGGACGGACGGATTGTCGAGGGCCGTTCGAGCATCGACGAGTCATTGCTCACCGGCGAGTACCTGCCGCTGGCGCGCAGCCCGGGCGATCACGTCACCGGCGGCACCTTGAACATCGAAAGCACGCTGACCGTCGAGGTCCAAGCGCTGGGCCAGGCCACGCGCTTGTCCGCCATCGTCAGGCTGCTGGAACGCGCCCAGTCCGAAAAGCCGCGCCTGGCGCAGATCGCCGACCGCGCCTCGCAGTGGTTCTTGTTATTCACGCTGTTGGCCGCAGTCGCCATCGGCCTGCTCTGGTGGCAACTAGACCCGAGCCGGGCATTCTGGATCGTGCTGGCGATGCTCGTCGCCACCTGCCCCTGCGCCCTGTCGCTGGCCACCCCGACCGCGCTGACCACCGCCACCGGCACCCTGCACAAGCTTGGCCTGCTGGTGACACGCGGGCATGTGCTGGAAGGCCTCAACCAGATCGACACGGTGATCTTCGACAAGACCGGCACGCTCACCGAAGGCCGCCTGACCCTGCGCAGCATCCGCCCCTTGGGCACGCTGGGCAGCGACCAGTGCCTGACCCTCGCCGCCGCGCTGGAAAACCGCTCGGAGCACCCGATCGCGCGCGCCTTCGGCCGCAGCACGCGGCCCGCCGAAGAAGTGCAGAACGTGCCCGGGCTGGGCCTGGAAGGCCAACTCGACGGCCAGCACATGCGCATCGGCCAGGCCAGTTTCGTCTGTGCCCTGAGCGGCAGCGAGCCACCGCCGCTGCCCGAGCCGCGTGGCCAGTGGCTGCTGCTCGGCGATACCCACGGGCCGTTGGCCTGGTTTGGCCTGGACGACCGCCTGCGCGATGACGCCCAGGCTTTGCTCGACGCCTGCAAGGCGCGCGGCTGGCAGACCTTGCTGCTGTCTGGCGACAGCTCGCCAATGGTCGCCGAGGTGGCCGCACAACTGGGCATCGATCAGGCGGTTGGCGGCCTGCGCCCCGACGACAAGCTGGCCCGCCTGCGCGCCTTGCAGGCCGCAGGGTGCAAGGTGTTGATGCTCGGTGATGGGGTCAATGACGTGCCCGTGCTGGCTGCAGCGGACATCAGCATTGCCATGGGCTCGGCCACTGACCTGGCAAAAACCAGCGCCGATGCGGTGCTGTTGTCCAACCGCCTGCAAGCGCTGGCCCAGGCGCTGCTGCTGGCACGCCGCACGCGGCGGATAATCGTCGAGAACCTGGCCTGGGCAACCTTGTACAATGGCCTGATGTTGCCGTTCGCGGCGCTGGGCTGGATCACCCCCGTGTGGGCCGCCATCGGCATGTCGGTCAGCTCGCTGGTGGTGGTGCTCAACGCCCTGCGCCTGACCCGCCTGCCCGACCTCGCGCCCGCCAGCACGGCCCGCGTCGAGGCGGTTGCCGGCGCGACCATCCTTCACTGAGCGAGACCGCCATGCCTGCGCTGTACATCATGATTCCCGCAGCCCTGCTGATCGTTGGCGTGGCCATCTACATCTTCTTCTGGGCCGTCGACAGCGGCCAGTACGACGACCTCGACAGCCCGGCGCACAGCATCCTCTTCGATGACCAGGACCCAGGCCATCAAGCGGCGGTCAAGCACGACACCAAGCCCGCAGATGAGGACACCCCGCCCCGTGTTTGAACTGCTGCCCCTGCTAGGCTCGGCCCTGGTGCTCGGCCTGCTTGGCGGCGGCCACTGCCTGGGCATGTGCGGCGGCCTGATGGGCGCGCTGACTCTGGCCATTCCGGCAGAACAACGCGGCCGCCGGCTGCGCTTGTTGCTGGCCTACAACCTCGGCCGCGTACTCAGCTATGCCAGCGCCGGCCTGCTGCTGGGCATGGCCGGCTGGGCCGTGGCCAGCAGCCCGGCAGCGCAGGTGTTGCGGGCGATCGCGGCGTTGCTGTTGATCGCCATGGGCCTGTACCTGGCCGGTTGGTGGAGCGGGCTGACCCGCATCGAAGCACTGGGCCGTGGCCTGTGGCGGCATATTCAACCGCTGGCAACACGCTTGTTGCCGGTGTCGAGTTTGCCGCGGGCGCTGCTGCTCGGTGCACTGTGGGGCTGGCTGCCGTGCGGGCTGGTCTACAGCACCCTGTTGTGGGCGGCGAGCCAGGGCAATGCCGGCTACAGCGCGGCGCTGATGCTGGCATTCGGCCTCGGCACCTGGCCGGTATTGCTCGCCACCGGGCTGGCCGCCGAGCGGGTCAATCGGCTGCTGCGCAAACGCAGTGTGCGCGTGGCCGGTGGCCTGCTGGTGATCGTGTTTGGCCTGTGGACCCTGCCCGGCCCGCACCAGCACTGGCTGATGGGCCACTGAGCGCGCCTCGCGAGGCGCGTTGATACAAATCAAAACAGATTCCTACAGACGCCCATAGACTTCGGACACTGCTGCTCCTATCCGGGGACTATTCCACATGCTCGACGAACTTCGTTGGGACGCCGACCTTATCCGCCGTTACGACCTGGCCGGCCCTCGCTATACCTCCTACCCAACCGCTCTGCAACTGCACAGCGAAGTGGGTTCGTTCGACCTGCTACATGCCCTGCGCGAGAGCCGCCGCGCGGTACGGCCGCTGTCGCTGTATGTGCACGTGCCGTTCTGCGCCAACATCTGCTACTACTGCGCATGCAACAAGGTCATCACCAAGGACCGCGCCCGCGCCCTGCCCTACCTGCAGCGCCTGCAACAGGAAATTCAGCTGATCGCCTGTCATCTGGAACCTAACCAACGTGTGGAACAGCTGCACTTTGGTGGCGGCACGCCGACCTTCCTCAGCCATGTCGAATTGCGTCAGCTGATGGCGAGCCTGCGCGAGCACTTCAACCTGCTCGACGACGACTCCGGCGACTACGGCATCGAGCTTGACCCGCGTGAAGCCGATTGGTCGACCATGGGCCTGCTGCGCGAACTGGGCTTCAACCGGGTCAGCCTCGGTGTGCAAGACCTCGACCCAGTGGTGCAACGTGCGGTCAACCGCCTGCAGAGCCTGGAGCAGACCCGCGCCCTGATCGAGGCGGCGCGTACCTTGCAGTTCCGCTCGGTCAACCTGGACTTGATCTACGGCCTGCCCAAGCAGACCCCGGAGGGCTTCGCCCGCACCGTCGACGAAGTGATCCGGCTGCAGCCTGACCGCCTTTCGGTGTTCAACTACGCGCACCTGCCAGAGCGCTTCATGCCCCAGCGGCGCATCGACAGCAACGACCTGCCGGCCCCGGCAGCCAAGCTGGAAATGCTCCACGCCACCATCGAGCAACTGACCGCAGCGGGTTACCGCTACATCGGCATGGACCACTTTGCCCTGCCCGACGACGAGCTGGCCATCGCCCAGGAAGAAGGCACCCTGCAGCGCAACTTCCAGGGCTACACCACCCACGGTCATTGCGACCTGATCGGCCTCGGGGTGTCGGCCATCAGCCAGATCGGCGATCTGTACTGCCAGAACAGCAGCGACCTGAACACTTACAAGGAGCTCCTCTCCAACGCACAACTGGCAACCCAGCGCGGGCTGCTATGCAACCAGGATGATCGCCTGCGCCGGGCGGTGATCCAGCAATTGATCTGCCATTTCGAACTGGACTTCGAACAGATAGAACGCACCTTCACGATCGATTTTCGTGGTTACTTCAATGAGCTATGGCCGCAACTGCAGGCGATGCACAGCGACGGTCTGATCCGTCTCGACAGCAAGGGCATCAAGGTCCTGCCGGCCGGGCGCCTGTTGGTCCGCTCGGTATGCATGGTGTTCGATGCCTACCTGGCGCAACACAATCGCCAGCGTTTCTCGCGGGTGATCTGACGCGACCAAGCAGCGCATGGACTTCCCTGTGGGGCAGGCACATCATTGGCTGAGGACGGGCTGCGCGACACCACGCTGCAGCCCCGCCAGCCTGCACAAAAAAGTGCAGGCTGGCCCTCAAGCCATGCCGTCGGTTATCCTTACGGCTTATGTGTGATTTCCCACAAGGATCGATTGAAATGTCCGAGCCAGTAAAACTGCGCACACACAACCAGGCCCACTGCAAGGATTGCAGCCTGGCCCCGTTGTGCCTGCCATTGTCCCTTAACCTTGAGGACATGGATGCGCTGGATGAAATCGTCAAACGCGGCCGCCCGCTGAAAAAGGGAGAATTCCTGTTCCGCCAGGGCGACGATTTTGGCTCGGTCTATGCGGTTCGCTCCGGTGCCCTGAAGACCTTCAGCCTGAGCGACAGCGGCGAGGAGCAGATCACCGGCTTCCACCTGCCCAGCGAGCTGGTCGGCCTGTCGGGCATGGACACCGAGGCCTACCCGGTATCGGCCCAGGCCCAGGAAACCACCTCGGTATGCGAGATCCCCTTCGAGCGCCTCGACGAACTGTCGGTGCAACTGCCGCAGTTGCGCCGTCAGCTGATGCGGGTGATGAGTCGGGAGATTCGCGACGACCAGCAAATGATGCTGCTGCTGTCGAAAAAAACCGCTGACGAGCGCATCGCCACCTTCCTGGTCAACCTGTCGGCGCGCTTCCGCGCACGCGGTTATTCGGCCAACCAGTTCCGTCTGAGCATGTCGCGCAACGAGATCGGCAACTACCTGGGCCTGGCTGTGGAAACCGTGTCGCGGGTGTTCACGCGCTTCCAGCAAAACGGCCTGATCACGGCCGAGGGCAAGGAAGTGCATATCCTCGACCCGATCCAGCTGTGCGCACTGGCCGGCGGCGCAATCGACGCCTGAGCCAGTTGACGGGGTATACTTGCGGCCAGATTTCTCAGGATACCCCTCATGTACAGCGACACTTTCGACCTCAAAGCCCTGATCCGCCCGGTAGTGGACTTTCCCAAGCCGGGTGTGATCTTCCGTGACATCACCCCGTTGTTCCAGTCGCCGCGCGGCCTGCGCTATGTGGCCGACCGGTTCATCGAGCGCTATGTCGAGGCCGAATTCAGCCATATCGGTGCCATGGATGCGCGCGGTTTTCTGATCGGGTCGATCATTGCCCACCAGTTGAACAAGCCGCTGATCCTGTTCCGCAAACAGGGCAAGCTACCGGCGCATGTGCTGTCCGAGGGCTATCAGACCGAGTACGGCGAGGCGTTTCTTGAAGTGCACGCCGACAGCCTGTGTGAAGGCGACTCGGTGCTGATCTTCGATGACCTGATTGCCACCGGCGGCACCTTGCTGGCAGCAGCCAACCTGGTCCGTCGCACCGGCGCGCAAGTATTCGAAGCGGCGGCGATCATCGACCTGCCGGAGCTGGAAGGCTCGCAACGGCTGCAGGACGCAGGCGTGCCGACCTTCTGCCTGACCGAGTTTTCCCTGAGCGAATACTAGGGGCCTGCCTGATCTGCGCTGGCCGCTGGCGGCCAGCGCATCTCCCCGTGTAGGTCAGCCTGTGTAAATCAACGCCCGCCTGGCGAGACGATGATCTTCACATTCTGCTCCTTGTTGTTGACCAACTCCTCAAAGCCCAGCTCGACGATCTGCTCCAGGCCGATGCGCCCGGTCACCAGTGGCTGAATGTTCAGGCGGCCATCGTTGATGAAGGCGATCACATCGGCAAACTCGCCGTTGTAGGCCAAGGCACCCAGCACCTGTTTCTCGGTCGAGACCAGATCGAAGAAGTTGAACAGGCTCGGCTCCTCGAAAATCCCCACCAGTACGCACTTGCCCGCTTTGCGAATCGCATCGATGGCCAGCTTGGCGGTGTTCTTGTTGCCGATGCATTCGAAGCTGACATCAGCACCCAGCCCGCCGGTGAGCGCGCGGATTTCAGCCAGCGCGTCGCACTGGCTCGGGTCGAGCACTGCACTGGCGCCGACCTCAAGGGCCTTGGCCTTGCGCGCCGAGGACATCTCCAGGGCGATCACCTGAGCCGCACCTGCGGCCTTGGCGCACATGATGGTGCACAGGCCGATGGTGCCAGCCCCGACTACCACCACGTTCTGCCCAAGCAGGCTGCCGGCCTTTTTCACCGCATGCATGCCCACCGCCAGCGGCTCGATCAGCGCGCCGGCTTCGCGCGGGAAGCCTTCGGGCAGGCGGTAGAGCAGATTGGCCGGGACGTTGACTCGCTCGGCGAACGCACCGTTGTTCATCAGCCCGGTAAAGGCCAGTTTTTCACAGATATTGTACAAGCCATGGGTGCAGTAATAGCAGGTGCCGCAGTGCTGGCAGGCATCGGCCGCAACCGAATCGCCAACGGCGTAGCCGCTGACGCCCTCGCCGAGCTTGGCGATCTCGCCGCAGAATTCGTGGCCTAGAATGCACTGGCCCTGAATTCCGGTCAGCGGGTGCGGTGCTTCGACCGGGATAAATACCGGCCCGGCCACGTACTCGTGCAGGTCCGAGCCGCAGATGCCGCACCAGTCGACCTTGATCTGCACCCAGCCCGGCGGTGGGTCTGCCGGCAGCGGTACCTGTTCGACGCGAATGTCATTGCGCCCATGCCAGACGGCGGCGCGCATATGGGAGTGGCTGAGGTCGTTCATTGTTGTTTTCTCCAGGCTCACGGGATCAGTGCTTGCGGACAAAGTCCTGCAGCAGCTGGTTGATCTGCTCGGCAGCTTCCATCTGCACCATATGGCCAACCCCTGGCAGCACCACCGCTTCGGCCTCTACGCCTTGGGCATGGCTGGCCGGGATGATCGCGTCTTCGCTGCCCCACAGCACCAGAGTCGGCTGTTGGGCGATCACGCCGCGCAGGTCATGGCGTTGCTGGTCGCCATCGGCAATCGCTGCGGCCAACAAACGCAGGGCAGCGTCGACGCCTTCGAGGCGCTTGAACTTGAGCATGTCCTCGAGCATCTGCCGGGTGACCATGCCTTGGTCGGCAAACAGTTGGCTCATGGCTGGTTTCAAGCCATTGCGATTGGCCGCTTCGACAAAACCGCGCAGGTAGTCGCCATTGATCTCCCGGCCCAGACCAACGCTGGCGATCAAGCTCAGGCTGGCCACCCGCTGCGGCGCCAGGCGGGCCAGGTTCAAGCACACCGCACCGCCCATGGAATGCCCGGCCAGGTGCGCGCGGGTGATATCGAGGTGGTCGAGCAAGGCCAACACGGCGCCGCTGAGTTCGTCCAAGTCACCATGCTCAAGGGTCTTTGCCGACTCGCCGTGACCGGGCAGGTCCAGCGCGATCACCCGCCGTTCGGCGGCCAGGGCCGGGTGGTTGAACAGCCAGTTGTTGAGGTCGCCGCCAAAGCCGTGCACCAGTACCAGTGGTGTACCGCCCTCGCCCAGTTCGAACCAGCGCAGCAGGCGCCCGCCGACCTCGGCTTTCTGCGGTGCCGGGCCTTGCGCCTGCTCACTGGCAGCGCTGGCGACAAACTCGGCCTGGAAGCGCTCGACCACAGCGTCGATCTCGGCCTCATCCGCCTCGCCATCGACCAGCACGGCGAGCAATGCGCCGACTGCCAGGGTTTCGTCCGGCTGGGCGACCTGGCGGCGCAATACGCCGCTGAACGGCGCCTCGACGCTGCTGCTGATCTTGTCGGTCTCGACATCCAGCACTTCGTCGCCCTTGTTGATCTGCTCGCCTTCCTGCTTGAGCCAGGCGTCGACTCGGCCTTCGGTCATCGACAGGCCCCACTTGGGCATGGTCAGGGTATGGATCTGGCTCATGCAGCACTCCTTGAGGCGTCCATGACTTTGCGCACGGCGGCTTCGATCTTCGCCGCATCGGGGATGTACAGGTCTTCGAGGGCATCGGAGAACGGCACCGGCGTATGCGGCGCGGTAACCATCTCGATCGGGCCCTTGAGCGCGGCAAAGGCCTTTTGCGCGACCAAGGCACTGATGTCGGTGGCCAGCGAGCAACGCGGGTTGGCTTCGTCGATCACCACCAGCCGGCCGGTTTTCTCCACGCTCTCAAGGATGCTGTCCTCGTCCAGCGGGCTGGTGGTACGCAGGTCGAGCACCTCGCAATCGATGCCCTGGCGGGCCAGGTTGTTGGCAGCTTCCATGGCCAGATGGACCATGCGCCCGTAGGTCACCAGGGTGATGTCGTCGCCGTCGCGCAGGTAATTGGCCTCGCCGAAAGGCACGGTGTAGAGCTCTTCGGGTACTTCGCCCTGCATGCTGTAGAGCAGCTTGTGCTCGCAGAAGATCACCGGATCGTTGTCACGGATGGCCTGGATCAGCAGGCCCTTGGCGTCATACGGAGACGACGGGCAGACCACCTTCAGGCCCGGGATATGCGTCCACAGCGAGGTGAGCATCTGCGAATGCTGGGCCGCTGCGCGCAAACCGGCGCCGACCATGGTGCGCATCACCAGCGGTGTCACCGCCTTGCCGCCGAACATATAGCGAAACTTCGCCGCCTGGTTGAGGATCTGGTCCAGGCAGCAGCCGGCGAAGTCGACGAACATCAGTTCGCAGACTGGCCGCAGGCCTTGGGTGGCAGCGCCGACAGCAGCACCGACGTAACCGATTTCGGACAGCGGCGCATCCAGCACCCGCCCCGGAAACTGATGATAAAGGCCCTTGGTCACGCCGAGCACGCCACCCCAGGCGTCCTGCTCGCCGGGCGCACCGGCGCCGCCGGCGACGTCTTCGCCAATGATGAACACAGTGCTGTCGCGGCGCATTTCCTGGGCCAGGGCCTCGTTGATGGCCTGCTGGTAACTGATCTTTCTTGCCATGGTGATTGTCCTGTCGTTGTTATTGTCGGGGGCTCACGGGTAGCTGACGTAAACGTCGCTGAGCAGATCGGCGGGCTGTGGTTTGGGGTCGGCCTTGGCGCGGCGTACGGCGTCCTCGATCAGGTCATCGACGCGGCCATCGATGGCGTCCAGTTGCGCAGCGCTGAGCAGGCCGGCACGGGTGGTCTTGTTGCGAAACTGCAGTAGGCAGTCGCGGGTTTCGCGCAGGTTCTTGACCTCGTCGGGCGCGCGGTAGGTTTGTGCGTCGCCCTCGAAGTGGCCGTAGTAGCGGGTCAGCTTGACCTCGATCAGCGACGGCCCCTGGCCACTGCGCGCACGCTCGACGGCGGCGCCTGCGGCTTCGTGCACGGCAAAGAAGTCGTAGCCGTCGATCGTCACCCCGGGCATGCCGAAGCCGGCGGCGCGGTCGGCAATATGGTCGCAGGCAACCGACCATTTCGACGCGGTGGCTTCGGCGTAGCCGTTGTTCTCGGCGACGAAGATGCACGCCAGGTTCATCACCGAGGCCATGTTCATGGCTTCGAACACCGCGCCTTCGTTGGAGGCGCCGTCGCCGAAGAACACCACCGAGACGTCATCGCGGCCCTTGAGCTTGGCTGCCAGCGCCGAGCCGGCCACCAGCGGCGCGCCGGCACCGACGATGCCGTTGGCGCCGAGCATGCCCTTGGACAGGTCGGCGATGTGCATGGAGCCGCCCTTGCCGCCGCAGACGCCGGTCTTCTTGCCGTAGATCTCGGCCATCATCCCGTACACATCGACGCCCTTGGCGATGCAGTGGCCATGGCCGCGGTGGTTGGAGGCGATGCAATCGGAATCACGCAGGTGCGCCATGACCCCGGCCGCCGAGGCTTCTTCGCCGGCGTACAGGTGGACGAAACCGGGGATCTCGCCGGTGGCAAACTCGACATGCAGGCGCTCTTCGAAGGCGCGAATGGTGCGCATGACTTCATAGGCATGCAGCAACTGCTCGGAGCTGAGTTGGGTGGACATCTTGTTGTTCTCCAGGGTTGTCTCAACGCAGGGTTGCAGGGGTGTGCCGCTGGTCGCGGGGGACGACCAGCAGATGGTGGCGGGCGGCATGCGCCAGCACCGCCTCGACATCGACCGAAAGTGGGCCGTGCAGGTCGAGGGTGATGGTTGGGGTGTCTTGCTCGGCAAACTCGATTTCACGCTCGCCATCCAGCGCCAGGGTGCCGCTGCGCAGGCTCAGTGGATACGCCACGCCCGGCTGCAGCGGGCCACTGGCGGTCACCCCGCAGCCTTGCAACAAGCCGGGCGCGAGCGGCGCCAGCAAGACCTGTGTGGCGCTGGCATCGAGGCGCACCCAGGCGCCCTGCTCGGCCTGACGTGAAACCGGGCACCACAGCCCGCAGATGGCCGACAGGCCGATGGCGTGTGGCTCGGCAAAGCAGGCGAACACTTCTGCCAGGTCTTCGCTGCGGCTCAAGGCGCGGGCGCCGACAAAGCGTTGAGGTGAAACCGCGACCTCGACCAACGCCCATTCGCACAGCTGCTGTTGCGGCACCCGCACCAGCAGCCGCTTGTTGCGGCGCAGGCCGATGGCTGCGGGGATCCGGCCGCTGGCCAGCAGGCCACCGGCGAGACCCGCGCTGGTCGCTTCGCGCAGTTCAGGGAAGGCGTTGTTGGTGCCGGTCGACAAGGTCAGCAACGGCGTATCGCCGGCTTCGGCGGCGACCGCCTTGTGCGTGCCGTCGCCGCCCAGCACAGCGATCATCGCCACGCCCTGCTCGACCATCTGGCGAGCCGCGAGGCGGGTGTCGGCGACGGTTTGCGTCAAGGACAGATCGAGCATCTGCAACGCCGGCCAGCGCTGCTCACGGGCCATCGGGCCAGTGCTGGCCTTGAGCACCGCGGCGGCGATGCCGGTCATATCGGTTGGCAGCAGCACTTTGGCAATGCCGGTGGCGCCAAATGCGGCGAGCAGGCGCTGGATCGCCGAGGCTTTGTCGGTGCTGGAATACAAACCGGCATTGGCCGTCAGGCGGCGCAGGTCGCGACCGGAGGCAGGGTTGGCAATGATCCCGATGATCGGGCCGGGCTGGCGCATGGCGCACCTCGTTTTATTGTTTGAGGAGAGCCAGAGCAAGGCCGGTGCCAGCTTTTGATCTGAACGCTGCAAGCCCTGTGGCAGAGCGGTTTCAGCTAGTGCCCAGTGCACGTTGGCGGCTTGCCGGCGAGACGCCGGGTGCCGCGCCAGCAGCGCTGACCGCGAGACGCTGAGACGCCGCGTCTCAGCCGCGCCGCCAATCAAGCAGCGCTTGTCGCAGTGGTCGCGCGCGTGCTTAATGGCTCGATAAAGACAAGAACGAGATACCCGGAGGCCCGAATGCTCGCCGCGAACTCCAGAGCCCATGTCGACTGCGTCAGCCGCGTGCTGAAAAACGCCGAACGCCAGCCACAGGTGCCGGTACCCGCACTGATCCTCGACTCGTGGCGGCGCTCGATGGAGCTGCATCACCTCGACCCTGGCTCGCAGCAGGGTCCACGCATCCTTTCGCAAAACCTGCTAAACGAATGCCGCGAGCGCGCCGAGCTGTTTCTGCGCATCGCCAGCGACGCCGTGGCACGCCTGCACGCCCAGGTGCGCGGCGCCGACTACTGCGTGCTGCTGACCGACGGCCAGGGCCGCACCATCGACTACCGGGTCGACAGCAGCATCCGCACTGACTGCCGCAAGGCCGGCCTGTATCTGGGCACCTGCTGGTCGGAAGTGGAAGAAGGCACCTGCGGCGTGGCGGCGGTGTTGACCAGCAAGGCACCGGTGACCGTGCACAAGCGCGATCACTATCGCGCCGCATTCATCGGCCTGACCTGTACCGCAGCGCCGGTGTTCGACCCGCTGGGTGAACTGCTGGGGGTGGTCGACGTGTCCGCGCTGAAGTCGCCGGATGATCGGCGCAGCCAACATCTGATTCGCCAGCTGGTCGAGCAGACCGCTCGCGAGATCGAAAACGCCTTCTTCATGCACAGCAGCCAGGGCCACTGGGTGATGCGCGCCCACGGCACCCCCGGTTATGTCGAAAGCCAGCCCGATTACCTGCTC
The DNA here is from genome assembly GCF_052850745.1 of Pseudomonas sp. 1121_17. Taxonomy (NCBI): domain Bacteria; kingdom Pseudomonadati; phylum Pseudomonadota; class Gammaproteobacteria; order Pseudomonadales; family Pseudomonadaceae; genus Pseudomonas; species Pseudomonas sp. 1121_17. The sequence continues at coordinate 156,815 of NZ_VXCX01000004.1, forward strand.
GCCTGGGATGCCGAAGGCCGCCTGCAAGCGCTCAACAGCCTCGCCCGCGAGCATCTGCTGGCGCGCAATGGGCGCCTGCCGCAGCACATCGGCGAACTGTTCGACCTTGAGCAACTGCGCCGCGCCAGCGAGGCCAGCGCCCAGCGCCTGCCGGGCTTTGCCTTGTACGGGCGAGTCAGCGCGCCACAACGGCGCAGCACGCCATCAGTGCCCACGCCGCAAGCGCAAGACGCGCGGATCAGCCAGCACCTGCGCCTGGCCACGCGGGTCAAGGACTGCAATCTGGCGGTGCTGGTGCAAGGTGAAACCGGGGTCGGCAAGGAAGTCTTCGCGCGCCAGCTGCACCAGCTCAGCCAGCGCGCAGCAGGGCCGTTTGTCACGCTCAATTGCGCGGCGATCCCGGAGTCGCTGATCGAGAGCGAGTTGTTTGGCTACGTCGCCGGGGCGTTTACCGGCGCATCGAGCAAAGGTATGCAGGGCCTGCTCCAGCAGGCCGATGGTGGCACGCTGTTTCTCGACGAGATCGGCGACATGCCGCTAAGCCTGCAAACCCGGCTGCTGCGGGTGCTGGCCGAGGGCGAGGTGGCGCCGCTGGGTGCCGCCCGGCGCGAGCGCGTCGATATTCAGGTGATTTGCGCCACTCACCGTGACCTGGCAATGATGGTCAGCGACGGGCGCTTTCGCGAGGACCTGTACTTCCGCCTGGCGAACGCCCGCTTCGAACTGCCGCCGCTACGCGAGCGCGACGACCGCCTGAGCCTGATCCACCGCCTGCTGGCCGAGGAGGCGCAGGCCTGCGGGGTTGAGGTGCTGCTCACCGATGCGGCGCTGGAAGCGCTGTTGAGCTACCGCTGGCCGGGCAACCTCAGGCAGCTGCGCCAGGTGCTGCGCTATGCCTGCGCGGTGTGTGATGGGGGCCAGTTGCGCCTGGATGATCTACCGCAAGAGCTGCGCGGCGCCGCTCAGGACGCGCCGGCGCTGACCAGCGTCTCCAGCCCGGCCCGGCAGATGATTCTCGATGCGCTGATTCGTCATCGCTGGAAACCGGCGGATGCGGCTCAGGCGCTGGGCATTTCTCGGGCAACCTTGTACCGGCGCGTGCACGAGCACCGGATTGAAATGCCGCGGATGAAGTAACCGCTGGGAGCAGTCAGTTACAGCGCAATCGGCCGGCGCCCGGCAAAGGCATGGGCCAGGGTGCCGCCATCGACCAGCTCCAGCTCGCCACCGAGCGGCACGCCATGGGCGATACGCGAGGCAACCAGGCCCTTCTCGTGCAGCAACTGGGCGATGTAGTGCGCGGTCGCTTCACCTTCCACGGTCGGGTTGGTGGCGAGGATCACTTCGGTGAAGCTGTCCTGTTCGGCGATGCGCGCCATCAGCTGCGGGATGCCGATAGCCTCAGGCCCGAGGCCATCGAGCGGCGACAGGTGCCCCTTGAGTACGAAGTAGCGACCGCGGAAACCGGTCTGCTCCACGGCATACACATCCATCGGCCCCTCGACCACACACAGCTGGGTGTCGTCGCGGCGCACATCGGCGCACTGCGGGCACAGCTCCTGTTCGGTCAAGGTTCGGCACTGGCGGCAGTGGCCGACCCCTTCCATCGCCTGGGTCAGGCTCTGCGCCAGGCGCAGGCCGCCGCTGCGGTCACGTTCGAGCAACTGCAGGGCCATGCGCTGGGCGGTTTTCTGGCCGACACCGGGCAGGATGCGCAGCGAGTCGATCAGTTGGCGGATCAGTGGGCTGAAGCTCATCGGAGAGGCCTGACAATACAAATTAAGAGGCGGTTTATACCGGCCACGGCAGGCAGCGTCAAATCAGCTACAGCCGATACCGACAAGGCCTACCTGTGTTGTGGTTGACCCCCGACCGCGCCTGCGGGTTCGGTCGGCTGCGGTTACTGGCCAGGGTTTAACCAGCGCAAAAAAAAACGCCCGATCAACGGGCGTTTTGTCCTACAGGAAAGCCAATGCCTTAGAACGGCATCTTGAAGCCCGGCGGCAGTTGCATGCCAGCGGTCATGCCGCCCATCTTGTCCTGGCTGTTCTGCTCGACCTTGCGCACGGCGTCGTTGACGGCGGCAGCGATCAGGTCTTCGAGGACTTCCTTGTCTTCCTGCATCAGGCTGTCGTCGAGGCTGATGCGCTTGACGTCATGACGGCCGGTCATGACCACACTGACCAGGCCGGCGCCGGACTGACCAGTGACTTCGGCGCTGGCCAGCTCTTCCTGCATCTTGGCCATTTTTTCCTGCATTTGCTGAGCCTGCTTCATCAGGCCTGCCATGCCACCTTTCATCATGGGGGTATACCTCGATTGGTTCATATGATGCGGCCTGGCGCAGTGCCGGCCGCATGGATATCGGTTTATTGCCCCTGGTTGACCAGAGGCTCTACGGGCTCAATAGTATCCTGCCGCACGGTCGCGCCAAACTGGCGGATCATCTGCTGGATGAGCGGATCCTGCTCGATCGACACTTCGGCATCGTGCTGACGCTCGGAACGCTTGCGCGCTGCGGCCTGGGCCGGGGTTTCCTGCTCCGGGCGGATCAGCTCGATGCTCAGTTGCAGGGTGCGCCCGAGGTGCTGGTTGAGCGCGTCGTTCAAGCGCCGCTGCTGGGTCGAGTTGAACAGCGCGCCCTGCGCCGGGTCAAGGTGCAGCAGCCAGTTGTCGCCGTCGACGGCAATCAACGTACAGTTTGCGGCGATGTTGCCTGTCATCCCCGATACAGGCAACTGTGGGCATAATTCCAACCATTGCAGGGCCAGCCCGGTCGCCGGCTTGGAGGCTGGCAGCGGCTCGGGCGGCGGCGCCTGCTGGTCTTCCTGGACGTGCTCGGCGAGTTCGTCCAGGTAGCTGAAACCAACCGGGTCGGCTTCGCCTGCGTAATAGTCCTCGTCCAGCGGCGGCTCGTCGTCGCGGTCCATACCGACGCCATCGTAGGCAGCCGGGTCGAACGGCGGCGCATCGTCATGTGACGGCGCGTGCTGTGCTTCGGGTTGCGGCTCGGGCTTGGCTGGCAACGGCTCAGGCGCAGGTGGCTTCGGCGGAGCGACAGGCGCTGCCTGCTCTTCCCATGGCAGGTCGATGGCTTGCTCTGCAACTGGCGCTGGCGCTGCAGGTTCTGGTTCTGGCTCCGCAACAGGCTCCGCGACTACTGGTTCGGCAACCGCTGGGGCCACCGGCGCAGCCGGGGCCGGGACCTCTGCAACCGCGCTGACGGGCGCTGCCGCTGCCACCGCTTTTGCTGAATCAGCTGTGGCCTGGCTGATCCCCACTGGCTTTAGCTGCGGTCTCGGCGCGTCATCGTTGTCCGCCGGGCGGAACGCCAACATGCGCAGCAGGACCATTTCGAAACCGCCGCGCGGGTCTGGTGCCAGCGGCAAGTCGCGCCGGCCAATCAACCCCATCTGATAGTAGAACTGCACGTCCTCGGCAGGCAGCGCCGACGCCAGCGCCAGGACTCGATCACGGTCGCCCTGACCATTGTCGACCGCCTCGGGCAGCGCCTGGGCGATGGCCACGCGGTGCAGCACGTTGAGCATCTCGGCGAGCACGCCGGACCAGTCCGGGCCTTGCTCGGCCAAATCGCGCACTGCCTCCAGCAGCGCTCGCGCATCGCCTTCGAGCAACGCCTGCAATACGCCATACACCTGGCCGTGGTCAAGGGTGCCGAGCATCGCCCGCACATCGGCGGCCAGTACCTTGCCTTCGCCAAAAGCGATGGCCTGATCGGTCAGGCTCATGGCGTCGCGCATCGAGCCATCGGCAGCGCGGCCGAGCAGCCACAGCGCGTCATCCTCGAACGGCACGTTCTCGGCAGTCAGCACGTGGTTAAGGTGCTCTACCACCCGCTCCGGGCTCATGTTCTTCAACGAGAACTGCAAGCAGCGCGAGAGGATGGTGGCCGGCAGCTTTTGCGGGTCGGTGGTGGCGAGGATGAACTTGACGTAGGGCGGCGGCTCTTCCAGCGTCTTCAGCAAGGCGTTGAACGAGTGCGTCGAGAGCATGTGCACTTCGTCGATCAGGTAGACCTTGAAGCGGCCACGGCTCGGTGCGTACTGCACGTTGTCGAGCAGCTCGCGGGTGTCTTCGACCTTGGTTCGGCTGGCGGCGTCGATCTCGATCAGGTCGACGAAGCGCCCCTCGTCGATCTCCCGGCACACCGAGCAGGTGCCACAGGGCGTCGAGGTGATGCCGGTTTCGCAGTTCAGGCACTTGGCGATGATCCGCGCGATGGTGGTCTTGCCGACCCCGCGGGTACCGGTAAACAGGTAGGCGTGATGCAGCCGCTGGTTGTCCAGCGCATTGATCAATGCCTTGAGCACATGGGTCTGGCCGACCATTTCGCGGAACGAGCGCGGACGCCACTTACGTGCAAGAACCTGATAACTCATCAAAAACCATCGCAAACTGAACCAGCGGAAGATCGCTAATGCTAGCGGAGCGGGGCCGAAATTGCACCCGGCCAATCTCGTCTACGCTAAGCCATGCACGGTTCGACGCAGATCAAGGAGGAATACACGTGCGCCGACTACTGGCCAGCCTGCTGTTATGCGCCACGTCCAGCTGGGCCGAGCAACCGGTGCTGCGCTTCGCCATTGCCGAGAGCTGGAGCATGCCGCTGATCCGCATCGAGCAGGGTCAGCCGGTCGAAGGCATTCTTTATGACTTGATGCAGTCTGCCGCGCGCGAAGCCGGCGTGCGGCCTGAGTACCACGTGTTGGCCCGCCTGCGCATGCAGCAAGCCATGGAGGACGGCGATATCGACGTGCGCTGCCACCTCGCAACCAACTGGTTGATCGAGCGCCCGGGCGAGTACATCTGGAGCGTGCCGCTGATGGTCCAGCGCGATCTGCTGGTGAGCCGCGCCGGCCTGCTCGACCCCGTGGATGCCTCGCGCCTGCCGGCTCAAGCCATTGGTACGGTCCTCGGCTATAGCTACCCAACCCTGCAACCCCTGTTCAGCCGAGGACAATTGCACCGCGAAGACAGCCGTAGCCAACAACTGGCCCTGCAGAAATTACAGGCCGGGCGCTACCAGTACGCAGTGAGCAATGAGTTATCGCTGCAGTGGTTCAACCGCCAACTGCCAGCCGAAGCGCAATTGCAGAGCCGCGCGCTGCTGGAAGAGCAAAACCTCGGTTGCGTGGTCCGCAGCGACCCGTCGCGCCCGACCCAGGCGCTGCTCAGGACGCTGGTGCGGATCAAGCAGTCTGGTGAGATGGAACGCATTGTCCAGCACTACGCCGCGCCCACTTCGCCAGCGCCGATGGTGAGCGGCTCACACCAGTGAAAGCAGCAACGCCGTGGCGTACAAGCCGCTGCCGAACACCAGGTGCGTGGCCACACTGCGCAGGCTGTTGCGCAGCGGCGCTGGCGTCTTGCTGGCAAACCAGCCCGCCCCCATTGCCGGCTGTAGAATGCACAGCGGCGCCACAACGGTACACAGCCCAAAGGTCAGCGCTGGCAGCAGCGTCGGCGCGTGCAGCCAATCGGCCCCTTGCAGTGCCAGCAACGCGGCGGCGAAGAACAGGCCAATCGTGTAATGCAACGCCCAGCCCAACACCCGCTCGTGCCTGATCGGCTCCGCCTTGGCGATAGCTGCATGGTGCACCCTGCCTCGCAGCAGGTGCCCCGCCCAGCGCCCAAGCATGGCGTAGTTCAGCGTTGCCACCCCCAGGCGGCGCAGCACCATCGCCCACACATCCATCACCAACGTGGCGCCGATGCCGACCACCAGCGTGGAAATCAATAAAACCGTAACGCCCATGAATACACCCTCGCAGATTGACGAAAACCCCCAATGCCGCGCAGCATAGAAGTTGAAGTCAACTTCAAGTCAAGGGAGCAATCATGGACATCGCCGATGTCGCCAAGCGCACCGGAGTACCCGCCTCGACCCTGCGCTACTACGCCAAGACCGGCTTGCTCGAGTCACTTAGCAGCCCCGGCCAACGTCGCCAGTTTTCCGCAGACGCAGCCGATCGCCTGGCCTTGATCGCGCTTGGGCAGGCAGCAGGGTTTTCATTGAGTGAAGTGCGGGCGATGCTGATGGATCTACAGGTCGATCGCGAGATGCTCAGGGCCAAGGCGAACGAAATCGATGCACAGGTCAAACGCTTGCAGGCCATGAGCAAAGGGCTGCGGCATGCGGCGGCTTGCCCGGAGGAAGATCATCTGGCGTGCTCGACGTTTCAGCGCTTGATGAAGGCTGCGGCGGCAGGGGTGCGTGTACGCGAGCGTGGCTTGAATAACTGAGGGTGTAGGATTTGGCAGCGAAAGGAGATGCTGAAGCAGGCGCGTCGAAAGATTTTCCGACCCCTGAAATGGAGGCAGCCCCACCAGCCACACCCCGGCACTCAATGTCCCCGCCTTGGCTGCTTCCTTCCGGATCTGACCAGGTCAACGGGTAATCAATGCGGAGGGACCGGTAGGGCCACCATAACGCGACTTGCCATGTGACAAGCCGCGCCATTGTACCGCTCTGGGACGAAGTTACAACCTCTGCATCAAGAAAAAATCATCATTTCTCAATGACTTGTCCCGCGAGGCGGTCAGATGTCGATGCCGTGGCCGGCCAAAAAGCCGACAAAGGCGTCTTCATCGAGCACCTTGACCCCAAGTTCGCTGGCTTTGGCCAGCTTCGAGCCGGCGCCGGGGCCGGCGACGACGCAGTGAGTCTTGCCAGAGACCGAACCGGCGACCTTGGCGCCGAGCTGTTCGAGCTTGTCCTTGGCGATGTCGCGGCTCATGCGCTCGAGGCTGCCGGTAAGCACCCAGGTCTGCCCGGCCAGGGGCAGGCCTTCGACCACGCGCTTCTCGCTGGCCCAGTGCATGCCGAACTTCAGCAGCTGCGCTTCGATAGCGCGTGCCAGCTGTTGGTTGGCCTCGACCTTGAAGAACTCGCGCACGGCTTCGGCTTGCTTGGCCGCCAGGGCCTGACGCAGGTCGATGCCGTCGGCCTGGATGATCTGCTCGAGGCTGCCGAGCTTGGCCACCAGCTTCTCGGCGCCAGTCGGGCCGACCGAAGCGATGTCGAGCTTGGCGATCAGCCCGGCGAGGGTAGTGCTGGCGGCGAATTCGGGGGCCAGCTCGCCCTCCTCTTGCAACTGCATGCCGCTGTCGAGCAACTGCTGGATGACGTCGCGGTTGTGCTGGTCTTCAAAGAAGTTATGGATCTCGTGGGCGACTTCCAGGCCGATATCGGGCAGGTAGGTGAGCACCTGCGGCAGCGCCTCCTGCACCCGCGCCAGGCTGCCCAGCGAGCGCGCCAGGACCTTGGCGGTCTCTTCGCCGACATCGGGGATGCCGAGGGCGTAGATGAAGCGCGCCAGGTTTGGTCGCTTGCTGTTGTTGATGGCCTCGAGCAGTTTGTTGCTGGAAACCTCGGCAAAGCCTTCGAGGTCGACGATCTGCTCGAAAGTCAGCTTGTACAGGTCAGCCGGCGAGCGGATCAGCCCCTCATCGACCAACTGCTCGACGCTTTTTTCGCCTAGACCATCGATGTCCATGGCGCGGCGCGAGACGTAGTGGATGATCGCCTGCTTCAGCTGCGCGGCGCAGGCCAGGCGGCCAACGCAGCGGTAGACCGCACCTTCGCTGGTGGTCTCTTTGCCTTTGCTGCGCTTGATCAACTGGGTACGCTCGACCTGCGAGCCGCACACCGGGCATTCACTCGGCACCGGCACCGGACGGGCGTTAGCTGGGCGGCGCTCGAGCACCACCTGCATGACTTGCGGGATGACGTCGCCAGCGCGACGGATGATTACCGTGTCGCCGATATGCACGCCGAGCCGGGCGACTTCGTCCATGTTGTGCAGGGTGGCATTGGATACGGTGACGCCGGCGACCTTGACCGGCTTCAGGCGCGCGACAGGCGTGACTGCGCCGGTACGACCGACCTGAAACTCGACGTCGAGCACGTCGGTCAGCTCTTCCATGGCCGGGAATTTATGGGCGATCGCCCAGCGCGGCTCGCGTGCGCGAAAGCCCAGCTCGCGCTGCGCGGCCAGGCTGTTGACCTTGAACACCACGCCATCGATCTCGTAGGCCAGCTCGTTGCGGCGAGCGCCGATGTCCTGGTAGTAGGCCAGACATTCTTCAATACCAGCGGCGTGCTTGAGCTCGCGGCTGATCGGCATGCCCCAGGTCTTGAGCTTCTCGAGGGTGTCGATGTGGCTGTCGGCGATGCTTTCGGAGGTTTGCCCAACGCCATAGCAGCAGAATTCCAGCGGGCGGCTGGCGGTGATCTTCGAGTCCAGCTGGCGCAGACTGCCGGCGGCGGCGTTGCGCGGGTTGGCGAAGGTCTTGCCGCCAATGGCAGCCTGGCTGGCGTTGAGGCGGTCGAAGCCGGCCTTGCTCATGAACACTTCACCGCGCACTTCGAGCACCGCCGGCCAGCCACTGCCCTGCAGCTTGAGTGGGATGTTGCGTACGGTGCGCACGTTGCTGCTGATGTCTTCGCCGGTGGTCCCGTCGCCACGGGTGGCACCTTGCACCAACTGGCCATCGCGGTACAGCAGGCTGACCGCAAGGCCGTCGAGCTTGGGCTCGCAGCTGTAGTCAACGGCGTCAGGCTGATCGAGGCCGTCGACCACGCGGCGATCGAATTCACGCAGGTCAGCTTCTTCGAAGGCGTTGCCCAGACTGAGCATGGGCACTTCATGGCGGATCTGGCTGAAAGCCGCCAGGGCACTGCCGCCGACGCGCTGGGTTGGCGAGTCAGGGGTAACCAGGTGCGGGTGTTCGGCTTCGAGGGCTTTGAGTTCGTTGAACAGGCGGTCGTATTCGGCGTCGGGGATGCTCGGCTCGTCGAGTACGTAATAGCGGTAGTTGTGCTGGTCGAGTTCGGCGCGCAGCTGATGGATGCGGGTTTCGGCGGTCATGAGGGTGTTCTCTTGCTGGGCACAAGAGCGGCTTCGGGTGAGTTTGGCGGATAGGGGGCCGCTATGCGGCCCTTTCGCGACACAAGGCCGCTCCTACAGGGACCGCACATGCCTGAAGAGCGGTGGGGACCGGCCTTGCGCGGTCCCTGTAGGAGCGGCCTTGTGTCGCGAAAGGGCTGCGCCGCAGCCCCAATCCAGGCACCGCCGCGCCCACCTGCCCCACTCAGCACCAGAGCTGCTCTAGCGCATAAATCACTGCGGGCAGAATCACTATCGACCCTGCCCGCACGGTTAAATCAACGCTTCTGAGTCAGCGCGCGACGCTCGAACTCAACGATTCGCTGGCGATAATGCTCGATGGTCTGCGCCGTCAACACGCTACGCTGGTCATCCTTGAGTTCGCCATCGAGCTCATGGGCCAGCTTGCGCGCAGCAGCAACCATTACGTCGAACGCCTGCTTGGGATGGCGCGGGCCTGGCAAGCCGAGGAAGAAGCTCACCGCACGGGTGCTGAAATGGTCGATGTCATCTAGGTCAAACACCCCTGGCTTGACCGCGTTGGCCATCGAGAACAGCACTTCGCCGTGACCGGCCATGCTCTCGTGACGGTGAAAGATGTCCATTTCGCCAAAGCGCAGACCGCTCTCGAGAATGTTCTGCAACAGTGCCGGGCCGCGGAAGCCGGTTTCGTCTCGGGAGATCACGCTGATCACCAGCACTTCTTCAGCCGGTGGCAGCTCCTTGACGCTGCTGCTGGACGAACTCGAGGAGAAACCGCTGGTGCGGCTGTTGTCGGTCTCGTAGACGTTGTCCGGCTCGGCGAACAGGTCGGGCTCACGCGGCTCGGCCGCCAGGCTCAGATCGCCTTGCTGCGGCTCGCTGTTGCGCTTGCCGCGCTTGGCGGCCTTGACCGGTTTGGCTTCGCGCTCGCGCTCACGCCCTGCGCTCATCGACGGCAGGTCGGTTTCGTCCAGCTCGGGCTCTTTGTGCTGGCCTTCCAGCACGCGTGCCGGGCCGAGCACTTCCGCGCCGCCTTCTTCGTCCGCAACATTGGAGTAGCTGCGGTCGAGACGGAATTTCAACTTGCCTTTGCCACCACGCATGCGACGCCAGCCGTCGAAAAGAATACCGGCGATGACAATGATGCCGATGACGATCAGCCACTCGCGCAGACCGATTTCCATTTAATCCCGTGCCTCTATAAAAAATATGCTTGAAAACAAAGGGTTCAAAGCCCTTTAACACGTGGCGCCAACTCTATGTTCTGACAGGCGTTTTACCCACGCAGAATACACGTGACGGTAAAGCTAGCACGACCAAAGGCAACTTTACACCGTCTGTCACACATGACAGGCGTTTTAGCTGCTGAAAACGCCTCAACGTCGCTTATCAGGCGTCTACCATGGCCATTGCCGCCTCTACATCAACTGCAACAAGACGTGAACAGCCTGGCTCGTGCATCGTCACCCCCATCAGCTGATCGGCCATCTCCATGGCGATCTTGTTGTGGGTGATGTAGATGAACTGCACGGTCTCGCTCATTTCCTTGACCAACCGGGCGTACCGCCCGACGTTGGCATCGTCCAGCGGCGCATCGACTTCGTCGAGCATGCAGAACGGTGCCGGGTTGAGTTTGAAGATAGCGAACACCAGCGCCAGCGCAGTCAGGGCTTTCTCGCCACCCGACAACAAATGGATGGTGCTGTTTTTCTTGCCCGGCGGGCGCGCCATGATTGTCACCCCAGTATCGAGTAAATCTTCGCCCGTCAGTTCCAAGTAAGCGCTGCCACCGCCGAAAACTTTTGGAAAAAGTGCCTGCAAACCGGCATTTATCTGATCAAAGGTATCCTTGAAGCGGGTGCGGGTTTCCTTGTCGATCTTGCGGATGACGTTTTCCAGGGTCTCGAGCGCTTCGACCAGATCGGCGTCCTGCGCATCCAGATAGCGTTTGCGCTCGGACTGTTGCTCGTACTCTTCGATGGCTGCCAGGTTGATCGCACCCAGGCGCTGAATGCGCCCTTCGATTTGTTCGAGCTGCTGTTCGGTGGTCGCTTCGCTGGCCTCGGGGTCGAGCGTGGCAAGCACGCCTTGCAGGTCAAAACCGTCGGCCAGCAGTTGTTCCTGCAAAGTGCTGCGACGCAGGTTGAGGCCTTGCGATTCAAGCCGTGACTGCTCCAGCTGACCACGCAGCAAAAGCGACTGCTGCTCAGCCTGGGTGCGGCGTTTTTCGGCGTCGCGCAGTTCGCGGTCGGCGTCGTCCATGTGCAGCCGGGCCAGGCGCATTTCTTCATCGACGCTCATGCGCCGTTCGAGCAGCTCTTCTAGTTTTAGGCGCAGCTCTTCCTGCGGCGCTTCGCCCTCTTCCAGATTCAGGCTCAACTGCTCCTGGCGCTCGCTCAGGCGCTCGGCTTGCTGCTCCAGCCGCTCCAGCGCCTGCCGGGTGGAACCGTGCTGGGCACGCAGCGAGCCCAGGCGCACGGCCAACTGGTGAGCGTGGTCCTTGTGCTGGCGGGCTTCCTGGCGGATGCGGTCGAGGCCTTCGCGCAAGGTGTCGCGGCGGGCCAGCAATTGTTCGCGCTGCTCGGTGTCCTCGGCCATCAGGTCAAGGGCCTCTTGCAGGATCAGCCGCGCCTCGCCGAGCTGTTCGTGCTCGATGGCGCGCTGCTCACCCAGCTCGCTTAATTCTTCTTCAAGGCGGCGGCGACGCAGCTCAAGCTGCTCGGCGCGGGCGCGACCGGCAGACAAACGCGCCTTGAGCTCACCGTGCTGACGGTTTTCGTCCTGGCTACGGCGGCGCAGTTGTTCGCGCTGCTCTTCAAGGCCACGCTGTTGCTCGCGCTGGCTATGCAGGCGCTCCTCGAACTGGTCCAACTGCTCCTGTTGCTGCAGTTGCTGCTCGGCCAGCTGCTCGATCTCCTGCGCGCGGGCAAGCACGCCGCCTTGCGCTTCGCTGCCGCGGCTGATGCGCAGGAAATGCCGGCCCACCCAGTAGCCATCGCGACTGACCAGGCTTTCGCCAGCCAGCAGACTTGCGCGCTGGTTCAGCGCCTGCTCAAGGGTCTCGACCGGACGCACCTGGCCTAGCCAAGGGCTGAGGTCGGTGCGCCCTTCGACCTTGTCGAGCAAGCTGCCGGGCACCCGAGCGCCCTCGCCGGCCGCCAGCAACAGGCGCAAATCACCTTGTTCCAGTGCGGCGAAGTCCAGCTGGTTGAAGTCGTCGACCAGCACTGCCTGCAAGTCGGCACCCAGCACCGTCTCGACGGCCAGCTCCCAACCTGCCTCGACGCGCAAACCCTCGGCCAGGCGCGGACGCTGTTGCAAACCTTGCTCGCGCAGCCACTCGCCAGCACCGGCAGACGGCTCCAGGGCGGCTTGCTGCAACGCCTCCAGCGACGCCAGCCGGCCGCCCAGACGCTGTTGCTCGCCCTGCAACTGCTGATGGCTCTGGTTGAGCTGCTGCAGTTGCTCACGCACAGCTTCGAGGCGCTCGAGCACGTCCTGCTCGCTGAGCTGCAGTTCTTCCAGCAGCAGCTCACTGCTGGCGACCTGCTCGGTCAACTCGAGCATGGCTGCATCCTGCGGGTCGGCGCTGAGCTGATCGCGTTCGTCAGCCAGCTTGCGCTGGCGTTCAGCCAAGCGCTCGAGGCTGGTTTCCAGCTGCTGCAAGCGCGATTGCTGGACTTCGGCCTGGCGCCGCGGCTCGGCTGAGCGGGTATTGAAACTGTCCCACTGCTCCTGCCAGCCGTGCATGCCCAGCTCGGCTTCTTCGAGCACGGCAGCCGCTTCTTCAGCTGCCGCGAGGGTCATCTCCTGCTCAGGCCCAAGCTGCTCCAGTTCTTCGCCGAGGGTCGCCAGCAGGGTGCGGTCATGGCCCAGGTGCGACTCGGTTTCCAGCCGTGTGCGCTCGGCTTCCTTGAGATCATCCTGCAACTGGCGCAGGCGCTGCTGGCCGTGCTGAATGCTCTGCTCGACCCGGGCAATGTCACCGGCCACCGAATAGAACCGGCCCTGGACCTGGTTGAAGCGTTCGGACAACTCATGGTGGCCGTCGCGCAGGCGCTCGATGCTGGCATCGGCATTGCGTTGCTCGGCCACCAGCGCCTCGAAGGCTACTTCCTGATCGCCGATGACGGCGCCGCGTTGCTGCACCTTCTGGTCCAGCTCACGCCAGCGCAGGGCCGACAAGCGCGCCTTGAGCAGACGCTCTTCAGCTTTGTACTCGCGATACTTTTCTGCGGCCTGGGCCTGGCGGTGCAAACGCTCGAGCTGGCGCCCGAGCTCATCGCGCAGGTCGGTCAGGCGGGCGAGGTTTTCCTGGGTGCGGCGAATTCGGGTTTCGGTCTCGCGGCGGCGTTCCTTGTACTTGGAGATGCCGGCGGCTTCTTCGATGAAGTTGCGTAGCTCCTCTGGCTTGGCCTCGATCAGCTTGGAGATCATGCCCTGCTCGATGATCGAGTAGCTGCGCGGGCCCAGCCCGGTTCCGAGGAAGATATCGGTAATGTCTCGGCGACGGCATTTGGTGCCGTTGAGGTAGTAGGTATTCTGGGCGTCGCGGGTCACTTTGCGCCGGATCGAGATCTCGGCGTAGGCGGCGTACTCGCCGACCAGGGTATTGTCGCTGTTGTCGAACACCAGCTCGATACTGGCCTGGCTGACCGGCTTGCGACTGGTCGAGCCATTGAAGATGACGTCGGTCATCGACTCGCCGCGCAGGTTTTTAGCCGAACTTTCGCCCATCACCCAGCGCACCGCGTCGATGATGTTGGACTTGCCACAGCCATTGGGCCCGACCACGGCGGCCATGTTGCTGGGGAAGTTGACCGTGGTCGGGTCGACGAACGACTTGAACCCGGCCAGGCGAATGCACTTCAAGCGCATCGATCAGGCCCGCGCCAACGCAGCCAGCACCAGCTCGCAGCTGCGCTGGCAGTATGCAACCAGCACTTCGCGAATACGTGCAATGTCGCGCGCGACCACCGCCTGCAGCAGGCGATCGAACAGGTCGAGGTAGTCGAGCATATTGGCCTGGCGCTGATCCAGCGCGAGGTAATAGGCGCGGCTCATGGCGGGCTGCAGGTTCTCGACGGTTTCCTGCAGGTACGGGTTGTCGGCGAACGGATACGCAGCGCGCATCACCGCGAAGCTTTCGGCGACGAAGGTCTTGATGTCGGTGGCGGCGTAGGCCTGTTGCAAGCGCTGCTGAATGCCCAGAAACGGCATCAGGTCCGCATCAGTGCGCCATTTCTGGGCAACGGCGTTGCCGAGCAGTATGTAGAACTCGCCCATCAATGCGCACAGGCTGCGCACACTGCGTTCGTCAAGACGCGTCACGTGGGCGCCCCGCCGCGGCAGGATCGCCACCAGATGGCGACGTTCAAGGATCAACAGCGCCTCGCGTACCGAGCCGCGGCTGACGTTCAGGGCCTGAGTGACCTTTTGCTCCTGGATCCGCTCACCCGGGGCAAGCTCGCCGCGGATGATCCGCTCGGCCAGATGGTGGGCAATCTGCTCGGAGAGACTGTCCGGCGCCTTGAACGTCATGGTTTTCCTTCAAAATCATTGAACTGGGCACAAGCGGCGGATTGTAGCGCACTTGCCTGGCAGTCGCGCAGAGGGGCGCTGCGCTTTATTCGTTGGCAAGCCGGGCCGGCGATCAGGCGCGATCTATGCTTTGTAAAAGGCACACTGTTCGGTGCGGACTCACTATGCGCGATTTCTTGACCTTTGAGTCAGAAAATCATTGACCCGGCGATCAAGCCTGCTTAGAGTCCGCCGGAACAACAATAAAACCATTGCGAGGCCTCCCCCGTGATCCAGTTTCTCGTAAACCAGGAGCTGCGTAATGAGCACGCCCTGGACCCGAACATGACCGTGCTGCAGTACCTGCGCGAACACCTTGGCAAATCCGGCACCAAGGAAGGCTGCGCCAGTGGCGACTGCGGCGCCTGTACAGTGGTGGTCGGCGAGCTCGAAGAAGACGGCCAGAGCCTGCGCTACCGCAGCCTCAACTCGTGCCTGACCTTCGTTTCGTCGTTGCACGGCAAACAATTGATCAGCGTCGAAGGCCTCAAGCATCAGGGCGAACTGCACAGTGTGCAAAAAGCCATGGCCGACTGCCACGGCTCGCAATGCGGCTTCTGCACTCCCGGCTTTGTCATGTCGCTGTTTGCCTTGCAGAAGAACAGCAACGGCGCCGACACCCAGCAGGCCCAGGAAGCCCTCGCCGGCAACCTATGCCGTTGCACCGGCTACCGGCCGATCCTCGCCGCTGCCGAACAGAGCTGCGCCACACCGTGCCGCGATCAGTTCGATGCGCAGCAGGCGCAGACCATCGCCCGCCTCAAGGCCATCGCCCCGTCCGAAACCGGCGAACTGAACAGCGGCGACAAGCGCTGCCTGGTGCCGCTGACCGTAGCCGACCTGGCCGACCTGTACAGCTCGCACCCAGAAGCGCGCCTGCTTGCCGGCGGCACCGACCTGGCGCTGGAAGTGACCCAGTTCCACAAGACCTTGCCGGTAATGATCTATGTCGGCAACGTCGCCGAACTCAAGCACATCGACAAGACCGCCACTCATCTGGAGATCGGCGCAGCTACGCCGTTGACCGACTGCTACGGCGCGCTCAGCGACGAGTACCCCGATTTCGGCGCCCTGCTGCACCGCTTTGCCTCGTTGCAAATCCGCAACCAAGGCACCCTCGGCGGCAACATCGGCAATGCCTCGCCCATCGGTGACTCGCCGCCGCTGCTGATTGCCCTGGATGCCCAGGTGGTACTGCGCCAGGGCCAGCGCCAGCGCGTGCTGCCACTGGAAGACTACTTCATCGACTACCGCATCACGGCCCGCCAGGACAGCGAGTTCATCGAGAAGATCATCGTGCCGCGGGCCAGCAACGACTGGACGTTCCGCGCCTACAAGGTCTCCAAGCGCCTGGACGACGACATCTCGGCAGTTTGTGCAGCGTTCAACCTGAGCATCGAAAACGGTGTGGTCAGCGGCGTGCGCATTGCCTTTGGCGGCATGGCCGCGATTCCCAAACGCGCCCGCGCCTGTGAAGCCGCGCTGCGCGGCAAGCCGTGGAACCAGGCCACCCTTGAACGTGCCTGCCAGGCGCTGGGCGAAGACTTCAGCCCGCTCTCGGACTTCCGCGCGAGCAAGGAATACCGCCTGCTGACCGCACAGAACCTGCTGCGCAAGTACTTCATCGAACTGCAATCGCCGCACATCGAAACCCGGGTGACCGACTATGTCTAATCATCATGCCGTCAAGAGCCAGGCCGAGATGGCCGAACTGTTCCGCCAGGACCTGACCACCGGTGTCGGCCGCAGCGTCAAGCACGACAGCGCCGACAAACACGTCAGCGGCGAAGCGGTGTATATCGATGACCGCCTCGAATTCCCCAATCAGCTGCATGTGTATGCGCGCACAGCTGACCGCGCCCACGCGCGCATCTTGAGTATCGATACCACGCCATGCTACGCCTTTGAAGGCGTGCGCATCGCCATCACCCATGAAGACATCCCCGGCCTCAAGGACATCGGCCCGGTGGTAGCCGGTGACCCGTTGCTGGCGATCGACAAGGTCGAGTTCTTCGGCCAACCGGTGCTGGCGGTAGCTGCCCGCGACCTGGAAACCGCTCGCCGTGCGGCGATGGCGGCGATCATTGAATACGAAGACCTCGAGCCGGTGCTGGATGTTGTGCAAGCGCTGCGCGACAAGCACTTTGTACTGGACAGCCATACCCATCAGCGCGGTGATTCGGTTGCCGCCCTGGCCAGCGCCCCGCACCGCTTGCAAGGCACCTTGCATATTGGTGGCCAGGAGCACTTCTACCTGGAAACGCAAATCTCCTCGGTGATGCCGACCGAAGACGGCGGCATGATCGTGTACTGCTCGACGCAGAACCCGACCGAAGTGCAAAAATTGGTCGCCGAAGTGCTCGATGTGCCGATGAACAAGATCGTCCTCGACATGCGCCGCATGGGTGGCGGTTTCGGCGGCAAGGAAACCCAGGCCGCCAGCCCGGCCTGCCTGTGCGCGGTGATCGCGCGGCTGACCGGCCAGCCGACCAAGATGCGCCTGCCACGGGTCGAAGACATGACCATGACCGGCAAGCGCCACCCGTTTTACGTCGAGTACGACGTCGGCTTCGATGACGACGGCCGCCTGCACGGCATCCAGTTCGACCTCGCCGGCAACTGCGGCTACTCGCCTGACCTGTCCGGCTCGATTGTCGACCGCGCCATGTTCCACTCGGACAACGCCTATTACCTTGGCGACGCCACCGTCAACGGCCACCGCTGCAAGACCAACACCGCCTCCAACACCGCTTACCGAGGTTTCGGCGGGCCGCAGGGCATGGTCGCCATCGAGCAGGTGATGGACCACATTGCCCGTCAGCTCGGCCGTGACCCGCTGGATGTGCGCAAGGCTAACTACTACGGCAAGACCGAACGCAACGTCACCCATTACTACCAGACCGTCGAACACAACCTGATCGAGGAAATGACCGCCGAACTGGAGGCCAGCAGCGACTACGCCGAGCGGCGCAAGTCGATCCGCCACTTCAACGAGCACAGCCCGGTATTGAAAAAAGGTCTGGCGCTGACCCCGGTCAAGTTCGGCATCTCGTTCACTGCCACCTTCCTCAACCAGGCCGGTGCGCTGATCCACATCTACACCGACGGTAGCATCCACCTCAACCATGGCGGCACCGAGATGGGCCAGGGGTTGAACACCAAGGTTGCGCAGGTGGTTGCGCAGGTATTCCAAGTCGAGATCGACCGCATTCAGATCACGGCGACCAATACCGACAAGGTCCCCAACACCTCACCGACCGCTGCATCCAGTGGCGCCGACCTGAACGGCAAGGCGGCGCAGAACGCGGCGGAAATCCTCAAGAAGCGCCTGGTCGAGTTCGCCGCCCGGCACTGGAATGTCACTGAGGAAGACGTTGAATTCCGCAACGGCCATGTGCGCGTGCGTGAGGAACTGATCAGCTTCGAGACGCTGGTGCAGCAGGCCTATTTTGCCCAGGTGTCGCTTTCGACTACCGGCTTCTACCGCACGCCGAAGATCTTCTACGACCGCTCGCAGGCGCGCGGCCGGCCGTTCTACTACTTCGCCTTTGGCGCAGCCTGCGTCGAGGTCATCGTCGACACCCTGACCGGCGAGTACAAGATGCTGCGTGCCGATATCCTGCACGACGTCGGCGACTCGCTGAACCCGGCCATCGACATCGGTCAGGTCGAAGGCGGCTTCATTCAGGGCATGGGCTGGCTGACCACCGAAGAGCTGGTGTGGAACGCCAAGGGCAAGCTGGTTACCAACGGCCCGGCCAGCTACAAGATCCCGGCAGTGGCCGACATGCCGCTGGACCTGCGGGTCAAGCTGGTCGAGAACCGCAAGAACCCGGAAGACACCGTGTTCCATTCCAAGGCCGTCGGCGAGCCGCCGTTCATGCTCGGCATCGCTGCCTGGTGCGCGATCAAGGACGCCGTCGCCAGCATCGCTGACTACCGCGCGCAGCCCAACATCGACGCGCCGGCCACGCCTGAGCGGGTCCTGTGGGGCTGCGAGCAGATGCGCCAGACCCTGGCCGTGCAGCAGCCTGCTGAACAGCACGTGGAACCTGTCACATCGTGACCGCAGGCAGCCGTGCGCAGCGCTGTACTGCGCGCGGCTGAGTTGAAGCCAACTGAGGTTTTGTATCATGCACCAATGGATCAACGCCCTCGCCGACCTGCAAGCTCGCGGTGAACCCTGCGTGCTGGTGACCATCATCGAAGAGCGCGGCTCGACCCCGCGCAATGCCGGCTCGAAGATGGTCGTCAGCGCCCGCCAGCTGTTCGACACCATCGGCGGTGGCCACCTTGAGTACAAGGCTCTGCACATCGCCCGGCAGATGCTCGACGAGCAGCGCAGCACCCCGCATCTGGAGCGCTTCAGCCTCGGCGCGAGCCTTGGCCAATGCTGCGGCGGCGTTACCGTGCTGCTGTTCGAGCCAATGGCGGCGGTGCAGGCCGAGATCGCCGTGTTCGGTGCGGGCCACGTCGGCCGGGCTCTGGTACCCTTGCTGGCTGCCCTGCCCTGCCGGGTGCGCTGGATCGACTCGCGCGAGCAAGAATTCCCGGAGCTGATCCCCAGCGGCGTGAGCCGCATCATCAGCGAGGAGCCGGTCGACGAAGTGGCTGCGCTGCCACCAGGCAGTTACTGCATCGTCATGACCCACAACCACCAGCTCGATCTGGAGCTGACCGCGGCGATCCTCAAGCGCAACGACTTCACCTGGTTCGGCCTCATCGGCTCGAAGACCAAACGGGCCAAGTTCGAGCATCGCCTGCGTGATCGCGGCTATGACGATGCGGTGGTAGCACGCATGCGCTGCCCGATGGGCCTGGCCGAGGTCAAAGGCAAATTGCCGATCGAGATCGCCGTGTCGATTGCCGGCGAAATCATCGCCACCTACAACGCCTGTTTTGGCCAGCACGATGCTGCGGTCAATGCCGGCCCCATTGCTCAGTTGCTGCCGCCGTCGCGCCGCAGCCACGCCAATTGACGAGAGTGTTATGAGCGCAACCCGCAAAGCTTACCGATCCGCCATTCTGCACAGCGTTGGCGACCCCGCCGAAGTCGGCCTGGAGGCATCCTGCGAGTACTACCCGGACGGCCTGCTGGTGGTCGACGAAGGCCGCATCAGCGCCCTCGGTCACGCCAGCGATCTGCTGCCGACGCTGGATGCCAACATCGACGTGGTGCATTACCAGGATGCCCTGATCACTCCGGGCTTTATCGACACCCATATCCATTTCCCGCAGACCGGCATGATCGGCTCCTATGGCGAGCAGTTGCTGGACTGGCTGAACACCTACACCTTCCCCTGCGAAAAGCAGTTTGCCGACAAGGCGCATGCCGACAAGGTCGCGAAGATCTTCCTGCAGGAGCTGCTGCGCAACGGCACCACCACCGCGCTGGTGTTCGGCAGTGTGCATCCGGAGTCGGTCAACGCGCTGTTCGAAGAGGCCGAGCGGCTGGACCTGCGCCTGATCGCCGGCAAGGTGATGATGGACCGCAACGCGCCGGATTATCTGACCGACACTGCGGAGTCGTCCTACACCGAGAGCAAGGCGCTGATTCAGCGCTGGCATGGCAAGGGCCGGCTGCACTATGCGGTGACGCCGCGCTTTGCCCCGACCAGCACGCCCGAGCAATTGGCGATGGCCGGCCAGTTACTGAAGGAGCATCCGGGGGTGTACATGCATACGCACCTGTCCGAGAACCTGCAGGAGATCGACTGGGTCAAGGGCTTGTTCCCGGAGCAGAAGGGTTATCTGGACGTCTACGATCACTTCGAATTGCTGGGTGAGCGGTCGGTGTTTGCCCATGGCGTGCATCTGTGTGATGAAGAGTGTCAGCGGCTTTCGGAGACGGGCTCGGCGGTGGCGTTCTGCCCGACCTCGAACCTGTTCCTGGGCAGTGGCTTGTTTAACTTGCCGCAAGCTGAGAAGTTCAAGGTCAATGTCGGGCTGGGCACGGATGTTGGCGCGGGGACCAGTTTTTCGTTACTGCATACGTTGAACGAGGCTTACAAGGTGATGCAGTTGCAGGGCGCGCGGTTGCATCCGTTCAAGTCGTTGTACCTGGCAACGCTGGGTGGGGCTCGGGCTTTGCGGCTGGAGGATCGGGTGGGAAGTTTGCGTCCGGGTAATGATGCGGACTTTGTGGTGTTGGACTTCAAGGCTACGCCGTTGCTTGAGTATCGCCTGGAGCAGTCGGGGGGGATTGAGGAGACGCTGTTTGTGCTGACGACGCTTGGGGATGATCGGACGGTGCTGGAGACTTATGCAGCTGGGCGGTGTGTGCATCAGCGGTAGCGGCTTGTGCACGAGATGGGTTGTGGGCTTATCCATTTCTTGTGGTGGTGGGGGATCGGGCCCCTTTCGCCCTTACGGCGAGTCACTTTTTTGGCAAACGCCCCAAAAAAGTAACCAAAAAAGGGCTCGCTCCCACATACGGCCCCTGCGCTGCGCTCCGGGGTTCCCTCACTCCGGCATTGCTCCCGGGAGGACCGCGCTGAACGGGCCATCCTGGCCCGCAGCGCTTGCCGGCCATCCATGGCCGGCACCTCCCTTCGCAATGCCTGCGTTCGGCCTTCTGAGGTCGCTGGTAGATCAAGAGCACGCCTCGCTGCGCTGGCGCAGGGCGGATGGGTGTGGCTGCATGATTTTCGTCTGGATTGAGATTGCTGGGGCTGCTGCGCAGCGAGGCGTGCTCTTGATCTTGATCTTGATCTTGATCCACCGGCGACTCAGGAGGCCGAGCGCAGGTCTTGCGAACGGAGGTGACGGCCATGGATGGCCGGCAAGCGCTGCGGCCCAGGATGGGCCGTACAGCGCGGTCCTCCCGGGAGCAAGGCCGGAGCGAGGGAACCCCGCAGCGCAGCGAAGGGGCCGTATGTGGAGCCAAGCATTTTTTTGGTTACTTTTTTGGGGCGTTTGCCAAAAAAGTGACTCGCCGTAAGGGCGAAAGGCGCCCGATCACCCACCACAAGAAATGGATAAACCCCCAACCCAGCCTACACAGCAATCAACCCTTAGCCGAAGAAACCCGAGCAGGCTTCTTCTGCAACAAATGCGAAAACACCGCATGCAGATCGTCCGAAGCACTCTCCTCATCGAGGTTCAGCTTGCTGTCGATATGATCCATATGATGCATCATCAAGCTAACCGCCTGCCCCGCATCCCGCGCCTCGATCGCATCGATCAGCTGCATATGCTCATCATACGAACAGTGCGACCGGTTCCCGCTCTCATACTGCGCAATGATCAAAGACGTCTGCGACACCAAGCTACGCTGGAAACTCACCAAAGGCGCATTGCCAGCAGCCTCAGCCAGCTTCAGGTGAAACTCCCCGGAAAGCCGAATCCCAGCCCCCCGATCACCCCGCGAGAAGCTGTCACGCTCCTCGCGCACCATCTGCCGCAACTCGTTCAACTGCTCAGCCGTAGCATGCTGCACCGCCAGCTCAGTGATCGCCCGCTCAACCATCCGTCGCGAAAAGAAAACCTGCCGCGCCTCTTCAACTGTCGGACTGGCAACCACGGCACCGCGATTAGGCCGCAGCAACACCACGCTCTCGTGGGCCAGACGCGACAAGGCGCGACGAATGATGGTGCGGCTGACGCCAAAGATCTCGCCCAGCGCTTCCTCGCTCAACTTGGTGCCCGGCGCCAGCCGCTGCTCGAGGATCGCCTCGAAAATATGCGCGTAGACGATGTCGTCCTGGGTACCACTGCGCCCGGCCTTGCCGGCGCGTACAGGTTTCTTGAGAGGCTGCAGCTGTTCGTTCATGGGCACTCGAGCATGGGAATCCGCCAATCGGACCTTGACTGTACTGCCTGTCAGAGGGTGGCTGGCAAGCCCTGGTTGGAAATAAGAAGAAAGGTACTGGCCCATTGTACACAGGCTGACGCGTTTCTGCAGGTGGCCATTTCGGCATATAGCCACTATTTACAAGATTGTACCCAGGAAAGATAAAACATTATTTGCATTATTTGTACACAAACGCATAATCCAGCGAGCAACTTCTTGACCCATGAGTCAACAAACAGGTCAGACGTCTGCCTCACCCTCGCGGAATCACCAAGTGCGTAGCGCAGGACACTGGTTCCGAACAACAAGAAAGACTTGAGGAGTACTCGCAGTGGACACCCGCAAATCCGACGCCCCTACGCTGGAACTCACTCCACCGCTCGAAACGAGCTGGCTGGAACGGATTTTCAAACTCAAGCGACATGGCACCACCGTCAAGACCGAAATGATCGCTGGGGTGACCACCTTCATCACCATGGCCTACATCATCTTCGTCAACCCCAACATCATGGCCGACGCCGGCATCGATCATGGCGCCGCGTTCGTCGCGACCTGCATCGCCGCCGCACTGGGCTGCCTGTTGATGGGCCTGTACGCCAACTGGCCAGTAGGCCTGGCCCCGGGCATGGGCCTCAACGCCTTCTTTACCTACACCGTGGTCGGCACCATGGGTTACACCTGGGAGGCGGCGCTGGGTGCCGTGTTCGTCTCTGGGGTGCTATTCATGTTCCTGACCTTGTCGCGGGTACGCGAGTGGCTGCTCAACAGCATCCCGGTCAGCCTGCGCCATGCCATGGGCGCCGGCGTCGGGCTATTTCTCGGACTGATCGGCTTGAAGACTGCAGGTATTGTGGTCGACAGCCCCGCCACTTTGATCAAGCTCGGTTCGCTGCATGAACCAGGGCCGCTGCTGGCCGCCGTGTGCTTTCTGATGATCGCCGTGCTCAGCTACCACCGCGTTTTCGGCGCGATCCTCATCGCCATCATCAGCGTCACCCTTGCTGGCTGGGGTCTGGGCCTGGTGCAGTACGGCGGCGTGTTCTCGCTGCCGCCGAGCCTGGCGCCAACCTGGCTGGCCATGGACGTTGCCGGGGTGTTCAACGTCAGCATGATCAGTGTGGTGCTGGCCTTCCTGTTTGTGCACATGTTCGACACCGCTGGCACTCTGATGGGCGTCGCCCAACGCGCCGGGTTAGTGTCGGCTGACGGCAAGATCGAGAACCTTTCGCGTGCATTGAAGGCCGACAGCGCCTCGAGCGTATTCGGCGCCGCCGTCGGCGTACCGCCGGTGACCAGCTACGTCGAAAGTGCCGCCGGGGTGGCTGCAGGCGGCCGTACCGGTCTGACGGCGGTGGTGGTTGGCCTGCTGTTTGTGGCGGCGATGTTCTTCGCACCGCTGGCCGGGATGATTCCAGCCTATGCCACCGCGGGCGCGCTGATCTATGTCGCGATGCTGATGATGGGCAGCATGGCCCACATCAACTGGGATGAAGCCACCGACAGCATCCCCGCGATCGTCACTGTCATCATGATGCCGCTGACCTTCTCGGTCGCCGACGGCATCGCCCTGGGCTTCATCAGCTACGTGGTGCTCAAGGCGGGTACCGGCAAATACAAGGAAATCTCTGCCAGCTTGTGGGTGCTGTGCGTGATCTTCATCGCCAAGTTCGTCTTCCTGTAAAGCTCCCCACCCCGCCGGCGTCTGGCATTTGCCGCGCCGGTAGTGACGGCGTTTGCTCGCACAGGCTCTCACTGGGGCCTGTCGGGACGGTCACATCCCGTCAAGTCGCAAGCCCGCTGCAAATCCCACGCCTCAGCGAGAACTTTCCTACAGCCCTGTAGGCTTCGTCTGCTATCCAACCGCTTCTGCAGAATTTCATGATTCCGAGCCATTTCTCGGATCTGCAGGAAGCGCGTCCCATGCCACATCTAACTGTTCTGCCTCTCCGTCTTCCGTTCGCGGCAACGCCAGCACAAAGTAGCGTGCGCTCATGAGCGAGCCTCCAGTCAGTTGCGCAACCTCAGGTCCCACCTGCAGCGGCCGCGTGCCCATCCTGCCGGTGCGTTACGCCATCGTCCCGCGGCCCGCCGACGCCCCGGCTTATCGCTACGCGGAGTCCAGTCTCAACCTCGAACAAGGCTTTGCCCCGCTGCAGCACTCCGCCTACACCCTACGTGCTCTGCGCCCGGGCTATGTATATGTGTTCATGAAGGGGACGAAACGCGAAAAGCTGGTCATCCACGAATACGACGGCGACGGCCACTATCAGGAACTGCGCTATTGCGGCCTGGATTGCTACAACCGCCGTAAACGCTATATGGGCAGCCGTACCCTCGGCTGGGTCTGGGCAGACACCAGCGCCGAGGCCGGCAAAGAAGTCTGGATCGCTTACAGCCCGCACCTGTGGACCAAAGCCATGACCGCCCGAATTTGCCAGTCTGAGGCTCTGCGCAGGCGGCATATGCGTTTGCTGGATACTGCTGAGCTGGTCGCCGGCAGCAAGCAGCCCTCGACCCAGCAGCATGTATTGCCGGTCAGCGCGCTGAAGGACTGGGTTGAAGACTTCAAGCCCGAAGACCGACGCATGTCTTTGACCTGGAGCAGCCACCCGATAAAGGAAACTTTGCCGATGGGCTCGCTGGCCGCGATGCTCCGCCAGTACCCGTATACCCAGCCGAAGATTCCGGCGGTGGTTGCGCTCAACGACGCAGAAGGCATGGCGCTGGACCTGAGCCTGTCGGTTTCGGCCTATCAGCACCAGATGCGCGATCTGATCCCGTCCGAGCAACTGTACCCCCATGAGCCTGAGCCGAACTCCGAGCAGGCCTGCGTGCCCAAGTGCTTTCGTCTGGACGCGGAGCGGCTGAGCCCACAAAGCCGAGACTTCCATCACCGCAACCTAGTGGCGATGCTGCTCGACAAGACACTGGTCAGCATGTATCCGGCCCGACCTCGACGTTCGGTAGATGAAGCAGCGCGGCAGCTGAGCATTTCAAAAGGCCGCCCATGGCCGCCTGCCGCCGAGGCACGTTACCGAGCACTAACTCACCAGAACTACTCGGAACACGGCGCACGGCTCGGCTTGCGGATTGATACGGACAAATACCTTAGATTCCTGGCCGAACGCGATGAGCTGGAACAGCGTATTGACGTGCTGCGCAAACAAGCCCTGCAAGCCAGTAACGACCATGACATCTGGCTCGGCACAGCCGAAAACCAGCACATCGAAGACCCCACCAGCCTCGCCGCAGCGCTGGCCACTTACGATCGCGATGACTGCACCTCCGCCCGTGGACTGGAGGTATCTCTCGCCCTGCTAATCCACCCCATGGGCCAGCCCGCGCACGGCACGGAAGACCAGGATCGTCGCTTCATCCGATTGGAACAGTGGCTCGACCAACATGACAGCCCGCTGTATGTGGCACTGGCGCCGTTTAATCCTTTCAAGGACAAAGCTGACGCTGTCGGGAGCTTGTTAGGCGGCAGTGACAATGTAATCCAAGGACTGGCAGGGCGTTTCCCTGCGATGGCCAGCATTACTGACCTGACCGCACAGTCGGTCATGACCACAGTCCTCAAGCGCATGGACGGCAAGACGCGCTGGGACGCCAGTAACAACCTTCGCAAACAGGTGCTCCTGGCGGCGTCCGAAGCAAATGCAGAGAAAGCATTGGGACTGCTAGCAGCCCGGTACAGAGTCACCGACCAGCTTCTTAAGGAAAGTCCATTCAGCCAAGAGGTAGATCGATACCTCAAGAGCGGTATGGCACATGTTGAGGAAATCAGGAAAGTAGACAT
This sequence comes from Pseudomonas sp. 1121_17, assembly GCF_052850745.1. Classification (NCBI taxonomy): domain Bacteria; kingdom Pseudomonadati; phylum Pseudomonadota; class Gammaproteobacteria; order Pseudomonadales; family Pseudomonadaceae; genus Pseudomonas; species Pseudomonas sp. 1121_17. Next base: position 182,877 of record NZ_VXCX01000004.1, read on the forward strand.
AAGCGGCAAGCGCACTGTGACTGTGGAGATGACCACTGAGCTTCGGGTGAAACCAAGCTTTCTTGGACTACTTACTGTAACTGGAAGTGCACCGCTAAATGCAGCAATGCTTTGGTTCAATGTGATCAGCCTGAGAGCCGCTTACAATAACCTACAGAAAAGTGATGCGCCGGAGTATGTAACCGGGTTTAGCGCATCAATCTTCGGGGTGATGGGTGCTGTAGCTGCTACGCTTGTTGCTACTCGGGGCGCACAGAAAGCGGCGATGCTAAAGTTCACCACCAGAGCTCCTGGGACGAGCTTCGGCAACAGCTTTATGAGATTCCTAAGTAGCAACTTATTTGCGCGACTTTCGGGATATCCAGCGATATTTTTTGGCGCATATTCCGACGTGGAAAAAGTCATAAGACAAATTAGCCATGGGGGCACCGCAGCTTCAAGTTACACACTTGCTGGCGGGTTAACCAGTACCCTCGGATCAGTGTTGGTACTGGAAGGAGGCCTTGCTATCACAGGCGCAACTTTCGCAATACCTTTCGCTGGATGGGCTGCCGCAGCTATCGCTATGCTCGGAGCTACATTGATCGCGGCAGGATCCTACCTGCATGCTAAAGCCAACGAAAAAATTCACTACCCAATAGAACTGTGGGCAGCCAGAAGCGTTTTTGGAAACCACTTAAATGATGGAGAAATTCGCGAACACATTACCCTTGACATCAATAAGAAACTGCCGGCATTTCAAGATGTCAGAGAAGAAATGAGCGAATGGCACAAAGCGTCTTACTCACCCATATGTCTATCTTCAGAGCAAACGAAGAAACTCGGCATAGCACATATTGACAGCAGATGGATTCAAATCGATTCAACCTCTTTTTATAATATAGCCTCCGCAAACTACATCAACTTGCACCCCCAGAAATCCATCGCCGAATTCACCATCCTGCTGCATGGTTTCGTATTTGGCCAGAGTAAATGGTCAGCCCGTTTAAGCTCCATTAGCCCAAAAGGCTCAAATTTAAATCTAGCAATCACTCCACAATGCTACCTAACCAGAGCCGGGTTAATTATTCACATAAAACAGGAAATCGAAAACAAGCACTACGCAACACTGGCCGTAACCTACACCATGGATACAGGTCTATTAGATGACGCACAGCTGACCACGCACTTCACTCTAGGGAATTAAACATGTCAGTCGCTTGGCTCTTTACAAGTAAAACCTCCACTAAAGAAAAACCTAAAATCGCAGACCAAATTATAAGCATATCACCTGAGATACTGAGCCTACGAAACCCCTGGGTAACCGACTCCGTATTCATGGGAAAATTATACACTGCCATGATTGTGGCGATGGCGATTCTTGTTTACCCAAAAATCTTGGGCCTAGATTTCTCATTCGAAGGAGAATATGACCTATTAGCCATGCTCCTACTTTCACCCTTTATTTTTGCGCCCTTTCTAGCCTATCGAATTTGGTACATAAAAGGACTATCAGCCTTCTATCTAAACCGCACTACCAAAAAAATCTATTACCAACGCTTAAGAAAACTGGTAATTTTTGATTGGGAAAATGTCCACGGCGGATTGTTCAAGCGCATCGAATATGGCGGTGCTTCTTTTAGCAATTGCTACGCACTGGCATTTGCTCCACGGCGTGAAGACGGTAGCCTCCATCAAAAAGATTGTCTATGGATCGATAGTAACGAACCAACGGAAGCGGACATCAAGCATGTCGCGCAGGCTTGGGAATATTTGCGCTGCTTCATGGATCACGGCCCGAACAAGCTACCGCCACCCGGCGAACCTAATTGGCTCTATATCCCTCTGCATGAGATTTGCCTCACACCATTACAAGCATGGCGGCATTACGCGCCTTGGCGCAGTGGCGAAAGGGGTGAAATGCAGGGGAAGAAAACCTGGATGCTTCCGTTCTGGGCGATTCTCTTCCCCTACAACCTCTCTGTAGCAATTTGCTGGTACGTGGTCTGCCGCTTATTCAATGTTAAGGGGGCGCCACCGCCTGCCGAGGCACTAGAAGTGCCTGCTGATGACTTATCTGAAAGGAAGCGTAAATGAAACAATCTTACCCCTTGGCCATCGTCACATAAGAAAACATCATTGTAGACGACCCATAGCCCTGACCACGCCGCGTAACCAACTAAATCACCCGCCCAGAACCAAAACCCCCAGACGAAAAAAAGCCCGCCAGTGTGAGAGCGGGCCAAAGACCTACGAAGATTCTTCTAACGACCAACTAGCTTCCGCGATAGGTCGAGTAGCTGTAGGGCGAGATCAACAGGGGCACGTGATAATGCTCTTGTTGCTCATCAACCCCGAAGCGCAGCACTACAACATCCAGGAACGCCGCGTCTGGCAACGCCACGCCCCGAGCTCGGTAATAATCTCCAGCACTGAACTGCAACTGATAGACGCCGGTACGGTAGTCATCGCCCTGCAGCAGCGGCGCATCGACGCGGCCGTCGCTGTTGGTCAGTGCGCTGTTCACCAGTTCCAGCTGCTGGCCTTCGACACGGTACAACTCGACCTTGATCGAGCTGCCCGGGCAGCCATGCGCGGCATCCAGTACGTGAGTGGTCAAACGTCCCATGTGCTTGTCGCCTCTTGTTCAAATCGTGGGCAGAAAATACTCGACGGCACCAGATCAGTGCCCGCCGTGAGTGGGAATGAAGCCATTAAGACACTTTGACTTCAGATTGTACACAATTTTTTAAGCTCTCCCCTGACGGCCCCCGCGCCGCCGAAAAAAAACCGCGACACAGCAGCGGATAAAGGCCTAACCTGCGTACAAGGACCGTTAGCTGACCAGATGGGCAGGTTTCTTGCAACCGGTTCTCAAGCGACAAAAGGGCAGAAATGCGGAAAAACAGGCTTACAAAAGAATTCAGAAGTTGTATACAATCAGCCCATCCGGTGAGTGCGACAACCCGACGCGGGCCCACCCATCACCTGCACAACGTACAAGAAGGAAGACTGCAGTGAGCGCTGACTATCCTCGCGACCTGATCGGCTACGGCAACAACCCACCTCACCCGCAATGGCCGGGCAACGCCCGCATTGCGCTGTCTTTCGTGCTCAACTACGAAGAAGGCGGCGAGCGCAACATTCTGCACGGGGACAAGGAGTCCGAAGCCTTCCTGTCCGAGATGGTTGCCGCCCAGCCGCTGCAGGGCCAGCGCAATATGAGCATGGAGTCGTTGTACGAGTATGGTAGCCGTGCCGGGGTATGGCGCCTGCTCAAGCTGTTCAAGGACACCGGCGTACCGCTGACAATCTTCGCCGTGGCCATGGCCGCGCAGCGCCACCCAGATGTGATCCGCGCCATGGCCGAAGCAGGCCATGAGATCTGCAGCCACGGCTACCGCTGGATCGACTATCAGAACATGGACGAGGCGCAGGAGCGCGAGCACATGCTCGAAGCCATCCGCATCCTCACCGAGCTGACCGGCGAGCGCCCACTGGGCTGGTACACCGGTCGTACCGGCGCCAACACGCGTCGGCTGGTGATGGAAGAAGGCGGTTTCCTCTACGACAGCGACACCTACGACGACGACCTGCCCTACTGGGAGCCGAACAACCCGACCGGCAAGCCGCATCTGGTGATCCCGTACACCCTCGACACCAACGACATGCGCTTCACCCAGGTGCAGGGCTTCAACTGTGGCGAGCAGTTCTTCCAGTACCTCAAGGACGCCTTTGATGTGCTCTACGAAGAAGGCGCCGAAGCGCCGAAGATGCTCTCGATCGGCCTGCACTGCCGGTTGGTCGGTCGCCCGGCGCGGCTGGCAGCGCTGAAGCGCTTCGTCGAATACGCCAAGAGCCATGACCAGGTCTGGTTTGCCCGTCGCGTGGACATCGCCCGCCACTGGCACACCACCCACCCGTACCAGAACGAGAACGCCTGATGACCGCCTTCAAGACCCTGACCCCTTCGACCCTGAGCCGTGACGCGTTCGTCAGCGCCTTTGCCGACATCTACGAGCACTCGCCGTGGGTGGCCGAGAAGGCCTATGACCTCGGTCAACTGGCCGAGCTGGACCAGATCGAAGCCCTGCATCAGCGCATGAGCGACATCCTGCTCAGCGCCAGCCACGCCGACCAGTTGGCCTTGATCAACGCTCACCCGGACCTCGCCGGCAAAGCCGCCGTCCAGGGCGAGCTGACCGAATCGAGTACCAATGAACAGGCCGGCGCCGGTATCCACCAGTGCACCGCCGAAGAGTTCGCCCGCTTCACCGAACTCAACGATGCCTACAAGGCCAAGTTCCAGTTCCCGTTCATCATGGCGGTCAAGGGCAGTAACCGACACCAGATTCTGGCGGCGTTCGAAACCCGGATTCACAACGATGCAGATACCGAATTCAAAGAGGCGCTGGCGCAGATCAACCTGATCGCGCTGTTCCGCCTGCTGCAGCTGTAAGGCTTGCCACAACGTCTGGCCCGAGTCCGCCACGCGAGCGTACCCAGGGCCTTACCGGCAAGCGCAAGACCACATTAGCCAGTCATAGAAGAAGAGATAACAAGCATGCGCACACTAGTGATCGAGCCCCTGAGCAAAGAAGCCTTCGCCCCCTTTGGTGACGTGATCGAAACCGACGGCAGCGACCACTTCATGATCAACAACGGCTCGACCATGCGCTTCCACAAGCTCGCCACGGTTGAAACCGCCGAGCCTGAGGACAACGCCATCATCAGCATCTTCCGCGCCGACGCGCTGGAAATGCCGTTGACCGTGCGTATGCTCGAACGCCATCCGCTGGGCAGCCAGGCTTTCATTCCGCTGCTCGGCAATCCGTTTCTGATCGTGGTCGCGCCAGTTGGCGATGCACCTGTATCAGGTTTGGTCCGTGCCTTCCGCAGCAACGGCAGGCAGGGCGTCAATTACCATCGCGGCGTTTGGCACCACCCGGTGCTGACGATCGAAAAGCGGGATGATTTCCTGGTGGTTGATCGCAGTGGTTCAGGCAACAACTGCGATGAGCATTACTTCACCGAGGAACAGATGTTGATCCTCAATCCCCACCAATAAGAAAAGGTCGGTCATCCACGGCCTGCATGAAATACTCGGTGTCGCGATAAACCTGCTGCCCTCGCAGCCTGCTTATCGCGCGCAAGGTCGCGTGCAGCGTTCAAGCTGGTGATCGGCAAGAGGTACATACTGTGGAAGCACACCTTCACGAATGGCTGAACCTGAGCATTCGCTGGGTTCACATGATCACAGGCGTCGCCTGGATCGGTGCATCGTTCTACTTCGTCTGGCTGGAGAACCACCTTAACCGCAGCAACCCGCGCGATGGGTTGTCGGGTGATCTCTGGGCCATCCACGGTGGTGGTATCTACCACCTGGAGAAGTACAAGCTGGCGCCGCCGAAAATGCCCGAGAACCTGCACTGGTTCAAATGGGAAGCCTACTTCACCTGGATGTCCGGGATCGCCCTGCTGTGCGTGGTGTTCTACTGGAACCCGACCCTGTACCTGCTCGCCCCAGGCAGTTCGCTGAGCGGCGCCGAAGGCGTGGCAATCGGTATCGGTTCGTTGGTAGCCGGCTGGTTCATCTACGACATTCTCTGTGACTCACCATTGGGCAAGCGCCCTGCCCTGCTCGGCGGCGTGCTGTTCGTGCTGATCATCGCCGCATGCTGGGGCTTCAGCCTGGTGTTCAGCGGCCGTGGTGCATACCTGCACACCGGTGCGATCATCGGCACCATCATGGTCGGTAACGTGTTCCGCATCATCATGCCGGCCCAGCGCCAGCTGGTCGCGGCGATCGAAGCCAACCAGACGCCCGACCCGCTGCTGCCGGCCAAAGGCCTGCTGCGCTCGCGGCACAACAACTACTTCACCCTGCCGGTGCTGTTCATCATGATCAGCAACCACTTCCCGAGCACCTACGGCAGCCAGTACAACTGGTTGATCCTGGCCGGGATCGCAGTGGCTGCGGTATTGATCCGTCACTACTTCAACACCCGCCACGACAGCAACAAGTACGCCTGGACCCTGCCCGTCGGCGCTCTGGCGATGATCTGCCTGGCCTATGTCACAGGCCCTAAACCTTTGCCAACTACTCCTGAGCAGGCTGCGGCGAAGATCGAGTATCAACCGCTGCCAGCCACGGCCGTAGGCGGCAAGACCGCTGCCGAACAGCGTGCTGCCGATGCGGCCAAGGCGGCTGAAGCACCGGCCGCTGCTGCACAGGCTCCGGCCCAGGCCGCAGCCCAGTCTGGTGAAACCTTCGACACGATTCACAACGTGATCCAGGAACGCTGCACCGTGTGCCATTCGTCCAAGCCGACCAGCCCACTGTTCAGCACGGCGCCAGGCGGCGTGGTGTTCGATACCCCGCAGCAGATCCAGGCCCAGGCCGCGCGCATTCAGGCGCAAGCGGTTGCCAGCCAGATCATGCCGTTGGGCAACATCACCCAGATGACCGTTGAAGAACGCAAACTGGTCGGTGACTGGATCGCCAAGGGTGCTCCCGTCAACTGACCCCACGCATCGCCAGGCTTGCTGCTGCACCGGGATCACTCCCTGTGCAGGGCACGCCTGCGCCATGCGCACTACGCAACAAGCAAGCATCGAGCGCAAACCCGTAGCGTGAACCCATGGCTTTACCCAAAGCCTGGCGCTGCAGGTTGACCGCTTGGATCCGAGAATAAAAACAAAACTCGAGGTGCTGCATGTCAGAGTCATCCAAGGCGTACATCCCTGTTGCGCCGCCACGACAGCCCCTGCCCCTGTTTCAGCTGATCCTGGTGGGTCTGCAACACGTGCTGCTGATGTACGGCGGTGCGATCGCCGTGCCGCTGATCATCGGCCAGGCCGCTGGCCTGTCGCGTGAAGAAGTCGCCTTCCTGATCAACGCTGACCTGCTGGTCGCAGGCGTTGCCACAATTATCCAATCGTTCGGTATCGGCCCGGTCGGCATTCGCATGCCGGTGATGATGGGCGCAAGCTTTGCCGCAGTCGGCAGCATGGTGGCCATGGCCGGCATGCCCGGCGTGGGCCTGCAGGGCATCTTTGGTGCGACCATCGCCGCCGGTTTCTTCGGCATGCTGATCGCACCGTTCATGTCCAAGGTGGTGCGCTTCTTCCCGCCGCTGGTCACCGGCACGGTGATTACTTCGATCGGCTTGTCGTTGTTCCCGGTGGCGGTCAACTGGGCCGGTGGTGGCCAGCAGGCGGAGACCTTCGGCGCGCCGATCTACCTGATGGTGGCCGGCCTGGTGCTGGCCGTGATCCTGCTGATCAACCGCTTCATGCGTGGCTTCTGGGTCAACGTGTCGGTGCTGGTTGGGATGGGCCTGGGCTACATCGTCGCCGGCTCGATCGGCATGGTCGACCTGTCCGGGCTGGGCGCTGCGCCATGGCTGCAAGTGGTCACGCCGCTGCACTTCGGCATGCCGACCTTCAGCCTTGCGCCGATCCTGTCGATGTGCCTGGTGGTAGTGATCATCTTCGTCGAGTCCACCGGCATGTTCCTCGCCCTGGGCAAGGTGACTGATCGCGAAGTAACCCCGGGCATGTTGCGCCGGGGTCTGTTGTGCGATGCCGGTGCGTCGTTCATCGCCGGTTTCTTCAATACTTTCACCCACTCCTCGTTCGCCCAGAACATCGGCCTGGTGCAGATGACCGGCGTGCGTTGCCGCTACGTCACGGTAATGGCCGGGGCCATGCTGATCGGCCTCAGCCTGCTACCCAAGGCGGCGTACCTGATCGCCTCGATTCCACCGGCCGTGCTTGGCGGTGCCTCGATTGCCATGTTCGGCATGGTCACCGCCACCGGGATCAAGATCCTCCAGGAAGCAGACATCTCCGATCGGCGCAACCAGTTGCTGGTTGCGGTGAGTGTCGGCTTTGGCCTGATCCCGGTGGTCAAGCCGGAGTTCTTCGCGCAGATGCCGCAGTGGATGGAACCGATCACCCATAGCGGGATTGCCATGGCCACGGTCTGTGCCCTGGTGCTCAACGTGCTGTTCAACATCCTCGGTGGTGCTGACCGGGCGGCGCACAACGACGCCTGTCACCAACATTGAGTCGACGGGGTGGCCAGGCTGGCTACCCCGTTGATTTCAACGCTCTCACGCTCATGCAGTACCGCTACACCGTCGGCCCGCCGGAATGGGCCGCTCGGGGCGCCCTTGCGCCGAAAAAACCCCAAAAAAAAACAATAAGTCCGGGAATCACGACATGAAGCGCATCACCTCGTCCCTCTTGCTCGGCAGCAGCCTGCTGGCGACTGTCCCCGTCCACGCCGGCGAATGGCTGCAGTGGCACGGCGAAAGCCTGACCTACCTGTACGGCAAGGATTTCAAGGTCAACCCGAATATCCAGCAGACGGTGACCTTCGAGCACGCCAACAAATGGAAGTACGGCGACACCTTCCTGTTCGTCGACAAGATCTTCTACAACGGCAAGGCCGATGCCAGCAAAGGCGCCAACACCTACTACGGCGAGTTCAGCCCACGCCTGTCGCTGGGCAAGATCACCGGCCAGAGCTTTGCCTTCGGCCCGGTCAAGGACGTGTTGCTGGCCATGACCTACGAGCGTGGCGAGGGCGACAACGAAGCCTATCTGATCGGCCCTGGCTTTGACCTGGCGGTCCCCGGCTTCAACTACTTCACCCTCAACTTCTACCTGCGCAACACCGAGGGCAGCCGCCCCGGTGACAATGTCTGGCAGATCACCCCGGCCTGGTCCTACACCATCCCGGTCGGCCGCTCGGACGTACTCATCGATGGCTACATCGACTGGGTGGTCGACAACGACCAGACCCGCCGCGGCACCTACCACGCCAACCTGCACGTCAACCCACAGGTTAAATACGACCTCGGCAAAGCCCTCAACTACGGTGCCAAGCAGCTGTATGTCGGCTTTGAGTACAGCTACTGGAAGGACAAGTACGGCATCGACAGCCGCGGCAATCTCGACAGCAACCAGAGCGTGGCCAGTGCGCTGGTCAAGGTGCATTTCTGAGAAGCTGACCGAACGCCCAACTTTGGTTCCACGTGCTCCAGGAAGGAGCACTTGAGGCGCAGCGCGCAAGTGAGTAATCTGCGCGCCCCCTCGCTCAGGGCAGAATGATTTCTGCCCGCGTTTACTGACCGCTCAGTCAATGAATTCGGGTGGTTGGTCTGCGTGTTGCCAGCCGTACAGGACCGTTTTCAGCCGTTCAGCAAGACGTCGAGCAGGAAGATTGCGACCAACGATAAAAGTTGGCGCAGCTCTTGCCAAACAGCTGTGGTCAATCGAAAAAAGCTGACTCAAAAGACAAAAACAGCGCCACCACCGAGCGCTGACAACAGATCCGAATCAAGGGAGCGACACACGCGATGCGTACCATCAACAGCCTGATCCTCGCCGGCAGCCTGCTGGCCTCCGGGGCCACCTTCGCCGGTGACCTGCTGCAGTGGCAAAGCAACAGCCTGACCTACCTGTGGGGCAAGAACTTCAAGGTCAACCCGGAAATCCAGCAGACCTTCACTTTCGAGCACGCTGACGGCTGGAAGTACGGCGACAACTTCGTGTTTGTCGACAAGATCTTCTACCAGGGTAAAAAGGACGCCGGCAACGGCCCCAACACTTACTACGGTGAGATCAGCCCGCGCCTGTCGTTGGGCAAGATACTCGACCAGAAGATCGCCTTCGGCCCGGTCAAGGACGTGCTGCTGGCGATGACCTACGAGTTTGGTGAAGGCGACAGCGAGTCGTACCTGATCGGCCCTGGCTTCGATCTGGATATCCCAGGCTTCGATTACTTCCAGCTGAACTTCTACCAGCGCACCACCGACGGCAGCCGCGCCGGCGACAACGTCTGGCAGATCACCCCGGTGTGGGCGTACACCATACCGGTCGGCTCTTCGGACGTGTTGATCGACGGCTTCATGGACTGGGTAGTCGACAACGACCAGAACCGTCGTGGCACCTACCACGCCAACCTGCACTTCAACCCACAGATCAAATACGACCTGGGCAAGGCAATGCATCTGGGCGAGAAGCAGTTGTACGTGGGTATCGAGTACGACTACTGGAAGAACAAATACGGGATCAAGGATTCTGACGGTTTCACCACCGACCAGAACACCGCCAGCCTGCTGGTCAAGGTGCACTTCTGATCTGATCAGGCGCGCCGTATGAGTCCGCTCCAGTCAGGATGAACCCTGCTGGAGCGGTACCAGTTCGATCAGTTGCTCGCCAGTTTGCGTACCCGCGATACCCCGCCGACGACCACCGCAGCGACAAAGCCGGTGATCGCGCCAACCACACCGTACAGGCCCAATTTCGCCACCGCGCCCCAGCCCGCGCTCGCGCTAACCAGGGCCTCGATCAGGTGTTCAAGCGGCTGGATACCCTCGGCAACGAAGGTGCCGCCGACCAGAAACATCGCCAGCGTGCCGATCCACGACAAGGCCTTCATCAGGAACGGCGCCGCAGCCACCAGGCCGCGCCCGAATTTTTTGACGAATGTGCCCCACGCGCCCTGAGCTTTCGACTTCGCCAGCGCAAAGCCTGCGTCATCCATGCGTACGATGCCGGCGACCAGGCCATATACGCCGACCGTCATCGCCAGCGCGATCACCACCAAAGTGATGATCTGCTGATACAGAGGCGCATCGGCAACCACGTTGAGGGTGATGACGATGATTTCGGCACTGAGGATGAAGTCGGTCTTGATCGCGCCCTTGATCTTGCGCTGCTCGTACTCGGCCAGCGCTTGCGAGGTTTTCGGCACAGGCTTGTGTTCAGCGTCCGCTGCTTCATCGCCGCCACGCGAAAGCTTGTCCTTGATTGCCTCATAGCCCTCATAGCACAGGTAGATCCCGCCCAGCATCAACAGCCACTTGATCGCGGCCGGCAACAACGCGCTGAGGATCAATGCGCACGGCACCAGGATCGCCTTGTTCTTCAACGAGCCCTTGAATACCGCCCATACCACCGGCAGTTCACGATCGGCCTTCATGCCGGTGACCTGCTCGGCGTTCACCGCCAGGTCATCGCTGAGCACGCTCGCCGACTTCTTCGCCGCGACCTTGCTCATCAGCGCAATGTCATCGAGCAAGGCCGCGATATCATCCAACAAAGCAAAAAAACTGCTGCCAGCCATTCCATTGATTCCTAAAGGTGTCCGCAGCCACCCAGGCCTGAGCCCGCGCGACTGCGATAAAGACGTGATTGCCGACAAGTTGGCATAGAGACCCTAGCCACGCTGAACAGTTCTGGCTGAGCGACCCAGCGCTACAGCAGCGGTGTCGTAGCCAACACCACCAGCGGCATCGCCAGCGCCGCCAACAGCGTCTGCCCGGCGATGATCGCCGCCATCAATGGCGCATCACCGCCCAACTGCCTGGCCATGATGTAGGCGGACGACGCGGTGGGTAAGGTCTGGAACAGCACCGCCGCCAGCGCAGCCTCGCCTTCAAGGCCGAACAAGCGGCAGATCAACACCGTCACCAAGGGCATTGCTACGAACTTGATCACTGACGAAGTGCCGATCGGCTTGAGCCAGCCGCGCACACTGCGCAGGTGCAGCGCCGCCCCGATGCACAGCAGCCCCAACGGCAGCGACGCCTGCCCCAGCGCCTGCAGTGCCGGAGCCAGGCCCGGCGGGATAGCAAGCCCACTAACCCGCACCAGCATGCCCAGCGCACAGGCCAGCAGCAGCGGGTTGAGCGCCAGCTGCTTGAGCACGCTGGCCAAGGTCGGGCGGCTGCCCGCGCCATATCGGGCAAACACCAGCACGCAGAGGATATTCACCGTGGGCACGATCGCAGCATTGGCGATGGCAGCCAAGGCGATGCCATGGGCGCCGAAAATCCCCGCCGCAGCGGTCACCCCGACATAATTGTTGAAGCGCACTCCGCCCTGGAACAGCGAGGTAAATGCCGGGTCATCGACCGGGAACAACTGCCGCGCCAAGACCATCACCGCAGCTACGGCCACGGTCGACACCACCAGCACGCTGACCATCGCCTGCACCGGCAGGTCGCCCAGCTGTGCGGTGGCCAGACTATGGAAGAACAGTGCAGGCAGCAGCACGTAATAACCCAGCTTTTCGGCATACGGCCAGAACGCTTCGCCGACGAAGTTCGCGTGGCGCAACCACAACCCAAGCATGATCAGCAAGGCAATCGGCAGCAAGGCGAGAATGAGCGCGCTGGTCATTGGCCAGCCGCCGGCAAAATTGACAACGTTCGCCGCAACACAGAAACCTCCTCCATAACAACAGCCCGGGACTATAAACTGAATAAGCAACAACGCGCGGCGATTTATTATTCCGAGGATACAAAACAGTAGATGCCCTTGCCTCCATTACTCGGGCCACGGCAGAACTGATCAACTGGTCAAGTTAATAAAGATGGCGCGCAGCACGCGATTCATCAATCCCTGGCAAACGTTTGCTACCATGCGAGCGACCCCGCACTTGAGCGGCGTGCTTGTCATCTGCACCGGCCATGATGCGCAGTAACCGCGAGTGGCGTGGTCTATGATTATTAGTGCGCGCAGTAATGCAACTCCATCAGTGGACCTGGCCAACGTGAAGAACACATCAATTCAAGCGAGCAGGCGTTGGATGGCTCGCAAGTTCCCTGACACGTCGCAGTGGCCACGCATCCAATTGCTCCTTCGCTTCAGCGGCGTCGCCTGCATTTTGCACGGCACGTTATGGGGCGTTTATTACGCGACCCATACCATGTTGGTGCTGGCAGTGTTGCTGTTCACGGTGGTGCTGTCTGGCCTGGCCTGCCTGTACCTGGCCACTCAGCCGACACAGCGCGCGCTGCCGGCCTTGGCCCATTGCCTGCTGATCGCTACCGTGATTGCCAGCCTGGCCGACTCGGCGACGGCCGATACATCACGCACGGCCAACCTGTTTCTGATCCCTATCGGCGTGGCCGCCTTTCTGCTGTTTCGCAACAGTGGCATCTACCTGCGCTGGGTGTTTCCGTGCCTATGTTTCGCAGGCCTGGTGTTCTTCGCCAACAGCCCCTTGACCTTTACCCGGCTGGAATTGCTGCCATCAGACATCAGCCAGTTCGGGCATGCTCTGAACAGCATCACCGCCATGGCCCTGACCCTGGGCGTGCTGGCGATATTCCGCGACGAGCAGAAATTCAAGGTCGAACTGCACAGTGCGCTGGCACGGGCACTGGCCCGCCGCGAGCTGTGCACTTACCTGCAGCCACAAGTCTGCGCGCAAGGGCGGGTGATCGGCGCTGAGGCCCTGCTGCGCTGGGATCGCCCCGGACACGGCATTCAGTCGCCCGCCGAATTCATTCCCGTTGCAGAGCAAAGCGGCCTGATCCACGACATCGGCCTGATGGTGCTGGAACAAGCCTGTCGCCAGCTCAGGGAGTGGTCCGAGCACAGCGATGCACAGCACTGGAAGTTGTCGGTAAACGTCAGTCCGCTACAACTGACCTCGTCAACCTTTGTTGAAGAAGTTCGAGAGATAGTTCACAAATTTAATATTCCTGCCAATCGACTTCGTCTGGAAATAACCGAGTCGGTATTTGCCAGTGATCTGGTGGCAACCGTGATGAAAATGGAAGATCTGCGCAGCGACGGCATATCGTGGTCACTGGATGACTTCGGCACGGGGTTTTCTTCATTGGCCCTGCTGCGCGAACTGCCGCTGGATGAGTTGAAAATCGATCGCTCATTTATCGCCGGCATCGAGAGTGACAAGGGCAAATATGAACTGATCAGAAAGATCATTGAAATTGCCGAGATACTGAACATATCGACGGTTGCCGAAGGCGTTGAGACCGAGGCCCAGTTCGATTGCCTGCAAGCGATGGGCTGCGCTGCCTTCCAGGGTTTTTACTTCGGCCGGCCGATGATCGCGGCGCAGTTCATCGGCAAATACGCGGCCAGCTAAGCGCAAACCGCGGCATGCCTTACTGGCCCGATCCACCTCGGGCAGGCGCAGTGCCCAGTGAAAGCAGCCGGCTGATGCGGCTGGTTGCAAGCTTCATGTGATCAACCAATGCCGCTACATCGCAATCCTGCTTGCGGTACTGCGGAATAGTGGCCGAGAGCGACCCTGCCACCTGGCCGTCGACAAAGAACGGCACGCCGATACCAAAGGCGCCGAGGACTCGCTCGCCGTCCCCCTGCGACCAGCCGCGTTCGCGAATGGCGAGCAAATCCGCCTGCAGCGCAGAATGCGAGACGATGGTGGCCTCGGTGAATCTGTTCAGGGTCAGGCCGTCAGCGAACTCGGGGGCCAGGTGCGCCAATACAGCCTTGCCCGCAGCACCGGCATACAGCGGTACTTCGACACCGGTTTCGAGTTTGTACTGGATGGGCTTCCAACCCTGAGCCACTTCGATGAATTGCGCCGTGCTGGAGCACGCATCGAAGCTGAGAAAGGCCACGGTTTCGCCGGTCTGCTTGACCAACGCCTCAACGATCGCTCGGCACAGTTTTGCCACAGGGAAGCGGTTGTCGCCGAGCACCGCCGCCCACTGGTACAGGCGCGCCGCAGGGTATAGCGCCTGGCCGCTGGCAAACACCAGGCTGGCCTGTGCAGCAGACTCGACGATCTTGCGCGCCGTGGCGCTGTTGCACTGCAGCTCGGCGGCAATCCCCGCCTTGCAGGGGTAGCCGTCGGGTACCGCACAGAGGATTTGCAGCAATACCTCCAGCCGAGCCGCAGTGGCGCTGTCCTCGTCGCAACCCCTCACCTGCGGACAGGCTCGCGCGGTGACGGGCAATCCCTCGAGGTGGTTCAAGACCTGTTCGACTTTGCGCAACGCCGCACTGGCGCTGCTGCCACCGCCAGCGCCCAGGTCGTGCAGCGATACCGTCACCAGCAACCCTTGCGGCAAGCACCGGGTCGCCAGGGCCACCGCTGCGGGGAACTCGGATTCGGCCATCGCCTGCCCGTTGTTGACTGGCACCGGTAGCTGTTGCTGGTCAGGCTGCGCGCCGCTGTTCAGATGGTCAGCGAACGCTCGGCCGATATCGCCAAAACCCAGCGGATAGATCGCGCCAAGCTGCGGCCTGAAGGCCAAGGTAGCCGCTGCCTCGCCGCAACACAGCACGAAGTAGCCGTCACAGTACGGGGCATACACCGAGAGCAAGGCTGACTGCTTGGCATCGCCGGCCAGCTCATCGAGCAGCTTCCCGGCCGCATTCCACACGGCGCTGTGCGTGCTCACCGCCTGCATCAGCACCCGCAAGCGTGGCCCGACTCGATACTTGCCCGCGCCATCTTCCGCTGCAAGGTCACGCTCGACCAGTGCCGCCAGAATCCGATTGATGGTGCTGCGGCTCTCGTCGAGCTCGCTGGCCAGTTCCCTGACACCCCACGGCTCACCCTCCGCTCGTCTGACCAGTGCGTCCAGTACCTCGATCAGACGACCGTGGCTGGAGGTGGCGGTAACCGCGTGGCTGGTCGCGGGTTCAGGGCTTGGGTTAGGCATCTCAGAGGCTTGGCATGCTGCTACGGGAGCTCATTCTGTGCTCAAGGCCACCACCAAAGCAATTAGCCCGCCTGTTGACAACCAGGCTGAGCACGAGGATGCTAGGAAAAACAAAACAGGACACTGTCCCATTTTTTAAAATGGTCGTGACCAAAACGCTGGAGTGACCTATGAATAACAACAATACGTTGACCGAGCCCGTCGCCATGTCCGAGCCTGTCGCCGAGCGCAAGACCAAGGCGAAGAAAGCCACCGCCGCCGCCGTGTTCGGCACCTTCGTCGAGTACTACGACTTCAGCATCTACGGCTATCTGGCGGCCACGCTGGCGCTGGTGTTCTTTCCGTCCGATGACCCCACCACCGGCCTGCTCAACACCTTTCTGGTGTTCGGCTCGGCGTTCCTCGTACGCCCGCTCGGCGCCGTCGCGTTCGGCTGGCTGGGTGACAAGGTGGGCCGCCGCACCAGCCTGATTGCCAGCATCACCTTGATGGGCATCGCCGCGACCTTGATCGGCCTGCTGCCCGGTTATGCGCAGATTGGCGTGTGGGCGCCGATTCTGCTGGTGGCACTGCGCATGCTTCAGGGCTTTTCCGCCGGCGGCGAAATCGGTGGCGCAGCGAGCTACATTCGCGAGTGGGCACCGGCCAATCGGCGTTCGCTGTACATCTCCTTCCTGCCCTCGATCGCCCAGTTCGGCAAGGGCCTGGCAGCAGCCATCGCTGGCCTGGCAGCAGCCTGGCTGACCGACCCGCAGATGGCCGACTGGGGCTGGCGCGTACCGTTCCTGCTGGCTTTGCCGCTGGGCATCATCGGCCTGTGGATGCGCCTGGGCATTGAAGACAGCCCTGAGTTCGAGTCGAACAAGACCGTTGACGCCGAGCCGAAAAGCGCGCCCTTCGCCGAGCTGGTGCGCGATTACATGCGCCCGCTGACCAAGGTCATGATGATCTCGCTGGTGCAGAACATCGGCACTTACATCGGCACGGTATTCATCGCCGCCTACTTCAGCTCGATCCTCGGCTACTCAAAAGGTCAGGCCTCGACGATCGTCCTGGTGGCGGTGAGTTTTGCCGCGCTGATGATTCCCCTGGCCGGTCACCTCGGTTCGATCATCGGCAGCAAGGCCGTTCTGCGCCTGGCCTACCTCGGCTACGCCACCCTGTCGATCCCCTCCTTCATGCTCATGCAGCAAGGCCAGGTGAGCCTGGCCATGGCCGGCTTGGCCCTGGGCATGGTGCCGTACGCGCTGTGCCTGGCCGGCACCTACTCGGTGATGCCGGAGTTCTTCCCGACCCACGTTCGCCACACCGGTGTCGCCTTCGGCCACAGCGTCGGCGCGGTGATAGGCGGCGGCATCGGGCCGTTCATGGCGACCTGGCTGATCGGCGCCAGCGGCAATCAGTCGGCACCCGCTTTCATCCTCTGCGGCGCTGGCGTGCTGGGCCTGATCGTGCTCAGCACCGTGCGCAACAACGCTGCGGTCGACGCCAATCGCCATCAATTTTCCTGAGTACAGACCATGCCTCTGATCTACGTCACCAGCCCCATTCACCCGCGCGTGCTCGCCGGCCTTGCTGACCTTGGCGAGGTGCGTCTGGGCTATGGCGCCAACGCCGTCAGCTATGACGAAATCCACAACCAGGTCGACGCGGTGTTTCTGCGTGGTGGCCATGTCAGCGCCGAGATGATCGCTGCCTCGCCGAAACTGCGCATCGTCGCCCGCCATGGCGCGGGCTACGACAACGTTGAATACCAGGCGGCCGCGCAACATGGCGTGTGGGTCACCAACACTCCCGGGGCCAACCAGCGCAGTGTTATCGAACATGTCTTTGCTTTGCTGCTGTCGCTGTGCCGCAAACTGCCCATGGCCAGCGAGCAGACGCGTAATCGCAACTGGGCGCAGGACCGCCTGGCACTGACCGGCATCGAGCTCGAAGGGCGCACCCTGGGCCTGGTCGGCTTTGGCAACATCGGCGCAAGCGTTGCGCCCGTGGCCGAGGCCTTTGGCCTGAAGGTGATCTTCACCGACCCGGCAATCGCACCAGGCACCGATCCGCGCTGGGTCGACCTCGACACCCTGCTGGCCACTGCCGATGTGATCAGCCTGCATGTACCGCTGCTACCCAACACCCGCAACCTGATCGGTGCCAAGCAGTTCGCCCGGATGAAAGACGGCGCGATGCTGATCAACACCAGCCGGGGCGGCGTGGTCGATGAGCAGGCCATGGTCGCAGCGCTGAACAGCGGCAAGCTGGCCGGCGCGGGGGTGGATGTGCTCGACGCGGAGAACCTCGACATGATCAACCCTTTCAACCACCCCACTCCGGCCATCGCCGAAACGCCGAATCTGATCGTCACCGCGCATGTGGCCGGGCAGACCGACGAATCGTTGATGCGAGTTGGCATGAGCGCCCTGCAGGCGATTGCCGCCGTGCTCCAGGGGCAAGCCCCGGCACACCCGGTCAACCAACCTGTGGCGAAGTCGTTCGACTGAGCGCCGGCAAATCTGGGGGTTTCATATGTTCATCAACGTGTCCGACGAGTCGATCAGCGTCAACAGCCACTGGCAACGCGCAGACTTGGCGCTGATTGGCGAGATTGCCCGTTACCCGGTCGCCTTGATCGGTGACGTTCTGCAGCGCATGGGCATGATGGCTTCGGCCATCCACCATACCGCTGGCAAGCCGAGTTTTTTCGGCACCATCCTGCCGCTCAATACCCGCGAGGGTGACAACCTGGCGATCCACCGAGCCCTCGACGAAGCGCAGCCCGGCGATGTGCTAGTCATAAATGGCAACAGCGAGGTCAACCGCTCGGTGTTCGGCGATCTGCTTGGCGAGATCTGCCTGGCCCGGCAAGTGGCGGCGGTGGTCATCGACGGCGCCGTGCGCGATGTGGCAGAACTCGACAGCATGGGTTTGCCGGTCTATGCCCGCGCGGTCAACCCCGCGGGGCCGTCGAAATGGGGCCCGGGCCAGGTCGGCATCGCCGTGGCGTGCGGCAATGTCGTGTGCCATCCGGGCGATGCGATAATTGGCGACCGCGACGGCATCATCGTCATCCCGCGCAGCCGTCTCGCCTCGCTGGCCGAGCAGGTGAAGCTGCAGGACGGTTACGAGAACAGCTTCCGTGACAAGGTGCGGGCAAGCGTGCGCTGAGCGCCGGTCGGGTGGCAGCCTAGACACTGCTGCCCGACATTTCTCCTCTGCAATGCGTATCACCCCGGTCGGCCCAGACCCGCTCCCTTGCCCCTTGCGCAAACAGCCTGCCTTGAGCCTCGCTCCGGGCCGGTGCTACCATGCCCGATCCCTCCTAGAGGCGCCCTTTCCGAGGAAGATCCCTGCAATGAGCACCATTCGCGAGCGCAACAAGGAACTGATCCTGCGCGCGGCCAGCGAGGAATTCGCCGACAAGGGCTTCGCCGCCACCAAAACCAGTGACATTGCGGCCAAGGCGGGTTTGCCCAAGCCGAACGTCTACTACTACTTCAAATCCAAGGACAACCTCTACCGCGAGGTGCTCGAGAGCATCATCGCGCCGATCATGCAGGCATCGACGCCGTTCAATGCCGACGGTGATCCGAAAGAAGTGCTGAGTGCCTACATCCGCTCGAAGATCCGCATCTCGCGTGATCTACCCCATGCCTCGAAGGTGTTCGCCAGCGAGATCATGCACGGCGCGCCGCACCTTTCGCCGAGTCAGGTCGAGCAGCTGAACGAGCAGGCCCGGCACAATATCGAGTGCATCCAGTGCTGGATCGAGCGCAAACAGATCGCCCCGGTCGATGCCCATCACCTGATGTTCAGCATCTGGGCGGCGACCCAGACCTACGCCGACTTCGATTGGCAGATCGCCGCCGTCACCGGCAAGGCCAAGCTCGCCGACAGTGATTACGAGGCCGCTGCGCAAACGATCATTCGGCTGGTGCTCAAGGGCTGTGAGCCAGAGCTGGCCTGAGCTGAACAGAAAGGGCCGCAGCGCGGCCCTGTGTGCAGTGATCAGGCCGCGACACCGGCATCTGCAGTCAGGCCCGCCGCTTCGATGGCGCTGATTGCGCACTGCTCATCGATATCCGAAGTATCGCCGCTGATCCCCACCGCACCCAGCACCCTGCCCTGCTGATCACGAATCAGCACACCCCCTGGAGCCGGCACCACCGGCTGCTCGCCCAAACCATTCAATGCGGCAAAAAACGCCGGCCGCTGCTGCGCATCCAGCGCCAGCAGACGCGAGCCCTTGCCCAGGGCAATTGCACCCCAGGCCTTGCCGGTCGCTACCTGCGGGCGCAGCAGGCTAGCGCCGTCTTCACGCTGCAAGGTGAGCAGATGCCCGCCGGCATCCAGCACCGCCACGGTCAGCGGCGCAGCGTTGATCTTGCGGCCTGCGGCCAGCGCGGCGTTCACCAGGCTGACAGCGACTTTGAGGGTCAAAGTGGTCATGGAAAGGTCCTCTTCTTGTTGTGAGAAGCCCTGAGGGCAGTTGAAATCCAATGGCACAAATAGAACACAACTAGGATTATCTTTGTATACAATATTTTAAGACGATCGTGCACGATCAGACGAAACGCCGTTTTCACGGGCATTCCGACCGAAGCGTTTGCTGCCGACGAAAATGGATTGACCTAGGCCACCGAGCGTGAATACACTCTGGCCAAGAGCAAGTTGTATACAATTACAAAATCGATGAGGCACAACCCATGAGCAAAATGAGAGCAATCGATGCAGCCGTTCTGGTCATGCGCCGGGAAGGTGTAGATACCGCATTCGGCATCCCAGGGGCCGCTATCAACCCGCTGTACTCGGCCCTGAAGAAAGTCGGTGGCATCGATCACGTCCTCGCTCGCCACGTCGAAGGTGCCTCGCACATGGCCGAGGGTTACACCCGCGCCAACCCGGGCAACATCGGCGTGTGCATCGGCACTTCCGGCCCAGCCGGTACCGACATGGTCACTGGTCTGTACAGCGCCGCCGCCGACTCCATCCCGATCCTGTGCATTACCGGCCAGGCCCCGCGTGCCCGTCTGCACAAAGAAGACTTCCAGGCCGTCGACATCACCAGCATCGTCAAGCCGGTGACCAAGTGGGCAACCACCGTGCTCGAGCCAGGCCAGGTCCCTTACGCATTCCAGAAGGCTTTCTTTGAAATGCGCAGCGGCCGTCCAGGCCCGGTACTGATCGACCTGCCGTTCGACGTGCAGATGGCCGAGATCGAATTCGACATCGACGCCTACGAGCCACTGCAGATCAACAAGCCAGGCGCCACCCGCGTGCAAGCGGAAAAAGCCCTGGCCATGCTCAATGACGCCGAGCGCCCATTGCTGGTGGCCGGTGGCGGCATCATCAATGCCGACGCCAGCGACAAGCTGGTCGAGTTCGCCGAACTGACCGGCGTGCCGGTCATCCCGACCCTGATGGGCTGGGGCACCATCCCGGACGATCACCCGCTGATGGTGGGCATGGTCGGCCTGCAGACCTCGCACCGCTACGGCAACGCAACCCTGCTCAAATCGGACATGGTGTTCGGTATCGGTAACCGCTGGGCCAACCGCCACACCGGGTCTGTCGATGTCTATACCGAAGGCCGCAGCTTCGTTCACGTCGACATCGAGCCGACCCAGATCGGCCGCGTGTTCACCCCGGACCTGGGTATCGTTTCCGATGCTGGCAAGGCGCTGGATATGTTCCTGGAAGTGGCCCGCGAGTGGAAAGCCGCCGGCAAGCTCAAGGACCGCAGTGCCTGGTTGGAAGATTGCCAGCAGCGCAAGGCCAGCCTGCAGCGCAAGACCCACTTCGACAACGTGCCGGTCAAGCCGCAGCGCGTCTATGAAGAGATGAACAAGGTATTTGGCAAGGACACCTGCTACATCAGCACCATCGGTCTGTCGCAGATCGCTGGCGCGCAGCTCCTGCACGTGTACAAGCCACGTCACTGGATCAACTGCGGCCAGGCCGGCCCGCTCGGCTGGACCATCCCGGCGGCCCTCGGTGTGGTCAAGGCCGACCCGCAACGCAAGGTCGTCGCGCTTTCTGGTGACTACGACTTCCAGTTCATGATCGAAGAGCTGGCCGTTGGCGCGCAGTTCAATCTGCCCTACGTCCACGTGCTGGTGAACAACGCCTACCTCGGCCTGATCCGTCAGTCTCAGCGTGGCTTCGAGATGGACTACTGTGTACAACTGGCGTTCGAGAACATCAACTCGACCGAAGCCGGCAGCTACGGTGTCGATCACGTTGCAGTCGTCGAAGGTTTGGGTTGCAAGGCCCTGCGCGTATTCGAGCCAGGCGAAATCGCCCCTGCCCTGCTCAAGGCGCAGAAGATGGCCGAAGAGTTCCGCGTACCGGTCGTGGTTGAAATCATTCTCGAGCGCGTCACCAACATTTCCATGGGCACCGAAATCAACGCGGTCAACGAGTTCGAAGACCTCGCGCTGGTGGGCAACGACGCGCCTACCGCTATTTCGCTGCTCGACTGATTGCCTGACGCCCCCGCGCCGGTTGTGCCGGGGGCTTTCATTTGCAAGGAGATCACCATGCCTCGCTTCGCTGCCAACCTGTCCATGCTGTTTACCGAGCAGGACTTTCTGGCCCGCTTCAAGGCCGCCGCAGACGCTGGCTTCAGCGGTGTCGAATACCTCTTCCCGTACGATTTCAGCGCCGCTGAAATCAAGGCGCAATTGGACGCCAATGGCCTGACCCAGGTGTTGTTCAACCTTCCTGCGGGCGATTGGTCGACAGGTGAGCGCGGGATTGCCTGCCACCCCGACCGCGTCGAAGAATTCCGCGCCGGTGTCGACAAGGCCATCGCCTACGCCAAGGTGCTGGGTAATACCCAGATCAACTGCCTGGCGGGCATTCGCCCACAGGGTCTGGAATGCGCCACCGTGCGCAAGACCTTTGTCGACAACCTCAAGTTCGCAGCTGACAAGCTGCAGGCTGCCGGGATCCGCCTGGTCATGGAAATGATCAACACCCGCGACATCCCTGGTTTCTACCTGAACACCACGCAGCAGGCGCTGGACATTCAGACCGAGGTCGCCAGCGCCAACCTGTTCCTGCAGTACGACATCTACCACATGCAGATCATGGAAGGTGACCTGGCCCGCACCATCGAAGCCAACCTGCCGCGGATCAACCACATCCAGCTGGCCGACAACCCTGGCCGCAACGAACCCGGCACCGGTGAGATCAACTACCGCTTCCTGTTCGAGCACCTGGACCGCATCGGCTACAAGGGCTGGGTCGGCGCCGAGTACAAGCCGCTGACCACCACTGAAGCGGGCCTGGGCTGGCTGAAGACGCACAACGCGATCTGATCCGGCTGCGCCTGGTTCATCGAGATTCGACAATTACAAAAGAGGGTATCTCTCATGGCTAAAATCGGTTTTATCGGCACTGGCATCATGGGCAAGCCCATGGCCCAAAACCTGCAAAAAGCAGGTCACAGCCTGTTCGTTTCGACCCATCACGACGCAGCACCGGCTGACCTGATCGCCGCTGGCGCCGTGGCCCTGGCCAATCCAAAGGAAGTGGCTCAGGAAGCTGAATTCATCATCGTCATGGTCCCGGATACCCCGCAGGTCGAAGCTGTCCTGTTCGGTGAAAACGGCGTTGCCGAAGGTGTTGGCCCGAACAAGATCGTCATCGACATGAGCTCGATCTCGCCAACCGCGACCAAAGCCTTTGCCGAGAAAATCAAGGCCACTGGCGCGGCCTACCTGGACGCCCCGGTGTCCGGCGGCGAAGTGGGCGCCAAGGCGGCCACGCTGAGCATCATGGTCGGTGGCTGCCCGAAAGCCTTCGAGCGCACCCTGCCGCTGTTCGAATTGATGGGCAAGAACATCACCCGCGTCGGCGGTAACGGTGACGGCCAGACCGCCAAGGTCGCCAACCAGATCATCGTCGCGCTGAACATCCAGGCAGTTGGCGAGGCGCTGCTGTTCGCTGCCAAGAACGGCGCGGACCCAGCCAAGGTGCGTGAAGCACTCATGGGCGGTTTCGCTTCGTCGAAGATTCTTGAAGTGCATGCCGAGCGCATGATCAAAGGAACCTTCGATCCAGGCTTCCGCATCAACCTGCACCAGAAGGACCTGAACCTGGCCCTGCAAGGCGCCAAGGAGCTGGGCATCAACCTGCCGAACACTTCCAACGCGCAGCAAGTGTTCAGCACTTGCGTAGCACTGGGTGGCGGCAACTGGGACCACTCGGCATTGATCAAGGGCCTGGAGCACATGGCCAATTTCTCTATTCGCGACGAGAAGTGATCTGAATTGATTTGAATCCGGGGGTTTGCGACGCAGCCCCCAGGGGTCTCTGACCCGCAACCGAGCAACACCCGCCCCTGGTTCAGCCTGCACGGAGGTCGTTCCGGGGGCGTTTTTTATTACGCATAACAACAAGAATTTTGGGAGCCTGCCATGTCGGTCGATCCGCAACAATTTCTGCGCGAGCTGTTCGAGACAGCCATCGCCGCCGCCCACCCAAGCCAGGTCCTCGAAGCCTACCTACCCGCCGACCGTAGCGGCCGGGTCATCGTCATCGGCGCCGGCAAGGCCGCCGCAGCCATGGCCGAAGTGGTCGAAAAAGCCTGGCAAGGTGAAGTCTCCGGGCTGGTTGTGACCCGCTATGGGCACGGCGCCAGCTGCCAGAAAATCGAAGTGGTCGAAGCTGCCCATCCTGTTCCCGATGCCGCCGGCCTGGCCGTGGCCAAGCGCGTGCTGGAGCTGGTCAGCAACCTCACTGAAAGCGACCGGGTGATCTGCCTGCTGTCTGGCGGCGGCTCTGCCCTGCTCGCCCTGCCAGCTGCAGGCCTGTCCCTGGCCGACAAGCAACAGATCAACAAGGCCCTGCTCAAGTCAGGCGCGACCATCGGCGAGATGAACTGCGTGCGCAAGCACCTCTCGGCGATCAAGGGCGGCCGCCTGGCCAAGGCCTGCTGGCCGGCCACGCTGTACACCTATGCCATTTCCGATGTGCCCGGCGACCTCGCCACAGTGATCGCCTCCGGCCCGACGGTGGCCGATCCGAGCACGTCGGCGCAAGCGCTGGCGATCCTCAAACGCTACAACATCGAAGCGCCGCAAGCGGTCATCGACTGGCTCAACAACCCGGCTTCGGAAACCGTCAAAGCCGACGACCCGGCCCTGGCCCGCAGCCACTTCCAATTGATCGCCAGCCCCCAGCAGTCGCTGGAGGCGGCAGCCGTGAAAGCCCGCCAGGCCGGCTTCAGCCCGCTGATCCTCGGTGACCTTGAAGGCGAGTCGCGCGAGGTGGCCAAGGTGCATGCCGGCATCGCTCGACAAATCGTCCAGCACGGCCAGCCGCTGAAGGCGCCCTGCGTGATTCTCTCCGGCGGTGAAACCACCGTGACCGTGCGCGGCAATGGCCGTGGCGGGCGCAATGCGGAATTTTTGCTCAGCCTCACCGAAAACCTCAAAGGTCTGCCGGGCGTGTATGCCCTGGCCGGCGACACCGACGGCATCGATGGCTCGGAAGACAATGCCGGCGCGAGCATGGCCCCGGCCAGCTATGCCCGCGCCGCTGCCCTGGGGCTTTCGGCCAGCGATGAGCTGGACAACAACAATGGCTACGGCTACTTCGCCGCGCTCGACGCCCTGATCGTAACCGAGCCGACCCGTACCAACGTCAACGACTTCCGCGCCATTCTGATTCTCGAGACTGCCCAATCATGACGCCTGATAAAAAAGTCAAAATCCTCGCCACCCTCGGCCCTGCCATCAACGGCATCGACGATGTACGCCAGCTGGTCGAAGCCGGGGTGAATATCTTTCGCCTCAACTTCAGCCACGGCGAGCACGCCGACCACGCCCTGCGCTATCAGTGGATCCGCGAAGTCGAGCAACAGCTGAACTACCCGCTGGGCATCCTTATGGACCTGCAAGGACCCAAGCTGCGCGTCGGTCGCTTTGCCGAAGGCAAGATCCAGCTGCAGCGTGGCCAGGCCCTGCGCCTGGACCTGGACAGCACCCCGGGCGACAGCCACCGGGTCAACCTGCCGCACCCGGAAATCATCGCTGCATTGCAGCCAGGCATGGACTTGCTGCTCGACGACGGCAAACTGCGCCTGCGCGTGACTGCCAAGCATGACGACGCCATCGATACCCAAGTGCTGGCCGGCGGCGAGCTGTCCGACCGCAAGGGTGTCAACGTGCCGCAGGCGGTGCTCGAGTTGAGCCCGCTGACCGAGAAAGACCGCCGCGACCTAGCCTTCGGTCTGGAGCTTGGGGTGGACTGGGTGGCGCTGTCGTTCGTGCAGCGCCCTGAGGACATCATCGAAGCGCGCGAGCTGATCGGCGACCGCGCTTACCTCATGGCCAAGATCGAGAAGCCGTCGGCGGTCGACCAGCTGCAGGCCATCGCCGAACTGTCCGACGCAATCATGGTTGCGCGTGGCGATCTGGGCGTGGAAGTCCCCGCCGAGAGCGTGCCGCAGATCCAGAAGCACATCATCAACACCTGTCGCCAGCTCGGCCGCCCGGTGGTGGTGGCAACGCAGATGCTCGAGTCGATGCGCTTCTCGCCTGCGCCAACCCGCGCCGAAGTCACCGACGTCGCCAACGCGGTCGCCGAAGGCGCCGATGCGGTGATGCTGTCGGCCGAAACCGCCTCCGGCGACTACCCACTGGAAGCCGTGCAGATGATGAGCAAGATCATCCGCCAGGTCGAAAACGGTCCGGATTACCAGGCACAGCTCGACGTAGGCCGGCCAAAAGCCGAGGCCACCACCTCGGATGCGATCAGCTGCGCAATCCGCCGTATCAGCGGCATTCTGCCGGTGGCGGTGCTGGTCAACTACAGCGAGTCCGGGGCCTCGACCCTGCGCGCCGCGCGCGAACGGCCACGGGCACCGATCCTCAACCTGACGCCGAATCTGGTGACGGCGCGCCGCCTGAGCGTGACCTGGGGCGTGCACTCGGTGGTCAACGACCGCCTGCGCCAGGTCGACGAAATCTGCTCGACCGCGCTGGAAATTGCCCAGGCGCAAGGCATGGCCAGCATCGGCGATACGCTGCTGATCACCGCCGGTGTGCCGTTTGGCAAGCCGGGCACGACCAACACGCTGCGCATCGAGACTTTGATCTAGGACCGTATTGGGCTGCTTTGCAGCCTTCGTGGCGGTCCGGCGTCCCGGCAAGCCCGCTCCCACACAAAACCCTGTGGGAGCGGGTTCACCCGCGAAGGCCGCAGAGCGGCCCAAAAGACCAACCGCGGAACCGAGGCCCAAAGAGGCCCACCGCCAACTTCAACCTACTGACTGCCCATGTACACACAAAATTTCGTCACCCCGTGCCCCGATTGGGCCACGGCGCTTCTCAACGGCTTCAGCCAGGTGCTGCTGCAGCGTAGCCCGCTGTGCGGCCTGTGTTGTTTGCTCGCCATCCTCCTGACCGCCCCGCAGTTGGTCGGTGGTGCCCTGCTGGGCGCGCTGGCAGGGTTGCTCACGGCGCAGCGGCGCGGCTACGACCGGGCTGATCGCCAGGCCGGCCTGTACAGCTACAACGGCGTGCTGATCGGCATCCTGTTCAGCGCAGTGTTGCCATGGTCAGTGATTCTGCCGCCGCTGATCATCGCCGCCAGTGGCCTGTCGAGCATCCTCGTCCATCAATGGCGCAAACGCGGCGCCTGCCTGCTGCCGGCCTATACCGCACCGTTCGTGCTGCTCGGCTGGGCCGCGCTATTGGCAGCGCAACCGTCTGCCGCCGGCACAGCGGTCAGTGCCGAGCCTCTGCAGGCACTGGCGCGTGGCCTGGGCCAGGTGTTTCTGCTGGAGCAGCCGCTGGCGGGGCTGCTGATTGCCATCGGTTTGTTCCTTTCCAATCGCAGCGCTGCACTCTGGGCCTTGTTCGGCTCAGGCCTGGGCGCCTGCGTTGCGCTGCTCATGGGCGATGTCCACAGCGCCGGGATGGGCTTGCTCGGTTTCAATGCCGCGCTGGCGGCACTGGCCTTTTGCGGCCAGCGCGAACGGCCGTGGCTGCCGCTGCTGGCGATCATCCTGGCCATCGCCTTGCAACCGCTGTTCAACCTGCTGCCGGTGGCCGCCTTGACCGCGCCGTTTGTGGCCGCCTGCTGGTTGCTGCACCTGGGCAGCCGCCTGCCGCGCGGGCTGGCGGGCGGTAAACCGCGCCGCTTGCACAGCTGAGGGGCAAGCCCTAGGCTCTGCCCATTGCATAATGGAACGCGCCCCATGAACTCCCCGGCGAGCCTGCGCGAGCGGCTCTACATTCTGGTTTTTCAATCCGACACCACCGCTGGCAGACGCTTCGACAAGGCCCTGCTGCTGATCATTCTGGCCAGCCTGGTGGTGGTGATCCTCGACAGTATCGATGAGGTTCACCAGAACTATTCAGGCCTGCTCGCCGCCATCGAGTGGGGCTTTACGGCGATCTTTCTCGCTGAATACCTGACCCGCCTGTACTGCTCGCCCAAGCCGCTGCGCTATGCCTTCAGCTTCTACGGCCTGGTCGATCTGCTGGCCATCGTGCCGGGCATCATCGCCTTGTATTACAGCGACGCTCAGTACCTGCTGATCATCCGCGTGATCCGCATGCTGCGGATTTTCCGCGTGCTCAAGTTGAGTCCGTACCTCAAGCAGGCCAACTACCTGATGAGCGCGCTGCGCGGCAGCAAGCAGAAGATCATCGTGTTTCTGGTCAGCGTATCGACTCTGGTGACCGTGTTCGGCACCTTGATGTACGTGGTCGAAGGGCCCGAGCATGGCTTCACCAGCATCCCCAAAGGCATCTACTGGGCGATCGTCACCCTGACCACCGTGGGCTTTGGCGATATCGTGCCGAAGACGCCGCTAGGCCAGGTGCTGTCGTCACTGGTGATGATCACCGGTTACTCGATCATCGCCGTGCCAACCGGCATCTTCACCGCTGAACTGGCCAACGCCATGCGCGGGGAACAACTCCAGCACGACTGCCCGACCTGCCGTAAAAACAGCCATGAGCACGGCGCTGCGTTCTGCTCGCGCTGCGGCAATGCGCTGTTCCCCAAGAAGGAATAACCAAAGCGTATTTCGTTCTTTAAACGCTTGGGAAACACCCGCTATAGTCGCAGGCACTCTGCCATTAACTGTTTCAAGAACAAGGATCGCGTCGTGAAAAAACTGTTTACCGCCTCGCTGCTCGCCGCAGGCTTGACCCTGGGCAATCTGGCCCAGGCCGCGCCGACGCTGCTCAACGTTTCCTATGACGTGATGCGCGATTTCTACAAGGACTACAACGCCGCCTTCCAGAAGCACTGGGAAGCCGAGCACAAAGAGAAGATCAACCTGCAGATGTCCTTCGGCGGTTCGAGCAAGCAAGCGCGCTCGGTGATCGATGGCCTGCCGGCTGACGTCATCACCATGAACATGGCGACCGACATCAATGCCCTGGTCGACAACGGCAAGCTGGTCCCGGACAACTGGGTCACGCGCCTGCCGAACAACAGCGCGCCGTTCACCTCGGCCACCGTGTTCATCGTGCGCAAGGGCAACCCGAAAGCGCTGAAAGACTGGCCTGACCTGCTCAAGGACGGCGTCCAGGTGATCGTGCCCAACCCCAAGACCTCCGGTAACGGCCGTTACACCTACCTCTCGGCCTGGGGCTACGTGCTGAAAAACGGCGGCGACGAAAACAAGGCCAAGGACTTTGTCGGCAAGCTGTTCAAGCAGGCGCCAGTGCTCGACACCGGTGGCCGGGCGGCTACCACCACGTTCATGACCAACCAGATGGGCGACGTGCTGGTCACCTTTGAAAACGAAGCTGAGATGATCGCTCGCGAATTCGGTCGCGATCAGTTCGAAGTGGTCTACCCAAGCGTATCGGCCGAAGCCGAGCCGCCGGTCACCGTGGTTGACAAGGTGGTCGACAAGAAGGGCACCCGCGCCGCCGCCGAAGAATACCTGAAGTACCTGTGGTCGCCACAAGGCCAGGAAATCGCTGCCAACAACTACCTGCGCCCGCGTGATCCAGCGATACTGGCCAAGTACACCGACCGCTTCCCGAAAGTCGACTTCCTCTCGGTAGAGAAGACCTTTGGTGACTGGCGCACCGTGCAGAAGACCCACTTCAACGACGGTGGCGTTTTCGACCAGATCTACACCGGCCAGTGATCGACTGACCCTTGCCAGAGCAGTCCGGGCCAGGCCATGGCCCGGATTGCTTCGAACTTCCCTCGCCTTCGGCAATCAGTTCCTTGAGTAACCCCCACGCCCGCCACGGCCCAAGGAGTACTCCAGTGCTGCGCTTGCTAACCCCGCTACTTCTCAGCCTGTTGCTGAGCACCCCACTCTACGCAGCTGACCCCGCGCCTGCCGAAGCTCCCGCCGAAGAACCTGCTCCGGTGTTGCAGGGTGGCTTGCTGGGTGCCCTGGCCGATGGCCTCGACAGTGCAGCCAAAGACCTCGACCTCGATGCCCATGTGCTGGACACCTGGCGCCTGCGCACCGACCGCGCCAGCAAAGAGGTGGAGCGCCTGGTCGACCGCCACTCGGGTCGCGACGGCCTGCAACTGATCGGCAATTTTGTCTTGCTGACGGTAGCCTGGGCCGCCAGCTTCTCGCTGCTCAGCCTGCTCGGCCGCTGGCTCGCCGCCCGCTGCGCGCGCACCGCGCTGCTGCAACGGCGCAAGCGCCTGCGTGGCTTGCTGGGGTACTTGCTGCCCTATACCTTGCCGGCCCTCGTGAGCTTGCCGCTGACGCTGTACGCCAGCCGCTTTCTCGACCCGTCGATTGCCCGCGCACTCGGCCTGAGCCTGGCCTACGCGACCAGCAGCGGCCTGTTCTCGACTTCGATCATCCTGTGCCTGATCACCCTGTTCGATGCAGGCCACAAACGCCCTGCCGTCGCCGTCATCAGGCAGATGGCACCGCGTGCGTTATTCATGATCGGCTTTCTCGCCGCCTGGAGTGACGCGCTGACCAGCCCGCAGATCGCTCGCCAGGTTGGCGGCAATATCACCGCCAGCATCGCCGTGATCACCGGCCTGTTCGCCACCTTCATCTTCGCCAGCCTGGTCCTGCGGTTGCGCCGGCCGGTGGGTCACCTGATCCGCAACCGCGACCTGCACGACCGCCTGCATCACCGTGCGGTGCAGGAGACTCTGCGGATCTTCTCCAAGCTGTGGTATCTGCCGATCCTGATGATGATTCTGGTCTCGGCGATCAACCTGATCGGTGCCGGTGAAGAGAGCCAGAAAGCCCTGCAGAATGCCCTGCTGACCACCGTGCTGCTGGTGGCCACGCTGTTCCTCAGCACCCTGCTGCAACACCTGCTGGCGTCACGCAAGGTTGATACGCAGCAGAAGATCCGCCCCTACAAGGAGCTGCTACGCAGCCTCGCCCATGCGCTGTTGCGCATCGCCATGGCGATTACCTTTATCGAGCTGCTCGGGCGCATCTGGGGTTTCTCGGTGATCGACTTCGCCCTGAGCAACCGCCTCGGCCAGGCCATCAGTAACTCGCTTTCAAGTATCGGCCTGATCCTGCTGGTGACCTGGCTGCTGTGGGTGGTGCTCGACACCGCCATTCAAGAGGCGCTGAAGCCACCCGTCGGCAAGCGCAGCTCGCGCCAGCCCAGCACTCGCGTGCGCACCATCCTGCCGATGCTGCGTAATGCGGTGAAAGTGATCCTGGTAGTGATCTGCACCATCACCACCATGGCCAATCTGGGCATCAACGTTGCGCCGCTGCTGGCCGGTGCCGGGGTAATTGGCCTGGCCATCGGCTTTGGTTCGCAGCAGTTGGTGCAGGATGTGATCACCGGGCTGTTCATCCTGATCGAAGACACCATCTCGATCGGTGACTGGGTGGTGCTCGACTCCGGCCACGCCGGCACGGTCGAGAGCCTGACCATCCGCACCCTGCGCCTGCGCGACGGCAAGGGCTTCGTCCACTCGGTGCCGTTTGGCCAGATCAAGGCGGTTACCAACCAGTCGCGGCAGTTTGCCTATGCGTTCTTCTCGGTGCAGTTCACCTACGACAGTGACGTCGATCAGTCGCTGGCGTTGATTCACGAAGTGGGCAAGTCGATCAGCGAAGACCCACTGCTGCGGATCAACCTGCAAGGGCCGCTGCAGGTGTTCGGCGTCGACCGCATGGACCTTAACGGGTTTGTTCTGACCGCGCAGTTCCGGACCATTTCCGGTGGCCAGTATGCGGTCAGCCGGGCCTTCAACGAACGCCTGAAAAAGCGCGTCGATCAAACCGACAACGTCGCTTTCGCTCAAGTCTACCCGATGCCCGCCCAGGCCCGCGCATTGCCTGCCTGAACCCTGCCAAGCACTGTCGCCCTCGCTGTCGAGGGCGGCAGCTCATACTTGGCGGAACACCAGCGCCTTCAAGCCACCCTCAGGATCAGCATCGGGAAACTCCGGTGGATTCTGCAGACGCTCGATGAACTGCAAGCCCGGCGCCTGTTCAGCCATGCCCTGGATCAGGAAGTCCGCGCCGATCGCCGGGTCGTTGACACACGCCAGCACCGTGCCGCCTGCGCTCAGTAGCTCGGGCAAGCGGCGCAGGATTTTCGCGTAGTCCTGGGTCAGCACAAAGCTGCCACGCTGGAACGTCGGCGGGTCGATGATGATCAGGTCATACGGCCCGTACTTGCGCACCTTGCCCCATGACTTGAACAGCTCATGGCCCAGAAACGCCACCTGGCCCACATCATGGCCATTGAGCCGATGGTTCTCGCGCCCGCGCGACAGCGCCGACTTGGCCATGTCCAGATTGACCACCTGAGCAGCGCCGTTGGCGATTGCCGCCACCGAGAAACCGCAGGTATAGGCGAACAGATTGAGTACCCGCCTGCCAGCGGCGTGCTCACGCACCCAGCGCCGGCCATAGCGCATGTCCAGAAACAGACCGTTGTTCTGGCGCACGCCCAGATCGAGCAGGTAGGTCAGGCCGTCTTCGACCACCTCACGCTGCTGCACCGGCTCGCCGAGCAACCACTGGCCGGGGCTGTCGGGCAGGTAACGGTGCTGAATCAGAATCGCCTCGCCAGTCCACAACGGGCGCTCGGCCAGTGCCCGCAGCATCGCCTCGAGCTCAGCCAGCTGGCCCTCGGGTGGCTCGCGGAACAACGCCACCAGCAACACACCCTGCAGCCAATCGACCGTGATCTGCTCAAGCCCTGCCCAGCAGCGGCCACGGCCATGGAACAGGCGCCGGGTTTCCAACGGAGCAGGGTCGAGAGCGGTGAGCAGGTGCTGCTCGAGGGTATCAATCACGGAGGTCATGGGCGCGTCGCTGAGGATCAAAAGAGGGCATTCTACCCGCTTCAACTGCGCTCAGTCGCATGGGCTTGGCGCCGCTTTGACCGGGGCGCGAAACCACCAGCCTTGTTGCATGCCGGCAGCGGCCAGCAGAATCAACGCCACCCCCAGCCACTGCAACGGCGCCAGCCGATGGCCGAAGGCGAACCAGTCGACCAGGATCGCCGCAATCGGGTAGATGAACGACAGCGCGCCGGTCAATGCAGTCGGCAGACGCTGGATCGCGCTGTACAGCAGCACATACATCAGCCCGGTATGGACGATGCCCAAGGTCAGCAAACTGGCCAGCGCCGGCAGTTCAGCGGGCAACCCACCAAGCTTGATCCACGGCGCCAACAGGACGATGCCGGTGCTGACCTGGATCAGCGCGATCAAGTGCGGCGGCGTACCGCTCAGGCGCTTGATGATCAACGCCGCAACCGCATACAGCAACGCCGCCCCAAGGGCCAGGGCAATCCCCAGCAGATAGTCGCTGCCACTGCTCTGGCCGTTGCCATGGGCACTGACGATGGCCAGCATGCCGACGAACGCCACCCCCAGCCAGCTCAGTTTGGCCAGGGTGATCTTCTCGCCGAGAAACACCGCCGCCAGGCCGACCAACAGAAACGGCTGCACGTTGTATACCGCAGTACCGATGGCAATCGACGCCCGCGAATACGAGGCGAACAGCAGCACCCAGTTACCGACGATGGCCACCCCGCTGACAATCGCCAGCAACACGGCGCCGCGGCTGATCACGCCGGACTTGAGCAGGCCCAGGCTCGCGCAGATCACCAGTAACGTCCCCGCGCCGAACACACAGCGCCAGAACACCACCTCCAGCACCGGTTGCCCGGACACCAGCACGAACCAGCCAATCGTCCCGGAAATAAGCATGGCAACGATCATTTCCAGCGAACCACGGCGTATTGAACTGTCCATCGGCCACCTCCGTTGATGATGGCAACAGTATGACGAGGGCTGGCTGCCGCCTTCCAGCGGATAACCAAGGCAAAACTCGCCATTCACCTTTACGATCAAGGCAAATCAGACGCTTTGCCTAACGAGGTACTTATGACCGATGCCATCGACCAACTGCTGATCACCGCCCTGATGGAGGATTCGCGCCGCTCACTCAAGGCGCTGGCACAGTTCAGCGGGCTTTCGGCGCCCAGCGTCAGCGAGCGGCTGCGCCGGCTGGAAGAGCGCGGCGTGTTGCGCGGTTACACCGTCGAGATCGACCCGCGCTGTTTCGGCTATCAGTTGCAGGCGATTGTGCGCATCCGCCCGCTGCCCGGCCAACTGCAGGAAGTCGAGCGCCAGATCATCGCGATTGCCGAGTTCACCGAGTGCGACAAGGTGACCGGCGAGGACTGCTTTATCGCCCGCCTGCATGTGCGCTCGATGGAGCAACTGGACAGCTTGCTAGACCGCATCAATGTCCTGGCCGAAACCAACACCGCGATCATCAAGAAGAGCCCGGTGAAACGCCGCCTGCCGCCGATGGCCGAGTGAGCGGCTTTCCTACAGACCGGCACGGCCAGATTGTGCTGCTTATTTTTTGTACACAGGATTGTCACCTAAGGTGCCATTTTTGTGTGCACTTCTGGGAAGCACAGCACCAAGACGTTACACGCGCGGCACTAGATAATTTGACCGTTTGATCAGCAAAGTAAGTTGGTAAAAAATTTAACTTGTTCAATCAGTCAATTTATAAGCAAATTAATTCAGTAAGTTAGAGAGTTAGATAAAGAGTTCACGGAACAGTCAATTGTGAACTTGCACACCCGATGGCATGGAACTGGCTTTGCTGTGCTTGTGTTTTGTATACAACTTGAACAAAACCTAAATACACAACAACGCGCAGCGCCTGCCCCAAGCAGGCCGCAGCCTCCAGAACCCAGTGATGCCAAGGTTCAGCCGTGACAAGACGAGACCGTGCACCCTCGCCCTTCACTGCAACCTGCGCATCAGGAGCCGCCGGAATGAGTAGCAGCCTCGACCTTGCCCCTGAACTATCCGTCGCCAGCACAGCCCAGCCATCAACCTTGACCGGCGCATCGCCGGCCCTCGAACTCAGCCCGCGCCTGCACAACCGCGACCTCGCGCCGACCCGTCTCGAGGGGCGACGCTGGGGCGGTTACAGCATCTTCGCGCTGTGGACCAACGATGTGCACAACATCGCCAACTACTCCTTCGCCATGGGCCTGTTCGCGCTCGGCCTGGGTGGCTGGCAGATTCTCCTGTCGCTGGCGATCGGCGCAGTGCTGGTGTACTTCTTCATGAACCTGTCGGGCTACATGGGGCAGAAGACGGGTGTGCCCTTTCCGGTCATCAGCCGCATCGCCTTCGGCATCCACGGCGCACAGTTGCCGGCATTGATTCGCGCCGTGATCGCCATCGCCTGGTTCGGTATCCAGACCTATCTCGCCTCGGTGGTACTGCGGGTATTGCTCACCGCCATCTGGCCGCAGGTGGCCGCTTACGATCAAGACAGCATCCTTGGCCTGTCGAGCCTGGGCTGGGTGTGCTTCGTCGCGATCTGGCTGGTGCAGCTGGTGATCCTTGCCTACGGCATGGAAATGGTGCGCCGCTATGAAGGCTTCGCCGGCCCAGTGATTCTGCTGACAGTCGCGAGCCTGGCCGGTTGGATGTACTTCCAGGCCGACACGCGCATCGCCTGGTCGGTGGCCGAGCCGCTGACCGGATACGAAATGTGGCGCAATATCTTTGCCGGTGGCGCCTTGTGGCTGGCGATCTACGGCACCTTGGTGCTGAACTTCTGCGACTTCGCCCGCTCCTCGCCGTGCCGCAAGACCATCCGCGTCGGCAACTTCTGGGGCCTGCCGGTGAACATTCTGGTGTTCGCGGTGATCACCGTGGTGCTCAGCGGTGCGCAGTTCAAGATCAACGGCCACATCATCGACAGCCCCACCCAGATCGTTGCGACCATCCCTAATACGCTGTTCCTGGTACTCGGTTGCCTGGCGTTCCTGATTGTCACCGTGGCGGTGAATATCATGGCCAACTTCGTCGCCCCGGCATTTGTCCTGAGCAACCTCGCCCCGCGCCACCTGAACTTCCGCCGCGCCGGCCTGATCAGCGCCACGCTGGCGGTACTGATCCTGCCGTGGAACCTCTACAACAGCCCACTGGTGATCGTCTACTTCCTGTCCGGCCTGGGCGCGCTGCTCGGCCCGCTGTACGGGGTGATCATGGCCGACTACTGGTTGCTGCGCAAAGGCCAGATCAACGTGCCTGAGCTGTACAGCGAGAACCCGGCTGGCGCCTATCACTACACCCGCGGTATCAACTGGCGGGCGATGGCGGCCTTCGCACCGGCGGCGCTGCTGGCCATCATCCTTGCGCTGGTACCCAACTTCCACGGCGTGGCGCCGTTCTCCTGGCTGATCGGTGCCGGTATCGCGGCTGCGCTGTACCTGCTGATTGCTCCGCGCAATCGCCAATACCACGACGTCAGCGGCGAGTGCATCGCCGTCGACCACAGCAGCCATTGATCAAGGAAGAATCTGCATGCGCATTCTTATCGTCAACGTCAACACTACCGCAGCCATCACCGAGGCTATTGCCGAGCAGGCCCGCAGCGTCGCCGCGCCAGGCACCGAGATCGTCGGCCTGACGCCGTACTTTGGCGCCGAGTCGGTGGAGGGCAATTTCGAAAGTTATCTGGCGGCCATCGCCGTGATGGACCGCGTGCTGGCTTACGACCAGCCCTATGATGCGGTGATCCAGGCAGGCTACGGCGAGCATGGCCGCGAGGGGCTGCAGGAGTTGCTCGATGTGCCGGTAGTAGACATTACCGACGCCGCCGCCAGCACCGCCATGTACCTCGGCCACGCCTACTCGGTGGTAACCACCCTGGACCGCACCGTACCGCTGATCGAAGATCGCCTGAAACTCTCCGGGCTGTATGACCGCTGCGCCTCGGTGCGCGCCAGCGGCCTGGCGGTGCTGGAGCTTGAAGAGAACCCGCAACGGGCGGTGGACGCCATCGTCGAACAGGCCGAGCGCGCTGTGCGCGAAGACAAAGCCGAGGTGATCTGCCTCGGTTGCGGCGGCATGGCCGGCCTCGACGAGCAGATTCGCCAGCGCACCGGGGTGCCGGTGGTGGATGGTGTCAGCGCCGCGGTAACCATTGCCGAGTCGCTGGTGCGGCTTGGCCTGAGTACCTCCAAGGTACGCACCTACGCTACGCCGCGGGTGAAAAAGGTCGTCGGCTGGCCAATGCGCCTGGGCCGCTGATCATCCCTGCCCGGCTCAGGTCGGGCAGGCCTTGTTGCCACCATCCAGACCCTGACGCACGTTACGGCTGAGCATGCTCGCCTTGCCGTCGTGCCAGGTCAGGGTAATCACATACAGACTGTCGAAATCCTCGTTGTTCCAGTCCTCGGTGATGACTCGCTCGTCACCGAGGGCCTTGCCGGCCACGGCATTGATCAGATCAGGCAGGTAGCCGTGCGACCAGGCGGTGTATACGGTGGCGTTGCGGTACTTGTCGGTCAGCAACTCGTCGGCCAACTCGTCGTAGTCATTGGCGCCGAAGTCGATATTGACCGGCAGACCCAGACGAATGGCACTGGGGCTGATGGTCATCAGCGGGCGAATGTAGCTGTAGCGCTGGTCCTGGCTACCCTCTTCGACGTGCCGCGAGGGGTTGGCAGCGAAGACATAATCGGCATCGCCGAAACGCTCCGGCAGCACACTGGCCAACTCGATGGCCCGATTCAGACCCTGGCAATTCAGCTGGCCAAGACCTTCGCCAGGCTTCTCTGCGTGGCGCAGAAATACCAGAGTCTGGGTGCCATCGACTGGCTCTTCATGGTTGTGCACCACGGCATAGGTCAGGGGCACCAGGACTGCCGCAAACGCAGTGGCGAGGTAGAGATGGCGGCGTCGCAAGGACTGCAGCAACTTCATGGCGATGGACTCATCCGGCAAAAGAAGGAAGGCGTCCGTGCCTGCATTTCGTGATCATCTACACAGGCTGGCGAGCCAGCCGTGCATACGGGATCATCTTGACCTAGAAATGTGAACGAAATTCATTCGCCGGGGCAAACTTGCCGGGTGAAGTTGTTACAGTTTCAGTCGTCGCGGGTCAGCACTTCGAGCAATTCGATCTCGAAAGTCAGGTCGGAATTGACCGGAATCGCGCCGACGCTGCGCTCGCCGTAGGCCAGGTGCGCCGGCACCTGCAGCTTGCGCTTGCCGCCGACACGCATGCCCATCAAACCCTGATCCCAACCCTTGATCACACGGCCGCTGCCGATCACGCACTGGAACGGCTTACCGCGCGACCAGGACGAATCAAACTCGCTGCCATCGGCCAGCCAGCCGGTGTACTGGGTGGTGATCAATGCGCCCTTGACCACAGCCTTGCCGTCGCCTTCGAGCAGGTCGGTGATCTGTAATTCGTTGTTCATGAAGCTCCTTGGGATAGCTGCCGCTGCACTCAGATGAACACGCTGCCCTTGAGGTACAGCGCGCCGTGGCCGCTGATGATAACCCGGCCGTTGCCCAGCACCTCACAGTGCAACTGGCCTTTGCGCGCACCGCCCTGCTCGCAGCGCAGGCTGCTTTGGTCCAGACGCTGCGCCCAGTACGGTGCCAGCGAAGTGTGCGCCGACCCGGTCACCGGATCTTCGTTGACGCCCACCCGAGGGCCGAACCAGCGGGTAACGAAGTCAAAACCGCGGCCCGGCGCAGTCACCGCAATACCGCGCACATCGAAGGCTGCCAACGCGGCGAAGTCCGGGCGCAGGGTCTCGATCAACGACACGTCGTCAATCGCCACCAGGTAGTCATCGCTGCGGTACACCTCACGCGCGCTGTCCAGACCGAGCGCCTCCAGCAAGCCTGGCGGGGTCGTTACCGGCTGCGGCTGCTTGGCCGGAAAGTCCATTTCCAGCATGCCGTCAGTGCCACGGCTGACCCGCAGCTCGCCGCTGCGGGTACTGAAGCGCAGCACCTCAGTCTGCTCGCCAAGTTGCTCGAACAACACCCAGGCCGAGGCCAGGGTGGCGTGCCCGCACAGGTCGACTTCCACCGCCGGGGTAAACCACCGCAGCTGGTAGCCGGCGCCTTGCTTGACGAAGTAGGCAGTCTCGGAAAGGTTGTTCTCTTCGGCGATGCGCTGCAGTGTGGCATCGTCCAGCCACTGCTCCAGCGGGATCACGGCTGCCGCGTTACCGCCGAAAGGTTTGCTGGAAAAAGCGTCTACCTGAAAGATCTCGAGTTGCATGCAATAAGCTCCACTGTCCATGACTGGCTTGGTAAAAAATTCAGCCGCGAACGGGGGTCAGCACCGGTTCGCCAGCAAAAAACGCCTGCAAATTGCGCAGCACCAGGGTCACCGTATCGCGTGCGGCCTCGGGCGACTGCCCGGCCACATGCGGGGTCAGCACGGTGTTGCCGAGTGCCTTGAGGGCGTCGGGTACGTTGGGTTCGTCGTCGAATACATCGAGTGCCGCGCCAGCGATACAGCCCTGCTCCAGCGCCTCGAGCAAGGCGGCGCTGTCGACCACACTAGCGCGGGCGATATTGATCAGGTAGCCCTCTGCACCGAGTGCTTTGAGCACATCGGCGTCGACCAGATGCTGGGTCGCAGCGCCGCCGGGTGTAGCAATCACCAGGACGTCGACCGCATCGGCCAGACGCAGCGGGCTGTCGTACCAGGTGTAGGCAAGTTCTTTACGCGGTGTACGGCTGTGGTAGCTGACGGGCATGTCGAAGCCCAGCGACGCGCGCTTGGCAATCGCCTGGCCAACAGCACCGAGGCCGATGATGCCCAGGCGCTTGCCCGACACCGACGGGCTGATCACCCGGTTCCATTCACCGCGGCGAGTGCTTGCGTCAGCGTTGGGGATGTTGCGCAACAAGGCCAGCAGCAGGGCCAGGCAGTGATCGGCGACTGCTGCAGCGTTGGCGCCGGCGCCGTTGGTGACGATAATGCCACGAGCTGCAGCGGCGGTCAGATCGACCTGTTCATAGCCGGCACCGATCACACAGATGATCTGCAAGTTCGGCAGCGCCTGAATCTCGCTGGCAGTCAGACCAAGTGGGCCGCGGGTGAGCACCGCGTCGATTTCATCGGCATGCTGAGCGATGGCCGCAGCGCGCAGCTGCGCATTCGGCGCACGAATCAGTCGATAGCCCGCCTGCTCCAGCAGCGGCAGGTAATCGTCGACGGTTTCAACCAGTACCAGGACTGTTTTGCTCATGCACCCTCCGGCTCTATGCGAGGAGGGATTATGCGGGGTCAGGGGCAAGTACAGTCAATCGAAGAATTGCCCTTCAACTGTACTGTACCGGCCCTGGTAGAGAGGTGCTGCAGATGCTTATTGCGCGAAGGCGCGACCCAGGCCACCCGGCACACCGCTGCTGTCGGTTTCCTGCCATGGACCTTCTGGGCTCAGCGACCAGCTCCAGCCGCCGTCATAGCGGTAATAGGTGCGCTGACGGTAGAAGGTGTTGGGTTTTTTCTCCAGCACATACACGCCCATTTTCGGGTCCCAATGGCTGGCACCACCTGGCGGTGGGGCGAAGCTGGCCGAAGTGCGCGGCATGGCCTTCGGCGCTGCGGTTGGCTTGCTCGGTTGCGTACCCGGCTTGCTACTCGGCAATGGCGTGACCGCCGGCCCTTGGCGCGGCGGCACGCCTTCGACCGGTGGCAGCGGCTGCTGGACCGGCTCGCGCACCGTACACGCAGACAGACCCAGGGCCAGGGTGATCAGGGTCAAGCGGACGGCATGCTTCATGGTGGGCTCTCTTATTGGTCAGGGCTGTCGATTGTCAGGTGCTGAGTGCCCGGCGTGCGATTGCTCATCGGC
Source organism: Pseudomonas sp. 1121_17 (assembly GCF_052850745.1). Taxonomy (NCBI): domain Bacteria; kingdom Pseudomonadati; phylum Pseudomonadota; class Gammaproteobacteria; order Pseudomonadales; family Pseudomonadaceae; genus Pseudomonas; species Pseudomonas sp. 1121_17. Next base: position 223,426 of record NZ_VXCX01000004.1, read on the forward strand.
GTGCTCTGGCCGATCCATTCGCCTTTAGTCGGCTGGCCTGCGCGGGACACCCGTGCAACCAGTTGGACTTCGGCAAAATCGGACAGTTTCATCTGCGCCACCATGGCATCAGCGTCTGACAGTTCAACTTCGATCGGCAGCTGGCCCACCGTCACCCGCTTGGCCGCCAACGGCATCGGCGGGCCGCTTTTGGCGCGGGCGAAGATGAACACCGTGTCGCTCGGCTGAACCTTGCCCTGCAGCGCTGTGGCCAGCTCGACCCGTACCTGCAAGCGCGCGGGCGATACAGCTGGTGCGGCCGCTTTGCCTGGCGCGCCGCTGAGATTGTCGGCGGCGCGATCGATACCGCCCTGCAACGCGGCGCGCGAGGCATCACCCTCAGGCAATTGCGCCAGCAGGCGCTGCCAGTAGTCGATGGCCTCCTGATAGCGTTCGCCTTCGAACGCGGCGATGCCGCGCAGGCCGAGGCTGGTGACTTCCTTGGGGTCAGCCTTGAGCGCTTCGTCGGTAAGCTCCTGCAGCTGTGCGCTCCATTGTTTGTCGGCAGCAAAGTACAGCGCCTGGGCCCACTGCCCGAGCAGCTCTGGCTGGCGACCAGCGAGGGCAACGGCACGCTCGAAGATCTTCGCTGCGTCAGCCGGGCGCTGGTCGGCCATGTATGCGCGACCGAGGAAGTACAAACCTTCAGCTGAATCCGGCTGGGCCTGCACGGCGCGCTCGAGGCGGCTGGTCATCTCGTCCATGGTCTTTGGCGCCTGAGCAAACTCACGGGTCAGCTCGACCTTGTCCGCAGCACCAAAATGCAGATACAGCCCCACCGCCATCACCGGCACCAGCAACGCTGCCAACAGCGGTACCGCCCGCCCCAGATGAGCTTGGCGCGGTTCGCCGGCGCCTTCGGTATCGGCCAGCAGTTCCCGCGCGGCTTCATCACGGCCGCTGGCCAGTTGCTCGGCATCGAGTACGCCGGCAGCCTGCTGCGCGCTCAATTCGGCGACACGTTCCTGATACAGCGCCACATTCAGGGCGGTACGGTCTTGTTCCTGCTGGCGGCCACGGCCACGCAGGATCGGGATCAGCAGAAAGCCGAGGGCGGCGAGCAACAACAGGCCCGCGCCAAGCCAGAATTCAGTCATGGGTAGCTTCTTTATCCAACAGTTTGGCGAGACGTTCGCGTTCTTCCACCGACAGCTGCGCGCTGCCGCTTGCCAGCGGCTGCCGGCGCCGGCGGACAATCACCGCCAGCATGACAAAGCCCCCCGCCAGCAGAATTGCCGGGCCGAACCAGAGCAGCCAGGTGCGCCCGCTCAAGGCCGGTTTGTAACGGACGAAGTCGCCATAGCGATCAACCATGAAGGCAACGATCTGCTGATTGCTCTGGCCTTCGCCGAGCATGCGGAAGATCTCCCGACGCAGGTCGGCGGCAATCGGCGCATTGGAGTCAGCGATGTCCTGGTTCTGACACTTGGGGCAGCGCAGCTCCTTGGTCAGTTGCTGATAGCGCTCGCGCTCGGCGTCGTCACGAAACTGATAGGTGTCGATCGCGGCCTTTGCCACGCTCACCAGGCTCAGGCCGAGCACGGCTGCTGCCAACCAGCGCTTCATGGCTTGGCCTCATCGACCAGGCCCTGGTACAGCGGCGCCAGCTGCTCGCGCCAGACCGTGGCATCGACAATACCGACGTGCTTGTAGCGGATGATGCCCTTGGCATCGATCAGAAAGGTCTCCGGCGCACCATACACACCAAGGTCCAGACCCAGAGTGCCCTGCTCGTCGCGGATATCCAGCTGATACGGATTGTGGAACTCGGCGAGCCACTTCAACGCCGCAGCGTTATCGTCCTTGTAGTTGACGCCATGGATGACCACGCCCTGCTCGGCCAGCTTGTTCAGGTAAGGATGCTCAACCTTGCACGACGGGCACCAGGTGGCCCACACGTTGACCAGCGCCGGCCGGCCGAGCAGATCGGCCTGGGTCAGGCTGCGGTCGGCTTGGGTGGAGGCCAGCGAGAAAGCCGGGAATGGCTTGCCTATCATCGCCGACGGCAGCTCATCGGGCTTAAGGAACAAGCCCTTGTAGAGAAACACTGCCATCAGCAGAAACACCGCCAACGGCAGGACCATCATCCAACGCTTCATGCAGTTGCTCCAGTCGCGCCGAGGGCTTCACGCACGCGGCTCTTGACCTTGACCCGGTAACGCCGGTCGAAGGCTGCCAGTAGCCCGCCCAGGCCGGTCAGCAGACCGCCCAGCCAGATCCAGCGAACATACGGTTTGATGTGCACGCGCACGGCCCAGGCGCCGTTTTCCAGCGGCTCGCCGAGGGCCACGTAGAGGTCACGGGTGAAACCGGCATCGATCCCGGCCTCGGTCATCATCGACTGCTGCACGGTGTACAGACGCTTCTCGGGGTGCAGCACGCTGACCTCGCGACCGTCCTTGGAAACCCGCACGGTGCCACGGTCGGAGATGAAGTTTGGCCCTTCGAAGTGCTTGGCGCCTTCGAACAGGAAGTGATAGCCGCCAAGCTCGACCGTCTCGCCCGGTGCCATGCGCAGGTCGCGCTCGGCGCTGTTGTTGCTCGACAGCACCACGCCCAGGGCGCACACAGCCAGGCCCAGATGCGCGACCTGCATGCCCCAATAGCTGCGGGACAGGCCGCGCACGCCCTTGCCCAGGCCTTTGTGGCGGGTCTTGTCGAAGATGTCGCGCAGGCCGGCGAGCACTACCCACGCCGCCAGGGCAAAGGTCGCCAGCGCCGGCCAGTCGAAGTCATCGGCAATCAGCCCGGCAATCGGCGCCAGAATTGCGCTGCCAATCAATACCGGTGTGAGCATGCCAGCCAGCCATTTGCCCGGCGTGTCCTTCCAGCGCACCAGCACGCCGATCCCGAGCACCACCATCAGCAATGCCATCAACGGCAGGAACAGCGCATCGAAATACGGCGGGCCGACCGACAGTTTGGCCCCGGTCAGGGAATCGAGCACCAGCGGGTACAGCGTACCCAGCAGAATCATCGATGCAGCCACCACCAGCACCAGGTTGTTGGCCAGCAGCAAGGTCTCCCGCGACCACAGGGCAAAGCCGACCTGGCTTTTCACCACCGGCGCGCGCAGGGCGAACAGGGTCAGCGAGCCCCCCACCACGAACAGCAGGAAGATCAGGATGAATACACCGCGCTCCGGATCGGCGGCAAAGGCATGCACCGAGGTCAGCACGCCGGAGCGCACCAGGAAGGTGCCGAGCAGGCTCAACGAGAATGCGGCGATCGCCAGCAATACCGTCCAGCTCTTGAATACGCCGCGTTTTTCCGTGACGGCCAGCGAGTGGATCAGGGCGGTGCCCACCAGCCAGGGCATGAACGAGGCGTTTTCGACCGGGTCCCAGAACCACCAGCCACCCCAGCCAAGTTCGTAGTACGCCCACCACGAGCCCAGGGTGATACCGACCCCGAGGAACGCCCAGGCGACGATGGTCCATGGCCGCGACCAGCGCGCCCAGGCGGCATCCAGGCGGCCACCGAGCAAGGCAGCGATAGCGAAGGCGAAAGCAACCGAGAAGCCGACGTAGCCCATGTACAGCATCGGCGGATGGACTATCAGGCCAAAGTCCTGCAGCAGCGGGTTGAGGTCACGGCCGTTGCCCGGCACCTGCGGCAACAGGCGCTGGAACGGGTTGGAGGTGACGATCAGGAAGGACAAGAAGCCCACGCTGATCATGCCCATCACCGCCAGTACGCGGGCGAGCATGACTTGTGGCAACTGGCGCGAGAACACCGACACGGCGAAGGTCCAGCCGCCCAGAATCAATGCCCACAGCAGCAACGAGCCTTCATGGGCGCCCCACACTGCGCTGAATTTGTAGTACCACGGCAAAGCGGTATTGGAGTTGCTGGCAACGTACGCTACCGAGAAATTGTCGGTCATGAACGCATGGGTGAGGCAGCCGAACGCAAAAACCAGAAAAGCGAACTGGCCCCAGGCGGCAGGCCGCGCCAGGCTCATCCACAGGCTGTCGCCGCGCCAGGCGCCGAGCAGCGGCACGCTCGCCTGAACCACGGCGAAACAGATCGCCAGGATCATCGCCAACTGACCCAGTTCGGGCACTATCAGAGCAGCATTCATGGCTTCTGCTCCGCGCCGCTGGCCGCCTGGCCGCTTTCCTTGAGTGCTTTGGTCACCTCAGGCGGCATGTACTTTTCATCGTGCTTGGCCAGCACTTCATCCGCCACGACCACGCCATCGGCATTGAGCTTGCCCAAGGCAACGATGCCCTGCCCTTCGCGGAACAGGTCCGGCAGGATGCCGCGATAGGTGATCGGCACCGACTTGTTGAAATCGGTGACCACGAACCGTACGTCGAGCGAGTCAGCCGAGCGCTGCACAGACCCCTTCTCGACCATGCCACCGGCGCGAATGCGCGTGTCCAGCGGCGCTTCGCCGGTGGCGATCTGGGTCGGGGTGTAGAACAGGTTGATGTTCTGCTGCAGGGCACTCAGGGCAAAGCCTACGGCGACGCCGACCCCGACCAGCAAGGCACCGATGAGCAACAGGCGTTTCTTGCGCTGCGGATTCACTGATTGTTCTCCCGGCGCAGACGACGCGCCTCTTCTTGCAGATAACGACGGCGGGCCAACAGCGGTGCGGCGACATTGAGCGCCAGCACTGCCAGGCAGATGCCGTAGGCCGACCATACGTACAAGCCGTGGTGGCCCATGGCGAGAAACTCGCTGAACGAGGCAAAACTCACGATGCTGCCCTCCGCCCCAGGCTGTTCAGCACTTCTTCACGAACCCAGCTGGCGCGGGCTTCGCGCTTGAGCACTTCAAGACGCATGCGCAACAGCAGCACAGCGCCGAAGAAGCAGTAGAAGCCAAGCCCGGTGAGCAGCAGCGGCAGCCACATCTCTGCGGGCATCGCCGGCTTTTCGGTGAGGGTGAAAGTCGCGCCCTGGTGCAGGGTGTTCCACCACTCCACCGAGTACTTGATGATCGGGATGTTGATCACGCCCACGATCGCAAGCACCGCACAGGCTTTGGCCGAGCTGTCACGATTACTGATCGCCTGGCCCAGCGCAATGATGCCGAAGTACAGAAAAAGCAGGATCAGCATCGACGTTAGGCGCGCATCCCAGACCCACCAGCTACCCCAGGTCGGCTTGCCCCAGATGGCCCCGGTGACCAGCGCTACGGCGGTCATCCAGGCGCCAATGGGAGCCGCGCACTGCAGAGCGACATCGGCGATCTTCATTTTCCACACCAGCCCGACCACACCGGCCACCGCCAGCAGCACATAGCAGGACTGCGCCAGCATGGCCGCCGGCACATGGATATAGATGATGCGGAAGCTGTTGCCCTGCTGGTAGTCCTGCGGCGCAAAGGCCAGGCCCCAGACCATGCCGACTGTCAGCAACAGCACGGCGGCCACCGCCAGCCAGGGCAGCATGCGCCCGCTGATGGCGTAGAACCATTTGGGCGAGCCGAGCTTGTGGAACCACGTCCAGCTTATTTTCATCAGGTACATCCGGTCTTGGCTGGGCCTTGAGCATTCTGCCGTAGGCCCAGATCTCGTTATTCGCCGACGCTGATCTTCAGGCCGGCCGCTATCGCAAAGGGTGCCAGGGTCACAGCCAGGGCAGTCAGGCTGGCCAGCCACAACAGGTGGCCAGTGGCGGGCATATTCTGCAACGCCGCTTGCAAGGCGCCACTGCCCAGGATCAATACTGGGATATACAACGGCAAAATCAGTAGCGCCAGTAACAAACCACCGCGCTTGAGGCCCACGGTCAGCGCCGCGCCCACTGCACCGAGCAGGCTCAGCACCGGCGTGCCCAGCAGCAGCGAGGCCAGCAGCACCGGCAGGCAACTCGCCGGCAGGCCTAGCATCAGCGCCAGCAGCGGCGCCAACAATACCAGCGCCAGCCCGGAAAAGATCCAATGCGCCAGCACCTTGGCCAGCACCAGCAGCGCCAGCGGATGCGGCGACAGCACCCATTGCTCGAGCGAGCCGTCTTCAAAATCGCTGCGAAACAAGCCGTCCAACGACAGTAGTACCGCAAGCAGCGCGGCTACCCAGACCAGGCCAGGCGACAAGGTTTGCAACAATTGCGTCTCGGGGCCGACGGCAAGGGGGAACAATGCCACTACAATGGCGAAAAACACCAAGGGGTTGGCCAGCTCGGCCGGGCGGCGGAACAGCAGGCGCGCTTCGCGGCGCAACAACAGGACGAATACACTCATGGGGCCCACTGCCCCACATTCAGTTCACGGTAGCCGGCAGGCTTGAGCGTGAGGCTGTGGTGCGTGGTCAGCACCACTGTGCCGCCCGCCTCGCAGTGCGCCGCCAGGTGCGCTTCAAGCTGCGCCACGCCCTGTTTGTCGAGGGCGGTGAACGGCTCATCGAGAATCCACAGTGGCGGCCCGGCCAGGTACAGCCGCGCCAGCGCCACCCGCCGCTGCTGGCCGGCAGACAGGGTGTGGCAGGGCACATCTTCAAAACCTCGCAGGCCGACTGCGGCCAGGGCCTGCCAGATCGCCTCGACACTGGCCGGCTGATGCAGCGCGCAGAGCCAGGCGAGGTTCTCTTCGGCCGTGAGCAAATCCTTGATACCCGCCGCATGACCGATCCACAGCAGGATGCTGGCCAGTGCCTGCGGCTGCTCCGCCAATGGCTGGCCATTGAGCTGGATCTGCCCGGCGGTGGGCTGCATCAGCCCGGCCAACAGCCGCAGCAGGCTGGTCTTGCCGCTGCCGTTGGGGCCGCTGATCTGCAGCATGTCGCCTGGGCCCAGCTGAAAATCCAGGTGTTCAAACAGCAGGCGCCAGTCGCGCTCGCACGCCAGGCCGGTGGCTCGAAGGTCAAGGGTCACGGTACCGCCTTATTCTGTGTGGAGCCTGAGTCTCAAGTCGCCCCCTGGCCTGCCGTTATACTGACAGTGGTGGGCGACGTGGCCGGCATTATTACACGCGCCGCCGCGCTGCCAAGAGGGCTGCTTTGACAGGTTGTATACAATCATGACTGAAATCAATAGTCTCGGCGCACAAAGCGCAATCGCCCCGCAGGTAGCCAAGGCTGCCATGACCGGCGAACTGCTGCGCCTGCTGCAACCGCAGCCCGGGCTGATCGCGCCCGGCGAGACTGCCAAGGCCGAGGTCATGTCGCTGCGCCAGCTTGGCGTCGACTTTCAGTTGCTGCTGCGCCTGACTGCCGCCAACGGTACTCAGACCCAGGTCCAGACCACCGCCAGCCAACCATTGGCTCCGGGCAGCCAACTGCTGCTGAGCCAGACCGACAGCAATCGCCTGGCAGTCATGGTGCAGCAGGCCAACGCCAACAATGTCACCACCCTCACCCGCCTCGACACCAGCCAGGTGCCGATCGGTACCCTGCTGCAGGGCAAGGTCCTGAGCAACCAGGCATTGCTTGTCAACCCCGGTGAAACTGCCAGTTTTCGCGCGTTGGTCAGCCTGCTCAACAGCAGCCAGGCCGGCGCCACCCTGAGTATCGACAGCCCGCGCCCGTTGCCGGTGGGCAGCCTGCTCAGCGCTTTGGTGCAGGGCGACCAGTCACTGCGCTTCGTGCCGTTGAGCGGGCGTCAGGATCAGTTGCTGATCAGCCAGCAACTGGCCAACCAGCAGGCTCGGCAAGCTTCGCTGCCCGGTGTGCTCAGCGCATTGCAGCAGCTCGCCAGCGATCCCGACACGGGCAGCCAACTGCGCGCCAGCGCCGAGCGCCTGCTGGCCAGCCTGCCGGATGCGCGCCAGCTCAGCGATCCCAAAGGCGTGGCGCAGGCATTGAGCAACAGTGGTGGTTTTCTTGAGGCGAAGCTGTTGGCCGGTTTGCCTGCGGGTATCGCCCCAGACCTCAAAGCGCAATTGATCAGGCTGGTTGCGCAGGCGCTGCCGAACGCCACCAGCCCCATGAGCAACCCCACCGTTGCTGCCAATACCTTGGCGCAGGTGATGCCCGGCTTCGCCCGCAGTGCACTGGGCATGCTTGACCGGGTCAGCCCCCGACCGCAACCAGGCAGTTTCCCACTACCGTCACGGTTGCTGCAGAGCCTGGAGCAGGAAGGCGATCTGGAGCAACTGCTGCGTCTGGCTGCGGCTGCCGTGTCGCGCTTGCAGAGCCACGCCCTGAGCAGCCTGCAACAGACCGGTGTGAGCGAAAACGGTAACCTGCAGACCACCTGGCAGGCCGAAATCCCGATCCGCCACGGCCAGGAGTTCATCCCTTTGCAAGCCAAGCTGCAGCGCGAAGAAACCCCGCAGCAGCACGCTGACGGCCAGCGCGAGCAACGCGATCCGCTCGAGTCGTTGTGGCGCATCGAACTGGCCTTCGACCTGCCGCCGCTCGGCCCGTTGCAGGTGCAGGCGCAGCTCAGTCAGGGCCGCTTGTCCGGGCAATTGTGGGCGGAGCTTGCGCAGACCGCGCAATTGATCGACAGCCAACTGGGCAGCTTGCGCACACGCCTGCTTGACCGTGGCCTCGAAGTCGGCGACCTGCAATGCCATGCCGGCACGCCGCCACAAGGTCCGAAAACACGTGTCGAACAACGCTGGGTGGATGAGACCGCATGAGTGACAAGCAATCACGTCAGGCCATTGCCCTCAGCTATGACGGTCAACAGGCACCGACACTGAGCGCAAAAGGTGAAGATGAGCTAGCTGAGGCGATCCTGGCCATTGCCCGCGAGCACGAAGTGCCCATCTACGAGAATGCCGAGCTAGTGCGCCTGCTGGCCCGCCTGGAGCTGGGTGATCAGATTCCCGAGGCGCTGTACCTGACCATTGCCGAAATCATTGCGTTTGCCTGGCAGTTGCGCGGCAAGGTCCCGGTCGGGTTTGCCGAGGCTGATGCGACACCGCGCGACATCACGCCCGCCAGCGTCCTGCTGGCGCCCCCGCAGTCTTGATTGACAACAGTTGCCTGGCACGTGCTGCGTGGCAGGGCCCAGATTGCTGGCCCCCGCCACGCAACTTCAGTTACCGCGATGCAATTTGCGCATCAGCTCCGCCTCGGCTTGGGTCAAACCACAGGTCTGGGTCAGCTCGCTGACACTGGCGCCCATGCCAACCAGCTTGGCCGCCTGGGAAAAGGTCACATCGTTGGGATCACGCTGCTCCAGTTGCTGCAGCTTGTCCGGCAGCGGCGCAACCACTGCACGCAACTCATGGATTGCCTCGCCCATGCGCACGGTGCCGTTCTGATAGTCGTCCACCCGCTTGGCCAGCTCCTTGATGCGTTGATCACGCACGGCATCGCCCTGGGCCTGCTGCGTTGCCAGCTCTTGCTGGTGCTTGCGGTATTTGAGGAAAAACCACAGGCTCAGCGCCCAAAGCAGCGCCAGGAAAACGACAGCAGCTTCGAAAATCAACTCAGATGTTCTCCAGCTCGGACCATTCTTCTTCGGTCATCATCTTGTCCAGCTCGACCAGGATCAACAGCTCGCCATTCTTGTTGCACACGCCCTGGATGAACTTGGCCGACTCTTCGTTACCCACGTTCGGCGCGGTTTCGATTTCCGACTGCCGCAGGTAAACCACTTCGGCAACGCTGTCGACCAGAATGCCGACCACTTGCTTGTCGGCTTCGATGATCACCACACGAGTATTGTCGGTGACCTCGGTCGGCACCAGGCCAAAGCGCTGGCGGGTGTCGATCACGGTGACGACGTTGCCGCGCAGGTTGATGATGCCCAGCACATAGCTCGGCGCACCCGGCACTGGCGCGATCTCGGTGTAACGCAGAACTTCCTGCACCTGCATGACGTTGATGCCGTAGGACTCGTTGTCCAGACGGAAGGTAACCCACTGCAGAATCGGATCTTCAGAACCCTGTGCGGACGACTTTTTCATTCCCCTACCCTCAAATGCCGCCAGCGGCGGTGTGCTCGGTGCGGCCGTGGCCGCGAATTATTGGTGTTTGGCGTGCATCTGCTTGACGGCGCCGCTGGCGATCAACTCGGCCAGTTCAGCGACGTCGAGCAACGCACACATGTGTTCGATGACCGTGCCGGCCAGCCAGGGCCGCTGCCCGCGCTGACTACGCCACTTGATCTCGTTGGGATCCAGGCGCAACGAGCGGCTGACCTGATGCACCGCCAGCCCCCATTCGTAGCCCTGCACTGAAATCACGTACTGCAAGCCCTCACGGAAGTCGTCGCGATAGCGATCGGGCATCACCCAACGCGCCGTATCGAGCACCTTGAGGTTGCCTGTCTGGCAGGTAAGGATGCCCAGGAACCAGTCCGGCTGACCGAACAATGGGGTCAGCTCCTGCCCGGCCAGGGTGTAAATCGAACCCAGGCACACCAGCGGCACCGCGAGGGTCAGCCCGGCTACATCGAACAACAGGCATTCGAACGGCTCCGCAGCCCAGGCCGGACGACCATCGCTGGTCGCAGGCGGCGTCGGCACATTGGCTGCCGGCAAGTGCACTTCGACCAACGGCGCGACCGGCTCAGGCGCTTCGACCTCGGTCAGCAACGGAATGCTCGCCTCAGCCACCACCGTAGTCTCGACAACGCTGAGCAGCGGTTCTGGCGCTGCCACAGCGGGTGCCAGCACGGTCGGCAGCAGCTTGGCCTGCGGCTCGGCAAACGGCCTGGCGCCAGCTACGTCGACAACAGCAGCCTTGCGCTGGGCATCACGTGCCTGCTCTTCGCGCACGGCGGCTTCGAAGTCGCTGCTTGGCGCCTCCTCGACCACTACTGCTGGCAGGTCAAGGTCGAGGGGCTCGGTAGCCTCCTGCAACAGGCCATCGAGGTAACTCTGCAAGGCCAGTTGCGGTTTGCTGGCAAGCTGTTGCGCGTGTTTCATCAGGCCACCTGCAATGCGGGTTTGTAGGTGAGCATATGTTTGAGCAAGGCCCGATAGGCCACAACGCCGCGGCTCTTGCCATCGAACTGCGATGGCGTGACCCCGGCCCGGCTGGCATCGCGCAGACGCGTGTCGACCGGGATATAGCCCTGCCAGACGCTGTCGGCATAGGTATCACGCAGCACCTTGAGGGTGCCCAGTGATGCCTGGGTGCGACGGTCGAACAGGGTCGGCACGATCTGATACGGCAGCGCCTGCTTGCGCGAGCGGTTGATCATCGCCAAGGTGCCGACCATGCGCTCAAGGCCTTTGACGGCGAGGAACTCGGTCTGCACCGGGATCACCAACTGCTGGCTGGCCGCCAACGCGTTAACCATCAGCACGCCGAGCAACGGCGGGCTGTCGATCAGGGCAAAGTCGAAATCCTGCCACAGCTGCGCCAGACTCTTGGCGATCACCAGGCCCAGGCCACTCTGGCCCGGCGACTGCCGCTCGAGCACCGCCAGCGCTGTGCTCGACGGCAGCAACGAGATACGTTCGTGGCTGGTCGGCAGCAGCAGCTGCCCCGGCAAGCCCTCGGGCACCGTGCCCTTGTGCAGGAACAGGTCGTAGCAGCTGTGCTCCAGCGCATCCGGGTTATGCCCGAAATAGCTGGTCATAGAGCCGTGCGGGTCGAGATCGACAACGACCACGCGCTTGCCCGCATCGGCCAGCAAGCCGGCCAGGGCGATGGTTGTGGTGGTCTTGCCGACGCCACCTTTTTGATTGGCTACTGCCCAGACTCTCATGGTGCGCTGCTTCCTCCCGGTATGGCCGCCTGCCCTCCCGGGAACGGTGTGAAATTCTGTGACGGGGATTTGACGGGGCTAGCCCCCTCCCGCCGCTACTGCGCTTGGCGGTGCACTTTGTGTGCCAGCCCGGCGCATCGCCGCATCCGGGGTCGCATTGGCGCTGCCGGTTGCGGTCAGGCTGCGGCGTACTTCCAGGTTGCGCGAAATCACCAGCACGACCCGTCGATTGCGCGCACGGCCCTCGGCCGTATCGTTGCTGGCGACCGGTTGATACTCGCCATAGCCGACCGAGGCCATGCGCCCGGGATTGACGCCGTTCATGGCCAACAGGCGGACGATACTGGCCGCACGCGAGGCCGACAGTTCCCAGTTGGTCGGGTACTGCGCAGTGCGGATCGGCAGGTTGTCGGTAAAGCCCTCGACGTGCACCGGGTTGGCGAACGGCTTGAGGATATTCGCCACCTTCTCGATGATCGCGAATGCAGCGTCGCTGGGCATGGCATCGCCACTGCCAAACAACAGCGCCGAATTGAGCTCAACCTCGACCCACAGTTCGTTGCCGCGCACGGTCATCTGGTTGGAGCTGATCAAATCGCCGAAAGCGCTGCGCACATCATCGCTGATGGTCTGCAGCGGGTCGGCGCTGGTCTGGCCGAGGCCCGCATCGGTCTGCTCGCTGTCTTTGATCAACGGCTCGGCTGGCTTGATGCTGAGCGGCTGTTCTTCGCCGATCGGGATGGCCCGCATGGCCCGCTCAGGGTCATTGAACACGCCGAGCAAGGCCTGCGAGACGACCTTGTACTTGCCCTCGTTGATCGAAGAGATCGAATACATGACCACGAAAAAGGCAAACAGGAGTGTAATGAAGTCGGCGTACGACACCAGCCAGCGCTCGTGGTTCTCGGGTTCTTCGGTATGGCGACGGCGACGCATGGCTTACTCCATGAAGCCTTGCAGCTTCAGCTCGATCGAGCGTGGGTTTTCGCCTTCGGCGATAGACAGCAGGCCTTCGAGCAGCATCTCGCGGTAGCGTGACTGACGCATGACGATGGCTTTGAGCTTGTTGGCGACCGGCAGCAGGATCAGGTTGGCACTGGCCACGCCATAGATGGTAGCGACAAACGCCACGGCGATGCCGTTGCCCAGTTGGGACGGGTCGGCCAGGTTGCCCATGACATGGATCAGGCCCATCACCGCACCGATGATGCCGATGGTCGGCGCATAGCCGCCCATGCTTTCGAACACTTTTGCCGCCTGGATATCGCGGCTTTCCTGGGTCAGGAAATCCACCTCGAGGATGCTCCGGATAGCCTCCGGCTCGGCGCCGTCGACCAGCAGTTGCAAGCCCTTGCGCGCATACGGATCAGGCTCGCCGTCAGCCACGCCTTCCAGGCCGAGCAGGCCCTCCTTGCGTGCGGTCAGGCTCCAATTGACTACCCGATCGATACCACCGGCCAGGTCGACCCGCGGCGGGAAGATGATCCAGCGAGCGATCTGCAGCGCACGCTTGAACGACGGCAGCGGTGCCTGCAGCATGGCCGCGCCGAGGGTGCCGCCGAGCACGATCAACGCAGCTGGCGCGTTGAGCAGCGCACCGACATGCCCGCCCTCGAGGAAGTTGCCGCCGACAATGGCGACGAAAGCGAGGATCAGGCCGATCAGGCTGAGTACGTCCATCAGACGCAGGCCTCGACCAGGTGCTTGCCGATATCGTCAAGACTGTACACCGCGTCGGCCAGGTTGGCCTTGACGATGGCCATGGGCATGCCATAGATCACGCAACTGGCTTCGTCCTGCGCCCACACCGTGCTACCGCCCTGCTTGAGCAGGCGCGCACCTTCACGGCCATCCGCGCCCATGCCGGTAAGTACTACCGACAGGACCTTGTCACCGTAGGACTTGGCCGCCGAGCCGAAGGTGATATCCACACATGGCTTGTAGTTGAGGCGCTCATCGCCCGGCAGGATTTTCACCATGCCGCGGCCATCGACCATCATCTGCTTGCCGCCAGGCGCTAGCAGCGCCAGACCTGGGCGCAGCATGTCGCCGTCTTCGGCTTCCTTGACGTTGATCCGGCAGAGCTTGTCGAGGCGTTCGGCAAAGGCCTTGGTGAACGCCGCGGGCATGTGCTGGATCAACACGATCGGTGCCGGGAAGTTGGCGGGCAGTTGCGTCAGGACACGCTGCAGCGCAACCGGGCCACCGGTCGAGGTGCCGATCGCAACCAGCTTGTAGGGCTTGCGCTTGGGCGCCGGCGAATGCGCCGCAGCAGGCGCTGCCGGGCTACGCACGGGAGCAGGCGTCGGAGTGCGCGGTGCAGGTGTGTGGCCAAGGCTGCTGGCCGGTGCAGGGCTGCTCGCAGCTGGCGCGGGCGCCGGTGCGGCATAGCTGCTCAAGCGGCGGTTGCTGCGCGAGATGGTATGTACCTTCTCGCAGAGCATCTGTTTAACCTTTTCTGGGTTACGCGAAATGTCTTCGAAGTTTTTCGGCAGGTAGTCGACCGCCCCGGCATCCAGCGCGTCGAGGGTTACCCGGGCGCCTTCATGGGTCAGCGACGAGAACATCAACACCGGCGTCGGGCAGCGCTGCATGATGTGCCGCACCGCGGTGATGCCGTCCATCATGGGCATTTCATAGTCCATGGTGATGACATCGGGCTTGAGCGACAGCGCCTGGTCGATTGCTTCCTTGCCATTGGTCGCGGTACCCACAACCTGGATCGTCGGGTCGGACGAGAGAATTTCCGAAACGCGCCGGCGGAAGAAACCGGAATCATCCACCACCAGGACCTTGACTGCCATAAACACTCCATTAGATGCCGCAACCGCGAGGCTGCGCCACCGAAAATCAATAACGCTTGGCGGCGTAACGCTTGAGCATGCTCGGGACGTCGAGGATCAACGCAATCCGGCCATCGCCAGTGATCGTCGCGCCAGACATGCCCGGGGTGCCCTGCAGCATCTTGCCCAACGGCTTGATCACCACCTCTTCCTGGCCGACCAGCTGGTCGACCACAAAGCCGATGCGCTGGGTGCCGACCGAGAGGATCACCACATGGCCCTCGTGCTGCTCTTCATGCACCTGGCCCTGGACCAGCCAGCGCTTGAGGTAGAACAGCGGCAGCGCCTTGTCGCGGACGATGACCACTTCCTGGCCGTCGACGACATTGGTGCGCGACAGGTCGAGGTGGAAGATCTCGTTGACGTTGACCAGCGGGAAGGCAAACGCCTGGTTGGCCAGCATCACCATCAGGGTCGGCATGATCGCCAGGGTCAGCGGCACCTTGATGACGATCTTCGAACCCTGGCCCTTGGCCGAGTAGATGTTGATCGAGCCGTTGAGCTGGGAAATCTTGGTTTTCACCACGTCCATGCCGACGCCGCGGCCGGACACGTCGGAAATCTCGGTCTTGGTAGAGAAGCCCGGGGCAAAGATCAGGTTGTAGCAGTCCGATTCGCTCAGGCGCTCGGCGGCGTCCTTGTCCATCAGGCCTTTTTCCACGGCCTTGGCCCGCAGCACGTTGGGGTCCATGCCTTTGCCGTCGTCCGAGATCGACAGCAGGATATGGTCGCCTTCCTGTTCTGCCGAAAGCACCACCTTGCCGGTGCGAGCCTTGCCTGAGGCGTCGCGCTCGTCGGGCATTTCGATGCCGTGGTCGACCGCGTTGCGCACCAAGTGGACCAGCGGGTCTGCCAGAGCCTCGACGAGGTTCTTGTCGAGGTCGGTTTCTTCGCCGACCAGCTCCAGGTTGATTTCCTTCTTGAGCTGGCGGGCAAGGTCGCGAACCAGCCGCGGGAACCGCCCGAAGACTTTCTTGATCGGCTGCATGCGGGTCTTCATTACCGCAGTCTGCAGGTCTGCGGTGACCACATCGAGGTTGGACACAGCCTTGGACATGGCTTCGTCGCCGCTGTTCAGGCCCAGGCGCACCAGCCGGTTACGCACCAGCACCAGCTCGCCAACCATATTCATGATCTCGTCCAGCCGCGCGGTATCGACGCGTACAGTCGTCTCGGCTTCGCTGGCGTGCTTCTCTGCGGGTGCAGCTGGCGCAGGCTTGGCAGCTGCCGGTGCTGGCGCAGCAGGCTTGGGCGCAGCTTTTACCTCAGCCTTGGCTGCTACCGGAGCAACGGCCACAGCAGCCGCTTCGGCGGCATCGGTCGAGAACTTACCTTTGCCGTGCAGCTCATCGAGCAGCGCTTCGAACTCGTGCTCGCTGATTTCGTCGCCGCTGGCAGCCGGCGCGGGGCTGGCTGCTGCCGCGGCAACCGCAGCAGTCGGCAGCGCATCTGCAGCAAAGGTACCCTTGCCATGCAACTGGTCGAGCAATGCTTCGAATTCGTCATCGGTAATCTCGTCACCGGCCGGCGCTGGCGCGACAGCCTCGGGAGCGACCGTGGCCGCCTCGACCGAGAACTGGCCCTTGCCGTGCAGTTGATCGAGCAGAGATTCGAATTCGGCGTCGGTGATTTCATCCGACTCGGCGCTGGCCGCGCCGTGCTGCGGCTGTTCGGCAGCCTCGGCCTCGGCCTTGACCGCATCGAGCGAGTCGAGCAGTTGTTCGAACTCGGTGTCGGTGATGTCTTCCTCGACCACCGCTGGCTCAGGCTCGACCACCGCAGCAGGCGCGGGCGCCGCACCCGGCTCGGCCAGACGCGACAGCGCTGCCAGCAACTCGCGGGAAGCCGGGGTCACCTCGGTGCGTTCGCGCACCTGGCCGAACATGCTGTTGACCGAATCCAGCGCTTCCAGAACCACGTCCATCAGCTCGGCGTCGACCCTGCGCTCACCTTTGCGCAGGATGTCGAAGACGTTCTCGGCAATGTGGCAGCACTCCACCAGCTCATTGAGCTGGAGGAAGCCGGCGCCCCCTTTTACAGTGTGAAAACCGCGGAAAATCGCATTGAGCAGGTCGGCATCATCCGGTCGGCTTTCCAGCTCGACCAATTGCTCGGACAACAACTCAAGAATTTCCCCGGCTTCTACCAGGAAATCCTGAAGGATTTCTTCATCGGCGCCGAAGCTCATTAAACGTGCTCCCTAAAAACCAAGGCTGGACAGCAGATCGTCGACATCGTCCTGACCGGACACAACGTCTTCACGCTTATCGGCATGAATCTGCGGACCTTCACCCCGAGTCGGATGTTTTTCTTGATCTTTTTCAGCGCGCAACTGATCGTGGTCATGTTCGATACCAGCAAAGCGGTCGACCTGACTGGCCATCAGCACGAGCTTGAGCAGATTGCTTTCAACTTCGGTGACCAACGCGGTGACGCGTTTGATCACCTGGCCGGTCAGGTCCTGATAGTCCTGAGCCAGCAAGATATCGTTGAGGTGCCCGGACACCTTGCGGTTGCCCTCGGCACTGTGCGTCAGGAAACTGTCGACCCGTTTGACCAGATCGCGAAACTCCGGCGCGGCTACTTCACGGCGCATGAAGCGCTGCCAGTCAGTGCTCAGCGCCTGGGCCTCACCGGCGAGGTCGTTGAGTACCGGGGTGCTCGCTTCGACCAGGTCCATGGTGCGGTTGGCGGCGCCCTCGGTCAGTTTGACCACGTAGGACAAACGCTCGGTGGCATCGGTGATCTGCGAGACTTCCTCGGCCTGCGGCATTGCCGGGTCGATCTGGAAACTGACGATCGCACTGTGCAGCTCGCGGGTCAGTTTGCCGACTTCCTGGTAAAGGCCACGGTCGCGTGTCTGGTTGAGCTGATGAATCAGCTGCACCGCATCGCCGAACCGGCCGCGCTCAAGGCTCTCGACCAGTTCCTGAGCGTGCTTCTTCAGGGTGTTTTCAAACTCACCCAAAGAGTTGTTGTTAGAGTCCATGGCGCCCCCTGGCGTGATTTAGCTATTCACGCGTTCGAAGATCTTTTCGATCTTCTCTTTGAGCACCTGGGCGGTGAACGGCTTGACCACGTAACCATTGACGCCGGCCTGGGCCGCTTCGATGATCTGATCACGCTTGGCTTCGGCAGTTACCATCAGCACCGGCAGCGTCTTCAGACGTTCATCGGCACGCACTTTGCGCAGCAGGTCGATGCCGGACATGCCGGGCATGTTCCAGTCGGTGACGAGGAAGTCAAAGTGGCCGCTTTCGAGCATCGGCATGGCGGTCAGGCCATCGTCGGCTTCCTGGGTATTGGTGAAGCCCAGATCACGCAAGAGGTTCTTGATGATCCGCCGCATCGTCGAAAAGTCGTCAACGATGAGGATTTTCATGTCTTTGTTCAATTAGACCTCCAAGCAGTCTTAAACGCGCTCGGCCCCGAGCGCGCATTCAATCAATTCGGTACACCGTCAAAACGACTGCAGCGACCCCGGTTTCAACGCGCTCGCCATTCACCCAGCCGGCTGCGCAGACGTGCCGCGCATTGGCTGTGCAACTGGCTGACACGCGACTCGCTGACCCCCAGCACCTCACCGATTTCTTTGAGGTTGAGTTCTTCGTCGTAGTACAGCGCCAGCACCAACCGCTCGCGTTCCGGCAGGTTGGCGATCGCATCGGTCAACGCCGACTGGAAGCGTTCTTCTTCCAGATCACGCAACGGTTCGACCTGCGCACTGGCGCCATCCTCGTGCAGACCTTCATGTTCGCCGTCCTGCAACAGGTCGTCGAAACTGAACAGTCGGCTGCCCAGGGTATCGTTCAGAATCCCGTAATAATCATCGAGACCTAATTGGAGTTCGGCAGCAACCTCGTGATCTTTAGCGTCGCGACCGGTTCTTGCTTCAACAGCGCGCATCGCGTCGCTGACCATACGGGTATTGCGGTGCACCGAACGCGGCGCCCAGTCACCCTTGCGGACCTCGTCGAGCATGGCGCCACGGATGCGGATACCGGCGTAGGTTTCAAAGCTGGCACCCTTGCTGGCATCGTATTTGTTGGAAACTTCGAGCAGGCCGATCATGCCGGCCTGGATCAGATCCTCGACCTGCACGTTGGCCGGCAAGCGCGCCAGCAGGTGGTAAGCGATGCGCTTGACCAGCGGCGCGTAACGCTCGACCAACTCGTACTGGGCGTCCTTGGAAGCCTTGCTGTACATCTGAAAACCGCTTGCACTCATAGCACTGGTCCCGCACTGGTGGGCTGCACCAGGCGCTCGACGAAGAACTCCAGATGCCCACGAGGGTTGGCAGGCAGCGGCCAGCTATCGACCTTCTGCGCGATGGCCTTGAACGCCAGCGCACACTTGGAGCGAGGGAAGGCTTCGTAGACTGCACGCTGCTTCTGCACCGCCTTGCGCACGCATTCGTCGTACGGCACGGCGCCGACGTATTGTAGGGCGACGTCAAGGAAGCGGTCTGTGACCTTGGTCAACTTGGCGAACAGGTTGCGCCCTTCCTGCGGGCTCTGGGCCATGTTGGCAAGGACGCGGAAACGGTTCATGCCATAGTCGCGATTGAGCAGTTTGATCAGCGCGTAGGCGTCGGTGATCGAGGTCGGCTCGTCGCACACCACCAGCAGCACTTCCTGCGCGGCGCGGACAAAGCTCACTACCGAATCGCCGATACCGGCAGCGGTGTCGATGACCAGCACGTCGAGGTTGTCGCCAATCTCGCTGAAGGCCTGGATCAGCCCGGCGTGTTGCGCCGGCTGCAGGTGGACCATGCTCTGGGTGCCCGAGGCGGCCGGCACGATGCGTACCCCACCAGGCCCCTGCAAGAGCACGTCGCGCAACTCGCAGCGGCCTTCGATGACGTCGGCCAGGGTGTGCTTGGGCGTCAGCCCCAGCAGCACGTCGACGTTGGCCAGACCCAGATCGGCGTCCAGCAACATGACCCGGCGGCCGAGTTCGGCCAACGCCAGGGACAGGTTGACTGAAACGTTGGTCTTGCCGACGCCACCTTTGCCACCGGTCACGGCGATAACCTGTACGGGATGCATGCTACCCATATTTGTTCTTTACCTTGTCGCGCTTGAACCGAGGCCACATGGAGGGCTGTGATTGAAGCCCTTGCTGTAGGTACTTTGCATTGTGTTCATCCTCAACCCACGCGTTTGCCGGAGTTGTGGTACAGATCAGCGAACATATCGGCCATGGCCTCTTCGCTGGGGTCTTCCTGCATTTGCACGCTGACGGCGCGGCTGACCAGTTGGTGCTTGCGCGGCAGGTGCAGGTCGTCAGGAATACGCGGGCCGTCGGTAAGATAGGCCACGGGCAGTTCATGACTGATCGCCAGGCTCAGTACTTCACCGAGACAAGCGGTTTCATCAAGCTTGGTCAGGATGCAGCCAGCCAGGCCACAGCGCTTGTAGCTGTGATAAGCGGCGGTCAGCACCTGTTTCTGGCTGGTGGTTGCCAGGACCAGATAATTCTTCGAAGCGATACCGCGCCCGGCGAGCGTCTCCAGCTGCATGCGCAGGGCCGGATCACTGGCCTGCAGGCCGGCGGTATCGATCAGCACCACACGCTTGCGCAGCAGCGGCTCCAGGGCCTGGGCGAGGGACTCGCCCGGGTCGACGTAGGTCACCGACACGTTGAGGATGCGGCCCAGGGTCTTGAGTTGCTCCTGAGCGCCGATACGGAAGCTGTCCATGCTCACCAGCGCCAGGTTCTGCGCGCCGTACTTGAGCACATAACGCGCTGCCAGCTTGGCCAGGGTGGTGGTCTTGCCCATGCCGGCCGGGCCAACCATGGCAATTACCCCGCCCTCCTCGATCGGTTCGATCTCGGGTACATCGATCATTCGCGCCAGGTGCGCGAGGATCATCCGCCAGGCTTGCCGCGGCTCGTCGATTTCGCCGGTCAGGTCGAGCAGTTCACGGGCCAGCGCACCGGTCAGGCCAACACGCTGCAGGCGCCGCCAGAGGTTGGCCTGCAGCGGTTTGCTGCCCTGCAACTGGCTCCAGGCAAGCGAGCCGAGCTGTACTTCGAGCAGTTCACGCAGGCCGGACAGCTCCGAGCGCATGGCATCGAACAGGCGCGGATCAACCGGCGCCACTGCCGGCGCAGCCGGGGCGGCGGGCTGTTCGACGTGCGGCTCGACCAATGGCTCGGAAGCGGTCAGCGAGAGGCCGGCAAACAACTGACGGTTGCCGTCATCGGCATCGCTGCGGCTGCTCAGTTCGGCCTGGGCGGTAGCGATGCGCGACTGGGTCTTGCGCAGCTCGTCTTCAAGCTCAGGGTTGGGCACCCGCGGCGCCAGCGCCGACAGCTTGTAGTCCAGTGCAGCGGTCAGCTCAACGCCGCCGGCAATGCGCCGGTTACCGATGATAGCGGCATCGGAGCCAAGCTCATCGCGGACCAGCTTCATGGCCTGACGCATATCTGCGGCGAAAAAACGCTTAACTTGCATACTCCACTACCTCAGCCGTTCGGGCCCACGGTGGCAACGATGGTGACTTGCTTGTTGTCAGGTATTTCCTGATACGCCAAAACATGCAAATTCGGTACAGCCAGACGGCCGAAGCGCGACAGCATCGCCCGGATCGGCCCGGCTACCAGAAGGATAGCTGGCTGACCTTGCATCTCCTGACGCTGGGCCGCTTCGATAAGCGAACGCTGTAGCTTTTCGGCCATGCTCGGCTCAAGAAGAACACCATCTTCCTGACCTTGCCCGGCCCTTTGCAGACTATTGAGCAAAATCTGTTCCAACCTTGGCTCCAAGGTGATAACAGGCAGCTCGGACTCAACGCCGACAATGCTTTGCACGATGGCGCGACACAATCCGACGCGAACTGCGGCGACCAGCGCGGCATTATCTTGACTCTTGCCAGCGTTGTTGGCGATAGCTTCGGCAATGCTGCGGATATCGCGCACCGGCACTTGCTCGGAGAGCAGAGCTTGCAGGACCTTGAGCAGCCCCGACAAGGAAATGACACCAGGTACCAATTCTTCAGCCAACTTAGGCGAGGCCTTGGCCAACACCTGCAACAGTTGTTGGACTTCCTCGTGGCCGATCAGTTCGTGGCAGTGCTTTTGCAGAATCTGGTTCAAGTGGGTCGCCACTACGGTGCTGGCATCGACCACGGTGTAGCCCAGCGACTGCGCCTGCGCGCGCTGGCCGATGTCGATCCAAACCGCCTCCAGGCCGAACGCCGGGTCACGCGCGGCGATACCATTGAGGGTACCGAACACCTGGCCTGGGTTGATTGCAAGCTCGCGGTCCGGGTAGATCTCGGCTTCCGCGAGGATTACCCCCATCAGGGTCAGGCGATAGGCACTTGGCTGCAGATCGAGGTTGTCGCGGATGTGAACGGTCGGCATGAGGAAGCCCAGATCCTGCGAGAGCTTCTTGCGCACGCCCTTGATCCGCGCCAGCAACTGGCCGCCCTGGTTGCGGTCGACCAGCGGGATCAGCCGGTAGCCTACTTCCAGGCCGATCATGTCAATCGGAGTGACGTCGTCCCAGCCCAGCTCCTTGGTGTCCATTGCGCGCTGTGGCGACGGCAGCAGATCCTGCTGGCGCTGCACTTCTTCCAGCGCCTTGACCGCCTTGACCTGCTGTTTGCGCCAGACCAGATAGGCACCACCGGCGGCCATTACACCGAGACTGAGGAAGGCCACATGCGGCATCCCCGGCACCAGGCCCATGACGATCATGATGCCGGCCGACACGGCCAAGGCTTTTGGCGAGTCGAACATCTGCCGGTTGATCAGCTTGCCCATGTCCTCGGAGCCCGAGGCGCGCGTCACCATGATTGCGGCGGCGGTGGACAACAGCAAGGATGGCAACTGCGCCACCAAACCGTCACCAATGGTCAGCAACGCGTAGACCTTACCGGCCTCCCCGCCCGACATGCCGTGCGAGAGGATACCGATCAGCACGCCGCCGATGAGGTTGATGAACAGGATCAGCAGGCCGGCAATGGCGTCACCGCGAACGAACTTGCTGGCACCGTCCATAGAGCCGTAGAACTCGGCTTCCTGGGCGACTTCGGCGCGGCGCGCCTTGGCCTGGCCCTGATCGATCAGGCCGGCGTTGAGGTCGGCGTCGATCGCCATCTGTTTGCCGGGCATGGCATCGAGGGTGAAGCGCGCGCTGACTTCTGAGATACGCCCGGCACCCTTGGTCACCACCACGAAGTTGATGATCATGAGGATGGCGAACACCACGGCACCGACCACGTAGTTGCCGCCGATCACCACCTCACCAAAGGCCTGGATGACCTTGCCCGCCGAGCCATGGCCCTCGTGGCCGTGCAGCAGCACCACCCGCGTCGAGGCGACGTTGAGCGCCAGGCGCAACAGCGTCGCTACCAGCAGAATGGTCGGGAACGCGGCGAAGTCCAGCGGCCGCAGGGCATAGACGCAGACCAGCAGCACCACCAGCGACAGGGCGATGTTGAAGGTGAAGAACACGTCGAGCAGGAACGGCGGGATCGGCAACATCATCATTGCCAACATCACCAACAGCAACAACGGCACACCCAGGTTGCCCCGACCGAGTCCGCTCAGGTTGCTGCGCGCGTTGCTGATTAACTGACTGCGATCCACCGCGATTCCTCTTCAAGCAAAACTTTGACGCCTGTAGAGCGCCTGCGCTGCCTTTGCAAGAAGCTGTCCAACTTTGCCAACGGGTGCCTGCGATCAGCTGTCGCGGCGCAAATCGTCCGGAATCGGCAGGTCTTTGTTCAGCGGATCAGGGCGCTTGCCCTTACCGGCGCGGTGCTGGCGGACCTGGAAGACGAACGCCAGCACTTGGGCTACCGCAAGGTACAGGCCGGCAGGGATTTCCTGCTCGATCTCGGTTGAGTAGTAGATCGCCCGCGCCAGCTCCGGCGACTCGAGAATCTGCACGTTGTGCGCGGCGCCGATCTCGCGGATCTTGAGGGCGATGAAGTCGCTGCCTTTGGCCAGCAGCAAAGGCGCAGCTCCGCCCTTCTCTGGGTCGTACTGCAGGGCAACGGCATAGTGAGTCGGGTTGGTGATGATCACGTCGGCATCAGGGATCGCCGCCATCATGCGCCGCTGCGAGACCTCGCGCTGCAACTGCCGGATGCGCTGCTTGACCTCGGGTTTACCGTCCGAATCCTTGTGCTCGTCGCGCACTTCCTGCTTGGTCATCTTGAGCTTTTTCTGCGTCTGCCAGAGCTGGAACGGCACGTCCGCCGCAGCGATCAGCAGCAGTCCCGCCGAGACCCACACCGCGCTCCAGCCGACCACTACCGCACTGTGGATGATCGCTTGCTCCAGCGACTCGTTGGCAATGGACAAAAGCGCTACACGGTCATTGAGCAGCACCATCCAGCCCACAAACAGGATCAGCACAAACTTGGCCATCGCTTTGAGCAGTTCGGTCAGCGCGTTCAGCGAGAACATCCGCTTGATCCCGGCCAGAGGATTCATCCGGCTGAATTTGGGTTGCAGCAGGCTGCCGGAGAAGATGAAGCCACCCAGAATGATCGGCGCCACAAAGGCAATCACGAACAGCATGATCAACAATGGCTGCGCCGCCCACAGCGCCTTCTGGCCTGATGCCAGCAGAAAAAGACCCATCGAGCGCTCGTCGATCAACACCTCGCGCGACAGCGAGAAATTGATTCGCATCAAGTCCATCAGGGTGTCAGCCAGATGACCGCCGAACACCAATAAGCCACCGGCGCCGGCCAAGGTCACCGCCACCGTATTGAGTTCTTTGGAACGGGCAATCTCACCTTTCTTGCGCGAGTCACGCTTGCGCTTGTCGGTGGGGTCTTCCGTCTTGTCCTGGCCGCTCTCGCTTTCTGCCATGCTCAGCGCGCCCGGGCCAGATCACGCAACCACTGCAGCGCTTCGCTGGCCAGTGCCTGGTAATGCGAGAGGATGTCGGCCAGGCCGACCCAGAACAGGCCAAGGCCGAGCACCAGGGTCAGCGGAAAACCGATCGAAAAGATGTTCAACTGCGGCGCCGCACGGGTCATTACGCCAAACGATACGTTGACCACCAGCAGCGCGGTGACCACCGGCAGAATCAACAGCACCCCAGCGCCAAATACCCAACTCAGGCGCCCGGCTATTTCCCAGAAGTGCTGGACCACTAGGGCATTGCCGACCGGCAAGGTGGTAAAGCTTTCGCTGAGCACCTCGAACACCACCAAGTGGCCGTTCATAAGCAGAAACAGGATGCTCACCAGCATGGTCATGAACTGGCTGACCACCGCCACGTTGACGCCGTTGACCGGGTCGACCATAGAGGCGAATGCCATACCCATCTGGATCGCGACAATTTGTCCGGCGATGACAAACGCCTGGAACAGCATCTGCAACGAGAAACCAAACAGCGCGCCCACCAGGATCTGCTCACCGCATAGCATCAGCCCGCGCAGGCTCAGCGGGTCGAACTCCGGCATTGGCGGCAGCCCCGGCACGATGGCCACGGTAATCGCCAGCGCGGCATACAGGCGCACCCGCGCCGGCAGCATCTTGGTGCCGAAAATGGGCATGGTCATCAGCACCGCAGTGACGCGGAACAAGGGCAGCATGAAGGTCGCTACCCAAGTGCCGATCTGCGCGTCGGTAAGCTCCAGCATCGCCGGCTAACCGATCAACTGCGGGATGCTGGTGTAAAGACCAAGCATGTATTCCATGAACTTGGTCACCAGCCAGGGCCCCACCACGATCAGCGTCACCAGCATCACCAGCAGGCGCGGCAGAAAGCTCAGGGTCTGTTCGTTGATCTGGGTAGCGGCCTGGAACATCGCCACCACCAGACCGACCAGCAGGCTCGGCACTACCAGCACGGCGACCATCAGGGCGGTCAGCCAGAGCGCATCACGGAACAGGTCAACGGCAACTTCAGGGGTCATGCCACGCTCTCCTTGACGGTGTCAGAGGCCACCGAAACTACCGGCCAGGGTGCCCATGATCAGTGCCCAGCCATCGACCAGCACAAACAGCATGATCTTGAACGGCAGCGAGATGATCAGCGGCGACAGCATCATCATACCCATCGCCATCAGCACGCTGGCGACCACCATGTCGATGATCAGAAACGGGATGAAGATCATGAAACCGATCTGGAACGCGGTCTTCAGCTCCGAGGTGACGAACGCCGGTACCAGAATGGTCAGCGGTGCCTGCTCGGGGCTGGCAATGTCGGTGCGCTTGGACAGGCGCACGAACATGTCCAGGTCGCTCTGCCGGGTCTGCGCCAGCATGAAGTCCTTGAGCGGCCCCTGGGCCTTGTCGATGGCCTGCTGAGCCGTCATCTGCTCGCTCAGGTACGGCTGCAGGGCGTCCTTGTTCACCTTGTCGAACACCGGCGCCATGATGAACAGGGTCAGGAACAAGGCCATGCCGGTGAGCACCTGGTTGGATGGCGTCTGCTGCAGGCCAAGGGCCTGGCGCAGGATTGAAAAGACGATGATGATGCGGGTGAAGCTGGTCATGAGAATGACGAACGCTGGAATGAAACTCAGCGCAGTCATGATCATCAGGATCTGCAGGCTGACCGAATACTCCTGCTGGCCGTCGGCGCCACTGGACAAGGTAATGGCGGGGATCGACAGCGGGTCGGCGGCCAGCGCCAGCGGCGCGGCCAGCAGCAGCGCCAGGGTCAACAGCATGCGCACGGCGCCGGTCATCACTTGGTGTCCTTCTGATCCTTGCCCATCAGCTCCAACAGCCGCTGGGCGAACTCTGGGGTCGCCGGGCGGGCACTGGCAGGCACCTCGACCGGCTCGGCCAGCACATGCAAAGCCTTGATGCTGCCTGGGCTGTGCCCGAGCAGGATCTGTTCCTTGCCGATCTGCACCAGCAACAGCCGGTCGCGCGGGCCGATGGTGCGACTGCCGATGATCTCGATCACCTGGCCACCGCGCGGCGCGGCGCCCTGCATGCGCCGCAGCAGCCAGGCCAGCGCGAAGATCAGGCCGACCACCAGCAACAAACCAAAGACCATCTGCGCCAGTTGCCCGCCCAGACCACCTGGCGGCGTCGCGGCGGTAACCGGGGCAGCAGCAGGCGCTTGCGAGGCAACCACCACTTCGCTGACCAGCAGCGTGGCGACAGCGGCCACAGCGCGTATCACCGGCTTCACTCAGCGCAGCTTCTTGATGCGTTCGCTAGGGCTGATCACGTCGGTCAGGCGGATGCCGAACTTCTCGTTGACCACAACCACTTCGCCATGGGCGATCAGGGTGCCGTTGACCAGCACATCCAGCGGCTCACCGGCGAGGCGGTCGAGCTCGATCACCGAACCCTGGTTGAGCTGCAGCAGGTTGCGGATGTTGATGTCGGTGCTGCCGACTTCCATCGAAATGCTCACCGGGATGTCGAGGATCACATCCAGGTTCGGCCCTTCGAGGCTGACGTTTTCATTGGGCTTGGGCGAGCTGGCGAACTCTTCCATCGGCAGACGCCCGGCGCCGCCACTGTCGGCGGCCAGCAGTGCATCGATGTCGGACTGGCCGGCATCACCGGTTTCTTCCAGCGCAGCGGCCCATTCATCGGCCAGGGCCTGGTCCTCGGCAGAGGTGATTTCGTTTTCGTTAGCCATAGTGTCCTCGACAAGCATTCAATTCGGGGTTGCGACCGGCACGCCGTCAGCGGCGCTCGATCGGATCGATGATCTGCAGGGCCAGATTGCCCTTGTGCGAGCCCAGCCGCGCCTTGAACGACGGCACGCCATTGGCGCGCAGCACAAGGTGCTCGGGCAGCTCAACCGGGATCACATCGCCCGGCTGCATATGCAGGATGTCGCGCAGTTTCAGCTGGCGGCGGGCAACCGTGGCGGTGACCGGCACGCTGACATCGAGCACGTCCTCGCGCAGGGCCTTGACCCAGCGCTCGTCCTGATCGTCGAGGTCGGACTGGAAGCCCGCGTCGAGCATCTCGCGCACCGGCTCGATCATCGAGTAGGGCATGGTCACGTGCAGGTCGCCGCCGCCGCCATCGAGCTCGATGTGGAAGGTCGACACCACTACCGCTTCACTGGGGCCAACGATGTTGGCCATGGCCGGGTTGACCTCGGAGTTTATGTACTCGAAGTTGACCGGCATGATCGCCTGCCAGGCTTCCTTGAGGTCAACGAAGCACTGATCCAGAACCATGCGCACCACGCGCAGCTCGGTCGGGGTGAACTCGCGCCCCTCGATCTTGGCGTGACGCCCGTCACCGCCAAAGAAGTTGTCGACCAGCTTGAATACCAGCTTGGCGTCGAGAATGAACAACGAGGTGCCGCGCAACGGCTTGATCTTGACCAGGTTGAGGCTGGTGGGCACGTACAGCGAATGGATGTACTCGCCGAACTTCATCACCTGCACACCACCGACCGCCACATCGGCGGAGCGGCGCAGCAGGTTGAACATGCTGATCCGGGTGTAGCGGGCAAAACGCTCGTTGATCATTTCCAGGGTCGGCATGCGCCCGCGCACGATCCGATCCTGACTGGTCAGGTCGTAGCTCTTGATGCTGCCGGGGTCGGCAGCACTTTCGGTCTGTACCAGGCCATCGTCGACGCCATGCAGCAGCGCGTCGATCTCATCCTGGGACAGCAGGTCCTGTACGGCCATTACGGACTCCTACTGCAACACGAAGTTGGTGAACAGCAACTGGTCGATGACCGGTTTGCCGACTTCTTTTTGCGCCACTTCCTGGACCACCGCAGTGGCCTTCTGGCGCAGCATCTCCTGGCCCACCGAACTGCTGGCCAGGGTGTCGAAGCCTTGTCCCGAGAACATCATCACCAGGTTGTTGCGGATCACCGGCATGTGCACCTTGAGTGCGTCGATGTCAGCCTGGTTACGGCCCTGCAGGGTGATGCTGACCTGCATGTAGCGCTGGCGGCCATTCTGGTTGAAATTGACCACAAAGGCCGGCGCCAGCGGCTCGTAGATCGCTGCCGGCTTGACGTTGGCCAGGGCCGGGTCGGTGGCTGGCGCCGCTTCGCTCTTGTGCATGATGAACCAGGTAGCGCCCACCGACAGGCCAACCGCCAGCAGCAGTGCCACTACCAACAGCAGGATCAACTTGAGTTTGCCTTTTGCGGCGGGGTCTTTCACTGCTTCGCTCTTCGCCATGCCAATAATCCGTCGTCCATCAGGGGTTCGTAGGTGGATGACGTGGCTTGAGCAAGTGTTATGCCAGATATTGCAACGTAGACAAAACGCCGGGCCCGCCCGTCGTCACCCAACAGAGTGACGGCAGACTGGCTCGGCGTTCGGGATCAGCAAAGGCTGGGTCAGGCGTAGTAATCGACTGCGCTGTCGCCGATCACCACTTGCTGCTCGGCCGTGCGTGAAGCCTCGCTCAGCTCGCCTTGTTCACCCTGCTCAGCCGCAGCGGCGGCGCCGCGCCGTGCCGCCACACCGGACAGCTGCGATGCCTCTTGCTGCGCCTGCTGTTGCTGACCGCGGGACTGATCGGCAACGTTGACGTCAGGCTGGGCCAGGCCCTGCTGCGCGAACAATTCACGCAAACGGTGCAGCTGGCTGTCGAGGCTGTCACGCACGCCGGCGTGACCACTGACGAAGGTAATCTGCGCGGCTTGGTCGGTGGCAATATTGACGCGGATGTCCAACCGACCCAGTTCGGCCGGCTCAAGCTGGATATCCGCCGACTTGAGGTTCTGGCTCGACAGGTACATGACCCGGTTGACCAGGCCTTCGGTCCAGGCGCCCTGGTTCATTGCCAACGGCTGTTGCAGCGGGCTGGGGTTGACCGGCACGGCGTTGGCGGTCTTGGCGGTGGCGGCCTGGGTCAGCGTGGCCAGGCGGTCAGCGAAGTTGTCGACGCGGGTATCACTGCTGGCGCTCTTGATGTCTTTCAGGCCGTCCTCGATCAGGCTGCCGAAGGCTTTGTGGCCTGACTCGGACTTGTCGCCTTCGTGCTCACCTTTCTCGACTACGTTCGCCAAGGTATTGACGGCAGCCTGGTTGCCGTCTGCCGGTGCCTTGCCAGTTTCTGACTGATTGGCCGCATGCGCCGAGGTCGTGCCTTTGGCCTGAGCACTGTGCTCAAGTGCAAAGCGCAGGCTTGGCAGGCCTGCCAAGGCGTCAGCTTCGGGGTCGAACGCAGCCTCGGCCGGCTCGCCGGTTTGCGGCGCTGCAGTTGCCGGCACACCCGCCTGCAAGACGGGAGCAATCGCCTGCGCCTGAGCCTGGATCAGTTGGGCACCGGCTGGGGCGTCGGTGACCTGGCCAGCAACCAGGCTGGCATCCACAGAAGCCTTGTTATCGCCGTCAGTGCTGGCGTCGGCCTGCTGCACCGGGTCGCTGCCTGGCAAGTTATTGCCGTCAGCGGCAACCTCAGGCTTGTCTGCGGTCTCGGCCTTGCCGGCCGAGGCGGCGTCGGGCTTGTCCTTCGGCTTGGCCGGGGCTACCTTGTCGTCACGTTGGCCGACACTGTCGCGGGCCTGCTTTGCCATCACTTGATCAAAGCCTTTATCCTGCGCAACAGCGGCCACTGGTGGCTTATCGGCGCCTACCCGGGTCTGCTTGATGGGGGCGCTGGCTTGGATCAGTGGGTTGGGTGCGACAGGCATCGAGGGTCTCCGCGCCGGCTTGCGGCAAAATCGTCTGCACAGAGACAGGCAAGACTCGCGCCAGTTTTGCTCAACTGCCGGAAACGCGCTCACATTCGAGTAGGTAGAAGCACTTCACCTGGCGGTATTCGGAGTCGATACGGTTGACCAGGTCTTCAACACCATAGGCCGGTGACTGCTTGACCCGCTCTTCGAGCTGCTGGCAAAGGGCGGCCAAACCGACCGCACCCATGTTGCTGCTGCTGCCCTTGAAGCTGTGCGCGGCCATGCCCAACTCACTGGCATTTCTCGCGCCATGCAATTGGCTCAGGCGCCGCTCGGAGTCTTCCAGAAAAATCTCCAGCAGTTGCTGATAGCCACCCTCCATGATTTCCTGCAAGTCACGCAGGACCCGCTGATCGATGTGCATGTCCATCATCCGTTCACTCCCTGTTGAGGCGGCTGGGCCTGGCAGCGTGCTCACCAGAGCACCTCTACCTTGGCGCATCGACCGCCCTCGATCCATTGTGCATCCTGACTCAGGCGCCGCACCAGCTGTATTCCGCGCCCACTGAAGGCATCCTGGCGTGGCAGCCGTGCCAGCACCTGCTCGACATCGAAGCCGACACCGCTGTCACGGATTTCAATGATCAGACGCCCTCCTCGCTCCCAGGGTTCAACCTTGAGATCTATCCGAATGTAACCGTCGACCTGCTGCGCAAGTCGCTCACCGCGCAACCGGTAAAACTCCGCAAACCCTGCCGCATCGCCCTTTAGCGCTGAATCAAGGCCGAGCACGCCGTGTTCCAGGGCATTGCTATAGAGCTCGGCAAAGACGCTGTGCAAATGTCCGGCAAGCGGTCGCAGGCCATGGATTTCCTGTAGCAGCTGCAGCAGTTGCGGAACTGGGTTGACCCACCGCAACGTCTCGCCGCGCAGCTCGAAGCCTAACGACCAATCGAGCGGGCTGCTGCGCCCCCTATCGGCATGACCGGCATTGGCGGGTAAATCCGCGGCTGGCTCGAGCATGCGGATATCACACAGGCTGACATCATCCCGAGCGCGTCCACCAAACGCCTGCAAGGCTTGCAGCAGCTCCTCGAACAACAGTGCGGGGGTGCGGTTCAGGGCGATCACCTGCTGCAGGCGCTCAACCCCAAACAGTTGCCCGCCGGCGTTGCTGGTCTCGATTACACCATCGGACAGGAGCAACAGCCGCTCACCTGGCGCCAGCGGCATCACCTGGGTACGGTCATCGAAGCGTTCCGGGGCCAGTACACCCAGCGGTAGCTGGGTAGACGGCAAGCTCGCCAGCAATTCGCCGCTGGCCGCCAGATGATAGCCATCGGGCATCCCGCCACCCCAGAACTCCACGGTGCCGCGCTGATAACTGATGTTCAGCAGCAACGCACAGCAAAACATGTCTACCGGCAGGATGCGCTTGAGCTTGGCGTTCATTTCGCGCAGCGTCTGCGCCAGACCATAGCCCTTGCCGGTCATGCCATAAAACGCCTCTGCCAGCGGCATGGCGCCGACCGCTGCAGGCAGGCCATGGCCGGTAAAGTCACCCAGCAGAACATGCAGGTCACCCGACGGCGTGTATGCCGCCAGCAGCAGGTCGCCATTGAACAGCGCAAAAGGTGACTGCAAATAGCGGATATTCGGCGCCTGCAGGCAGCCGGTATGGGCCACCTTGTCGAATACCGCCTTGGCCACACGCTGCTCGTTGAGCAGATGCTGGTGGTGCAGGGCTATTTCGTCGCGCTGCTCGAGGACCTTGGCCTGCAACCTGTGCAGGCGCTCCATGGCGCCGATCTTCGCCGCCAGAATCACCGCACTGTAGGGTTTGGCGATGAAGTCGTCACCCCCGGCTTCAAGACAGCGCACCAGCGCCTGCTCCTCGCTCAGTGACGTGAGAAAGATGATCGGCACCAGGGTCTCGCCGGCCAGCGCCTTGATCTGCCGCGCGGCCTCGAAGCCATCCATCACCGGCATCAAAGCGTCGAGCAGCACCAGTTGCGGCCGGTGCTGGCGAAACAGCGCCACCGCCTCGGCGCCGTTTTCGGCCGTCAACACCTGATGACCCTGGCGGCGTACGATCTGCGCCAGCAACAGGCGATCGGCAGCGCCATCCTCGGCAATCAGCACGTGCAAGGTGGCTTCAGCCGGCATGAGCGCGGTCAACTGATGTCGAACAGTTTTTCGAAGTTGGAGATCGCCAGGATCTTGCGCACATCGGCTGTGGCGTGCACCACGCGCACGTCGGAGTCGTCACCGCCAACATGGTCGCGCAACAGCAACAGCATGCCCAGCGCAGAACTGTCCAGATAGGTCGCCTCACTCAGGTCGACCACGACCTGCTCGGGCCGGCCGTTCTGCCGCTCGTAAGCATCGCGAAACGCCTGATGCTTGGCGAAATCGAAACGGCCCTTGATCGCAATCGTCAGCTTCTTGCCGTCGGGGGAAAGCGTAGGTTCCACTGCCATGCTAGCGATTCCTTCGATGATGGCGGATGCAGCTTCAGAAGGTTTAGAAGACGCGCCGACAAGTTGCAAGCGACAGCGCCAACAAACTCGACAATGCCCTAGTAAGCGCTGGATCGCGGCAGGCGCTGGGACAGCTCGTCCAGCAGCTTCTGCTCGCGCTTGTCTTCGAGCCGGCGCGCCTCGTCCATGTAGCGCTGCACCAGCTTGCGCAAGCCCTCAACCCGGGCGTAAGCCTGCTGCCATGTGGCACGGGCATTGTTGAGGTTGCCCTGGTGCCAGGCCAGGCTCTGCCGCTGCTGGGTCATGGCCGTTTCCAGCTGGGCCAGAAAGCGCTGATAGTTGAGCAGCCAGCTGCCGTTGACGCCCTGCCCACCGCGGTTGATCCACTGCAGCTGGTAGTCTTCGCGAAAGCGCTCGAGCTCGGCCAGCTTGGCCTGGGCCTGGGCTACCTGCTGCTGGAAGTGACCAAGGCGCTGGACCGCTTTGCGCTCAGCCTCTTCGGCAATGTTCACCACCGGCGCCAGGCGCGCGGCACGGCTTGGCGTGCTCATGGCTTAGCCACCGCCTGTGGGCGTGGCAAACACGCCGGCCAACTGCTCACGGCTCTGCGTGCCGCTGACGTTTTCGTCCAGGCCCTGACGCAGGAAGCCGACCAGGCGCGCCTGCAAGGCAATCGCCAGGTCGGTCTCGGGATCGCCGCCTGCAACATAAGCGCCCACGCTGATCAAGTCGCGGCTCTGCGACAGGCGCGACCACAACTGCTTGAATTTCTGCGCTTGGCGCAAGTGATCGGAGTCTACTACCTGCGGCATGACCCGGCTAATCGAGGCTTCGATGTCGATCGCAGGGTAATGACCTTCTTCAGCCAACCGCCGCGACAGCACAAAGTGGCCGTCGAGCACACCCCGCGCCGCATCGGCGATCGGGTCTTGCTGGTCATCACCTTCGGACAGCACGGTATAGAAGGCCGTGATCGAGCCACCGCCGGCCTCGCCATTACCGGCGCGCTCGACCAGCTTGGGCAGCTTGGCGAAGACCGACGGCGGGTAGCCGCGGGTCGCTGGCGGCTCACCGATGGCCAGGGCGATTTCGCGCTGGGCCTGGGCAAACCGGGTCAGCGAGTCCATCAGCAACAGGACATTCTTGCCCTTGTCGCGAAAGTATTCCGCGATGCGCGTGCAGTACATCGCAGCGCGCAGGCGCATCAGCGGCGCATCGTCGGCCGGCGAGGCGACTACGACCGAACGCTTCAGACCTTCCTCACCAAGGATATGTTCGATGAACTCCTTGACCTCCCGCCCCCGCTCGCCGATCAGGCCGACCACGATGATTTCGGCTTCGGTGAAGCGCGTCATCATGCCCAGCAACACCGACTTACCGACGCCGGTACCAGCGAACAGACCCAGGCGCTGGCCGCGGCCGACGGTAAGCAGACCGTTGATGCTACGGATGCCGACATCCAGTGGCTGGCTGATCGGGTCACGGTTCAGCGGGTTGATGATCGGCCCATCGATCGGCACCCAATCTTCGGCCTTCATCCCACCTTTGCCATCCAGCGCCCGGCCAGCGCCATCGAGCACCCGGCCAAGCATGCTCATGCCCATCGGCAGGCGCCCGCTGTCATCCAGCGGCACCACCCGCGCGCCCGGCGCGATCCCGGCAATGCTGCCAACCGGCATGAGGAACACCTTGGTCCCGGCAAAGCCCATCACCTCGGCCTCGACCTGCACCGGGTGGTAGCTGTCGTCGTTGATCACCAGGCAGCGACTGCCGACTGCGCCGCGCAGGCCTTCGGCCTCAAGCGTCAGGCCGACCATGCGCAACAGGCGACCCTCGACCACCGGCTGCTCAGGCAGGCTGATCGCCTCGGCGTAGCCGCCCAGGCGCTTGCCGAAGCTGGTGCGGTCAAGGCGCATCGGTGCTGCCCAGGTCCAGGCTGATATCGGCAGGCGCCGGATGCAGCGCCTGATCGTGCAACTGATCGAACAGCTGCGCTACGGCCTTCTCGATGCGGGTTTCCATGCTGGCGTCGATGCGGCTGTGGGCGGTTTCGATACGGCACCCGCCGGGCAACAACGCTTCGTCTTCAAGGATTTTCCAACTCTCTTCGTGGCGTTCGCGCAGGGCCTTGGCCAGTTCGAAGTCCTGCGGATTGAGGTGGATGCGAATATTGTCGGCGCCCATCGGCAGCAGCTTCAGCGCGCTGCGCAGCACCTGGGTGATCTGGCTCGAATCAGTGCGTAGCTCACGGCCGATGACCTGCCGCGTCATGTGCGCCACCAGGTGCACCAGCGAGCGCTCGATCTGGGTGTCCTGCTCGGCAATCGGCTCCAGCAGATGCGCCATCAACTGCTCAAGCTCACCCAGCTTGGCGGCGAGGGCTTCTTCGGCTTCCTGGCGGACCTTGAGCTGAGTGCTGTGGAAACCCTCGCGCTCACCAGTGGCAAAGCCTTCGTTGTAGGCTTCCTGGCGAATCGCTTCGAGCTCTTCGAGGGTCAGCGGCTGGACCTCGTCGAGGGGCACCTCTTCGATTTCCGGCTCGATGACTTCAGGCTCAGGCTCCGGTGCTGGCGCAGGCGCAGGGTCAAAGCTGGGCAGCGCCCAGACATCGACGCCTTCTAGGTCGCGGGCACGGATCAGGTCGCTGGGGTGTTCGGTGGTGGACATGCTGTGGGGCTCTCAAAAACCATGTTCGGCCAACGTACGCCCGGCTCGCGCGCGCGTCGGTGGAAAAATCCAGCGTGCCAGCGCTGGCGCCTGAGGTCGAACCTTTCAGCGCCAGCCTGAACAAGGCTTAGATCATTTCTTCGGCGCCCTTGCCGCCCAGCACGATCTCGCCGGCATCGGCCATACGCCGCGCGATGGTGAGGATTTCCTTCTGCGCGGTCTCGACGTCGCTGACCCGCACCGGGCCCTTGGCTTCGAGGTCGTCACGCAGCAGCTCGGAAGCACGTTTGGACATATTCTTGAAGATCTTGTCCTTGACCCGCTCGTCGGCGCCCTTGAGCGACACCACCAGCACGTCCGAGGCAACTTCGCGCAACAGCGCCTGAATGCCACGGTCGTCGACGTCGGCAAGGTTGTTGAAGACGAACATCAAGTCTTCGATCTGTTCGGACAGGTCGCCATCGATCTCGCGGATCGAATCCATCAGCTGACCTTCGACCGAACTGTCGAGGAAGTTCATGATATCGGCAGCCCGCTTGATACCACCCAGGGTGGTCCGCGCGGCATTGGAGTTGCCGGAGAACTGCTTCTCGAGGATCTGGTTGAGCTCCTTGAGCGCGGCTGGCTGTACGGTGTTCAACGACGATACGCGCAGGATGATGTCCAGGCGCACCTTGTGGTCGAAGTTACCCAGCACCTCACCGGCCTGGTCAGGGTCCAGGTAGGCCACCACGATGGCCTGGATCTGCGGGTGCTCGAAGCGGATCACGTCAGCCACGGCGCGTGGCTCCATCCACTTCAGGCTGTCCAGGCCGCTGGTGTTGCCACCGAGCAGAATGCGGTCGATCAGGCCGTTGGCCTTGTCCTCACCAAGGGCTTGGTTGAGCATCTTGCGGATGTAGCCGTCGGAGCCGACGCCAAGGCTGGTCTGCTCGCCGACGATTTCGACGAACTCGCTCATCACCTGCTGGACCTGGTCGCGGTGGATGTTGCCCACCTGCGCCATGGCCACGCCGACTCGCTGCACTTCCTTGGGGCCCATATGGCGCAGGACCTGCGCGGCATCGGTTTCGCCCAGCGACAGCAGCAGGATCGCGGCCTTGTCGGTGCGGCTCAGTTTGGCGGTAACGGCTCGGTTATCACTCATCGGCGTTGATCCACTCTTTCACGACCTGAGCGACACGGCCCGGGTCTTCGGCCACCAGGCCTTTGATTGCGTTCAACTGCGCCTCATATCCCTCACTCGGGCTTGGCAACAGAATGCTTTGCGGGCCACCCAGGCTGACACGGTCGTTGGCCAGATCGCCATCCAGACCAATCATCCCACCCAGCTCCATGTCGCCGTCGGCAGCAGACTGCTTGCCACCGCCGGTGATGTTGTTGAGCACCGGACGCAATACGCCGAACACCAACACCAGAATGAACAGCACACCCATCATCTGCTTCATGATGTCCCAGAACCAGGGCTGCGAGTAGAACGGGATATCGGCGATTTCCAGGCTGCGATCAGCGGCGAACGGCACGTTGATCACGGTCACGCTGTCGCCACGACTGGCATCGAAGCCCACCGCGTCCTGGACCAGGCGGGTGAAGCGCGCCAGATCTTCGGCGCCCCACGGTGCACGGGTGGTTTCGCCAGTCGCTGCGTCGAGTTTGGCCTGATCGTCCACCACCACTGCCACCGACAGGCGGCTGAGGCGGCCCTGTTGCTGACGGGTATGGCTGATCGAGCGGTCCAGCTCGAAGTTCTTGGTCGACTGCTTGCGCTTGTCGGCCGGGTACGGTGCGAGCATAGGCTGGCCGGTGGCCGGGTCCATGATCTGCGCGCCATTGGCATCCAGCAATGGCTGGCCAGGCTGAATGGCACCCGCTGGGGTTGCCGCGGCGGTGGCGTTTTGCGGTGCGGCAGCGGCAGCTGGCGGCTGGTTGCTCAGAGCACCCGGCACGCCTTGCGGCCCCTGGCTGCTGGTGCGCTGCTCGTCGACCGACTGTTCGCTGCGCAGGGCTGGCTGATCAGGGTTGAACTGCTCGGAGGTCGACTCGACTGCACTGAAGTCGACATCGGCCGACACTTCAGCCTTGTAGCGGTCATTGCCCAGCACTGGCTGCAGAATGTTGTGCACGCGCTGGGTGAGCATGCCTTCCATGCGTCGGCTGTAATCGAACTGCTTGCCGGCCATGGTCAGCGAAGAGTCCTGCAGTTGATCGGAGAGCAGGTTGCCTTTCTGGTCGACCACCGTGACCTGGGTCTTGTCCAGTTCCGGCACGCTGGTCGCCACCAGATTGACGATCGCCATCACCTGGCCCGGCTCCAGCGCACGGCCCGGATACAGTTCAACCAGTACCGACGCACTTGGCTTGCGCTCGTCGCGCACGAATACCGAGCTTTTCGGGATCGCCAGATGGACGCGGGCGGCCTTGACGTTGTTCAGGCTCGACACGGTGCGCGCCAGCTCGCCTTCCAGGCTGCGCCGGTAGCGGGTCGCCTCCATGAACTGGCTGGTGCCCAGACCCTGCTCTTTGTCGAGCATCTCGAAGCCGACGTTGCCGTCGCTTGGCGCCACGCCAGCGGCTGCCAGTTTCAGGCGCGCACGGGAGAGGTCGTCGGCCTTGACCAGCAGAGCGCCGGAGTTGGGCTCCACGTTGTAGGGGATGTCGGCGGCGCCAAGCACTTCCATGACCTGCTTGGTGTCCATGCCGGCCAGGCTGCCATACAGCGGCCGGTAGTCCGGCTGCTGCGACCAGAGCACCACGGCAAAGCCGATAGCCACACTGGCAGCCAGGCCGACCAACAGGCCGACCTGACGCAGGGCGGGCATCCGCGAGATGTTTTCCAGGAACGACATGCCGAACAGCGGCGGCTTGGCCACTGGCGGCCCGCTCTTGGCGGGGGCGTTATCGACGACTGCTTCGGCCATGAGTCAATTAGTCCTCAAACCGGCATCTGCATGATGTCCTGGTACGCCTGAACCAGCTTGTTGCGCACCTGGGTCAACGCCTGGAATGACACCGAGGCTTTTTGCGAAGCAACCATCACGTCGGTCAGGTCCACGCCGCTCTTGCCAATTTCGAACGCGTTGGCGAGCTGGCTCGAGGCCTGCTGGGTTTCATGGACCTTGCCAATGGCCTGGCCGAGCATGTCGGCAAAACTGCTCTGCCCTGGCGCCAGCTCAGGCGCAGCTGCCACTTTGGGCAGGGACATGGCATCGGCCTGCATGGACCGCATGTCCAACATCAGACGATTGAATTCAATACCTTGGCTCATGAACTTCTCTCTCCGGCGGCCGCATTTTTTTGACACTCATGCAGCGGATAGGCTGGTGCTAGCAAGAGCGATGCCAGCCATCCTGTAAGCGGGTTAATTAAGGTGAATCAGCCGAACAGGCTGGCCTCGACATCAAGGCCGGCATCGCGCATCTGCGCCAGCTTGTAGCGCAGGGTGCGTGGGCTGATGCCCAGCCGATCGGCCGCTTCCTTGCGCCGCCCGCGCTCGGCGCGCAGGGTGTCGATGATCATCTGGAATTCGTGCCGGCGCAGGTCGTCGCCCAACACCCCGGAATCAGCAGGTAAATCGCTAGCGACTGCCAATGCAGGCGCGACCAGCGCTGCCGGTGCAGACAAGGCAATGACCCCACCCAGACAAAAATCCGCCGCCTCGATCAAGCCGCCCTGCTGCAGAATCAGCGCCCGCTGCAGGGCATTGTCGAGTTCGCGCACGTTGCCCGGCCACGGATGGTTCTGCAGGCAGTGGCGCGCCTCGGCAGACAACCGGACCGGCGCGTGCTTCATCTTCGCCACATGGCGCGCCAGCAGGCGCTCGGCCAGCGGCAGAATATCGCCGCTGCGCTCGCGCAGCGGGCACCAGGCCAAGGGGAACACCGACAATCGATAGAACAGGTCTTCACGGAAGCGCCCCGCCGCTACTTCAGCGCCCAGGTCGCGATTGGTGGTAGCCAGCACGCGAATATCCAGCGCGATTGGCTTGCGTCCACCCACCCGCTCCACTTCGCGCTCCTGCAACACCCGCAGCAGCTTGGCCTGCAAGCCCAGCGGCATTTCGGAAATCTCGTCAAGGAGCAAGGTACCGCCATCGGCCTGCTCGAATTTGCCTGGCTGAGCGGCAATGGCGCCGGTGAAGGCACCCTTCTCGTGGCCGAACAAGGTTGCCTCAAGCATGTTGTCCGGGATTGCTGCGCAGTTGATCGCCACAAACGGCTGCGCCGCTCGCGAGGACCGGCGATGGATGTACTGCGCCAAGACCTCCTTGCCGGTTCCCGATTCGCCAGAAATCAACACCGTCGAATCACTCTGGGCGACGCGCGCAGCCAGCTCCAGCAAGCGCCGGCTGGCCGGCTCGCATGCCACCGGGCCGTCTTCATCGGCACCGCCGACGCGACCGCCAGCATGACGCGCCACCAGACTTAACAGCGCCTGCGGCTCGAACGGCTTGACCAGGTAATCCACCGCGCCTTGGCGCATGGCCTGGACTGCACGCTCAACCGCAGCATGGGCGGTCATCAGCAGCACCGGCAATTGCGGATGGCTGCTGCGCAATTGCAGCAGCAACTGATGGCCGTCCATGCCAGGCATGTTGACGTCACTCACCACCAGACTGAACGCTTCACCGGCCACAGCGGCCAACGCCTCTTCGGCACTGCCCACCGCCCGGTAGGCAAAACCGCCGATCTCGAGGGTATCGCCAAGCGCTTCACGCAGCACCCGGTCATCCTCGACCAGCAGCACCTTGATCCCCATCAGCGCGCCTCCCCAGGCAACTCGCCCAGCAGCGGCAGGATCACCTGCACGCAGGTGCCCCGACCTACTCGCGAGCGCATGTGTACTTCGCCCTGATGTGCACGCACCACCGCCTGAACCACGGCCAGGCCGAGTCCGGTACCGGTAGTCTTGGTGGTCAGAAACGGCTCACCGAGGCGCGCCAGCAGCGCCGGCGCGATGCCGCAGCCGGCATCACTGACGCACAGGTGCAGCGCATGCCCACGACGGAACAAATGAATTTTTACCCGCGCCGGCAGCGTGCTTGCCTGCAGGGCGTTTTCCAGCAAATTGAGCAGTGCCCCGACCAGGGTGTCGCGATTGCACAGCAACTCACCCAGGTGGGTGTCGCACTGCCAACGCACCGCATGGCCCTGCACATGCACCTGCGCGGCTTGTTGCAACGCTTGGAACAAACCCTTGGGGCTGACCCGATCAGCCAGCGGCAACTCACCGCGGGCGAACACCAGCATGTCGCGCACCTGATGCTCAAGCTCGTGCAGTCGCTCCTTGAGGTTTCCAGCAAAGCGCTGACGGGTTTCGCTGGTCAACTGTTGCTGCGGATCCGCCAGGTGGCTGGCATAGAGCATGGCCGCCGACAGCGGCGTGCGGATCTGATGCGCCAGCGAGGCAACCATGCGCCCGAGCGAGGACAAGCGCTCATGCCGGGCGAGTTGATCCTGCAGGCGACGGGTTTCGGTCAGGTCAGTCAACAGGACCAACTGGCCAGGCTCGGCATCCAGCGAGCGGGTGGCGATAGACACACGGCGGCCATCGCGCAGGGACACTTCATGGCCGTCGTCCTTGCGTGGGGCGAAACTGCGGGCAATGATCTGGCGCCACAATTCGCCGAGCAAGGGCTCGCCCAGCAACTCGCAGGCCGCAGGATTCGCCTCGCGCACCCTGCCGTGCTCATCAATCACCACCACCCCGCCAGGCAACAGGTCGAGCAGGTTCTGCAGGCGATTGGCCAGGCGTTCCTTTTCGTCCAGTTCAGCCATGCGCTGTGCACTGACTACAGCAAGCTCGCCCTTGAGCTCGCGCACCCGCGCCTCGAGCATGCCGTAGGATTGATTCAGTTGGCTGGAAACCTGATTGAACAACGCGAATGCGTGCTCAAGGCCCTGTCGGCTTTCCTGCTCGACCGGGATGCGACCCTGCGGATCAGCGGCTCGGGAAATCGGGGCGGCGTGGGGCATGGTGCTCTCTCGCGTGGCTGACCGTCATAAAAACGGTGTGTTGCCTGCGATATAGCAATAGCCGTGCCGGAGATAGGGTTAACGGAGTGGAGGGCTTATCAGGGCTGCGCTGCAGCCCTATGCAAGGGGAACGGCAGGCGTCAATCCTCTGCCTGTTCCTCGCCGTCGCGACGGCTCATGCCGTATTTGCGCATTTTCTCCACCAGCGTCGTACGGCGAATCCGCAAGCGCTCGGCGGCCCGCGCAACGATGCCATTGGCGTCGTCCAGCGCCTGCTGGATCAAACCTTGCTCGAGGCTACCGAGGTAGTCCTTGAGGTCGAGGCCTTCGGGCGGCAGCATCGCGTGATTGGAGAAATTCGGCGTATGGCCGTTGATCGCAACACGCTCTTCCAGGTCGCTGCGCATGCTGTCGACCAACTGCTCGTCTTCATCGTCGACGTAGCGGAATTTCTTCGGCAGCTCGGACACCCCGATCACACCGTAGGGATGCATGATCGCCATGCGCTCGACCAGGTTGGCCAGCTCGCGAACGTTGCCAGGCCAGCCATGGCGGCACAGCGACATGATCGAGGCCGAATTGAACCGAATCGACCCACGCTTCTCGTGCTCCATGCGCGAGATCAGCTCGTTCATCAGCAGCGGGATGTCTTCAACTCGCTCACGCAGCGGCGCCATCTCGATCGGGAACACGTTCAGGCGATAGTACAAGTCTTCGCGGAAGGTGCCCTCTTCGATCATGACCTCAAGGTTCTTGTGCGTAGCGGCAATGATGCGCACATCGATGCTCTGGGTCTTGTTGCTACCCACACGCTCGAAGGTACGCTCCTGCAACACACGCAGCAGCTTGACCTGCATCGGCAGCGGCATGTCGCCAATCTCGTCGAGGAACAGCGTGCCGCCGTTGGCCAGCTCGAAGCGCCCAGCGCGACTGGTGATCGCACCGGTGAACGCGCCCTTTTCGTGACCAAACAGTTCGCTTTCGAGCAACTCGGCCGGGATCGCGCCACAGTTGACCGGCACGAACGGTGCTTCACGGCGCTTGGAATGATAGTGCAGGTTACGCGCGACCACTTCCTTGCCAGTGCCCGACTCGCCGAGGATCAGCACGCTGGCGTCGGTGTCGGCCACCTGCTGCATCATCTGCCGCACGTGCTGAATGGCGCGACTGGTGCCAACCAGGCTGCGGAACAGGTTCGGTTCGCGCTGACGGCCACGCTCGCGGGCATGGTCGTACATTTCGCGATAGACCTGGGCGCGGTGCAGGGAGTCGAGCAGCTGGCTGTAGCTGGCAGGCATTTCCAGGTTGGACAACACCCGGCGGCGCAGGTCCTCAGGGAACTCCGCAGCAGAAACATCGCCAAGCAGCAACATCGGAAGGAACTCATCCCAGCCTGCCACTGTCTTAAGCAGCCCTTGCACACTGGAAGGCGCGTTGACCGCACCGATAAGTACGCACAGCACCTCACGACTGGAGGCCAGCGACTCTACCGCTTGCTGCCAGTCCTGGCTTGAGCAAGACAGGTTGTCTTCGCCGAGAAAGTTCAGAACCACTGCCAGATCGCGGCGGCGGGCGCTGTCGTCATCGATCAGGAGAATCTTGGTTTCACGCCACATGCAATAGCAACTTCCCTAGTCATATCGGCGCCCTGAGGGCGTGCTCGACATCATTCCGACTGAATGGTCAGTGTTCGGACGTCTGAAATTCGAATACAGCCACTAGTAAAGTCAAAAAAAAACGCACAGTCAAATTTATGGCGCTCAGTTTTTGCATCTCATCAGTGTCAGCTGAACAGATGGTATACCTTAGCGGCATTTTTCGCCTGACGGATTTGCGTCATCTCGTCGACTAAAGTTTGACGTTCCCCACTTGCAACATCAATCAGATGCCGATAGACCTCGAGCAGCTGCTCCAGGCTGGCACGTACCTGGCTTTCATT
Source organism: Pseudomonas sp. 1121_17 (assembly GCF_052850745.1). Taxonomy (NCBI): domain Bacteria; kingdom Pseudomonadati; phylum Pseudomonadota; class Gammaproteobacteria; order Pseudomonadales; family Pseudomonadaceae; genus Pseudomonas; species Pseudomonas sp. 1121_17. The sequence goes on from NZ_VXCX01000004.1 coordinate 266,486, forward strand.
GTGCGATGCTTCGGACAACACGTCATCGACGCACAGGCGGCACTCGAGATCGAGTTCGCTCACTGCATCCCAGTCGCGGCCGGCGAGCGCTGCCAGCAGCGCCTCTCGGGTCTGTTCGATACGCTCGATCACCATGCTCATGCCACGCTCCTTGGATCAGCCTTCCGGCTGTTGGTCAGCGATCGCATCCCAGCCTTCCTTGACCGTGATCAGCAGGCGGGCGACTTCGTCGATGATCGCGGTGTCGGTCTTCAGGTTCGCCTCGACCAGGCGCCGGCTCATGTAGGTATACAGGTTGTCCAGCTCGGCCAGGCTGTCGGCGTGGTTTTCCAGGTCGAGACCTTCACGCAGGCCGCCGATGATGTCGATGGCTTTGCTGAGGAGGATGCCTTGCTGGGCGATATCTTTGCGCGCGATAGCACCCTTGGCTTGCGCCAGGCGGTCCAGCCCGCCCTGCATGAGCATCTGCACCAGACGATGCGGGCTCGCCTCGGACGTCTGCGCCACACCGTTGACTTTCTGGTACTGCCGAAGGGCCAGCATCGGATTCATGGATCTGCCTCGTTACCGCGAAAAAGGTTGCGTATACCCTGTATATCGCCGCCACGTCAAAAAACTTTAGCCGCGAAAAAAAACCCGGTGCGTCTTGGCAACGCTACCGGGCTTGTTTCATCTGCTCATGTTCAGGACTTTCTGGCCTGCGCATTGATGGCTTCGAAGATCGAGGTAATCTGGTTGGCCTGAGCCTTCATCTTGCCCAGAGCGGTGTCCAGCGCTACGTACTTCTTGGTCAGCGATGTGGTCAGCGCCTCGGTACGACGATCCAGGGCAGCCTGCTGATCGGCAAGGTTCTTGGCGACCTTGTCGAGGTTGTTCTTGCGTGTCACCAGGCTGCCATCGACCGCGTTATACGGATCAATGACTTTGGTCATGCGCTCGAAAATACCATTGGTGCCACTGAACAGCTGCTGTATCTCGCTGCCAAGTTTCTTGTCATTCATGGCACTGTCGAACTTGCTGCTGGTGAACTCCAGCGTGCCGTCTTTCTGCGTGTTGATGCCAAGCTGACTCAAGGTGGTCAGCCGGTCACCTGCGCCAACTTCGGCCAGAACACCGCGCACATCGGCCAGCAGCGACCGGGTCGTCGGATCGTTACTCAGCGGGCCGAGCGTTACGCTGCCATCAGCATTGGTGGTGGCTTTGGTCAGCGCAGCAACCGTTTTCTGCAGGGTGTTGTATGCGTCGACGAAACTCTGCACCGACGTTTTCAAGCCGTCGGTGTTGGATGCCACGGTGACCTTGGTCGGCGACCCAGCGAGGCTGGCGCCGGTCAATTCGAGCGATAGCCCGCTCACTGCAGTGGTGACGGTATTGGAAGCGCTCTTGACCTCCAGGCCGTCCACCAGCATGACCGCATCCTCAGCTAGCGCAGTGATATAGCCAGCGCCTTCGGTCTTCATCGATTTGGTGCCGTCGATCTCCAGATCAGGGATACCGCTGACCTTGATATCGGTATTGGCGCCTGTGGTAGTGGAACCCAGCACCAAACGAGCACCATCTTCACCGGTGATGATGTTGGCAGAGATGCCGCTGGCGCTCAGCTCCTTGTTGATCTGGTCGCGCACAGTCTGCAGGGTCGCATCATCGCCAACAGTGATCTTGTAGCTCTTGCCACCTTGCTCGATGACCAGCTCGCCCGGATCAATGCTTTTACTCGGACCTTCAAGGAACGCCTGGCTGGCGACCTTGGAACTGGTGGCGAGGTTTTTCACTTCGATGCTGTAAGAGCCCGCCACAGCCGTGTTGCTGGCTTTGGCCTTGACCACGCTCTCGCTTGCCGACGTTGCCGCGTAGGCATTGAACGACGGCGCATTCTTGTCGTTGAGCTTGCCCATCGACGTAGTGAAAGCAGTGAGGGCACTACGCAGCGCGCCAACCCCGGAAATGTACGCAGCATTGTTGCTGGTCTGCCGGGTGATCTGAGCCTTCTTGGCGGCAGTATCGGAATCGACCAGCACTTTTACGATTTCAGTGATGTTGATTCCAGAGCCGAGGCCCAAGGAGGAAACGATCGAGCTTGCCATGGTGGTGCTCCTCTCTGCTTGTGCGGTCACCCAAGGTTACAGGGCCGCCACGATTCATTATTGCTGAATTCGCCGCCAATCATACCTTGGCGTCGAATAGAAGACTGTTGACATCACTCAAGCTGCTGGCGATCCGCAACGCCTCTTCCGAGGGTAGCTGACGAATGAGCTCGCCAGTTTCGCTGGCGATGACCTTGACCACGATCTTGCCGGAATCCTCATCGGTGGAGAACTCCAGATTACGTCGAGACGTGCTCAGGAATTTTTCTATTTCCGATACCGCATTGCGAACCTGCTCGGCATCGATCACGGCCGGCGGTTGTTTCGTTTCACTGACACGATCAGTATCTGCCGAGCGCAACACAGGCGCATCTGCTACTGGCTTGTCGGCGACCACCTCGACCGGACGCACGGCCGGGTAAGACTGGTTCAGCTTGACGCTCATGTCCATGTCTGCCACCTCGCAACGAAAAAAGCGGAGAAGCGCAGCATCCTGCGCTCCTCCGCCAACGACCAATCAACTATTACTGAAGCAGCTTCAGTACAGCGGATGGCAGCTGGTTGGCCTGAGCCAGAACCGAAGTGGAAGCTTGCTGCAGAGTCTGCTGCTTGGTCAGCTGGGCAGTTTCAGCGGCGAAGTCGGTGTCTTGTACGCGACCACGAGCAGCTTCGGCGTTTTCGTTGATGTTTTGCAGGTTGTTGATGGTGCTGGTCAGACGGTTCTGCACGGCACCCAGGTCAGCACGAGTGGTGTTGATGGCGTTCAGGGCGTCATCGATCGCGCTCATGGCGGCGGTGAAAGTGGCCTCGGCCGCGGAGCTGTCTGCACCGGTGATGTTCTGGCCGGTCAGACCGCTCAGTGCACCAGTGGTGTTCAGCGCGTCGCTCAGGTTGATGGTGATCTGGTTGTCAGTACCGGTGTTGGAACCGACCTGGAAGGTCATCTCGCCAGCGTCGCCGTTCAGCAGGTTCTTGCCGTTCAGCTGAGTGCTGTTGGCGATACGGTCGATTTCTTTCAGCATCGACTGGAACTCTTTGTCCAGTGCGGCACGGTCGTCTTCGCTGTTGTTGTCGTTTCGCGACTGAACAGCCAGTTCACGCATACGCTGCAGAATGTTGGTCTGCTCTTGCATCGCGCCTTCAGCAGTCTGGGCGATCGAGATAGCGTCGTTGGCGTTTTTGATCGCCATGGTCTGACCTTTGATCTGCGAGGTCATGCGGGTAGCGATCTGCAGGCCGGCAGCGTCGTCTTTGGCGCTGTTGATTTTCAGGCCGGAAGACAGACGGGACATCGAGGTGCTGAGTGCGTCGGTAGCACGGTTCAGGTTCTTCTGAACGCCCAGGGAGGTAGTGTTGGTGTTAACGGTCAAAGCCATGACGAATTCCTCGTTAATTGGGTACTACGGCTTCCGGCCTTGGCAATTCGCCGGGTGGGGGCACAGAGAACCTTCGTAATAGTTATCGTCGTCAGCGGGCGTTGCTTTAGCGGATTTTCGAAAAAAATTGGTGGCATCCTGCCAGCCCAGAGAATTCGCGGACTTGACGCCATGATTCAGGCGCGCATTTAAAGACCGCAGGGCAAAAATATCCTCCTGACGCAAGCTTGCCAGCACACCAACAAAAACGCCGCCCGGGATATGGCGGCGTTCTATGCATACAGCGGCAGTGCTCAGTCACATCGTTCGATGATCGCCGAGCCCCATGACAAACCTACGCCGAAGCCGCTCAACGCGACGCGCTGGTGACGTGAGCCAAATACGTGTTTTTCCAGTAGCAAGGGAATGCTCGACGACACAGTGTTACCCGTCTCGACCATGTCCTTGACGAACCTGGCCTTGTGTTGCCCTTCCTGGAAGCGCAGCGATACCGCATCGACGATCGCCGCGCTACCCTGGTGCAGGCAGAACAGGTCAATGTCATCAGCCTGCAATTGGCTGGCATCGAGCAACTGCTGCAGGTGAGCGGGGATCTTCACCAAGGCAAAGTTGTAGACCTGGCGGCCGTTCATGTAGAACTTGCCTTCAGTGGTGCGCAGGTGTTCAGCGCCACTGCCGTCGCTGCCGAACAGCGACTTGCCGAGCTTCCAGCTGGCGTCCTCACCCATCCAGGTGGCGGTTGCAGCATCGCCGAACAGCATGGTGGTGTTACGGTCTTCCGGATCGACGATCTTCGAGTAAGGATCGGCGGTGATCAGCAAGCCATTCTTCAGGCCCGCGGCTTCCATGAAGCCCTTCATGGCATACAGACCGTAGACATACCCAGAGCAGCCAAGAGAAATGTCGAACGCCGCGATATGGGTGGGCAGGCCCAGCTTGTGCTGGACGATCGCAGCGGTATGCGGCAGCCCTTCGGCGTCACCGTTCTGGGTAACGACGATCAACACATCAATTGCCGCCGGGTCCAGCGCTGGATTATTTGCAAACAAGGCTTTGGCAGCCTCGACAGCCAGATCGGATGTTTCCTGGCCAGCGTCCTTGCGCGGCAAGAACGTCGAACCGATCTTGCCGAAGATGAAATCCTGGTCTTTGCCAAATTTCGCACCCTGGGCGTAGTTGTCCACCCCTTCGGTGGGCACGTAGCTGGCAATGCTTTTAATGCCAATCATATGGCTTCCCAATTCAATAACAGCGAAACACCCACTGCATGCACAACGACAAAAAGCCAGGCGATACGGTGACTACCGATCCCTGACCCGTTTTGCAGGCGCTATGCAGCGGCTCCCGGTTTCCGACAATATACAGTGAAGATGCGCGTTCTGACTCTCAAGTCACGCTCTTTTTGTCGAATACGCGTTTGCTGCGGACTGCCCGGTCAGGCAATCGCCGAGCACCTCGACGAGCCGATCCTGGCCCGCTCGCGGCAGCCCCCACCAGAGTGGCAGACGCAACAGCCGCTCAGCACTGCTGTCGGTGACTTGCATCGAGCCGTGCACGCGTCCGTAGCGTTGTCCCGCAGGGGACGAGTGCAGCGGCACATAGTGAAACACGGCATAGATCTCGTGCTGCCTGAGCGCATCGATCACAGCCTGGCGATCAATCCCGGGCGCGAGCAGTACATAGTACATATGGGCGTTGTGCTGAACGTCGAGGGGGATGATCGGCCGACGCAGCAAGCCTTGCTGCTCGAGCGGCTCCAGGGCGCCATGGTAGTAATCCCAGCTGGCCAGGCGGTTGTCGGTGATCGCTTGCGCTTCCTCGAGCTGAGCCCAGAGAAACGCTGCAATCAACTCACCAGGCAAGAACGACGAGCCGACCTCCTGCCAGGTGTACTTGTCTACCTCGCCGCGGAAGAAGCGACTGCGGTCAGTGCCCTTCTCGCGGATGATCTCGGCGCGCAGCACCTGCTTCGGGGTATTGACCAACAGCGCTCCGCCTTCACCGGAAATGACGTTCTTGGTCTCATGGAAGCTGAATGCACCCAGATCACCAATGCTGCCCAGCGCCCTGCCTTTGTAGCTGGACATCACACCTTGGGCGGCGTCCTCGACCACGGCCAGGCCATGCTTGCGGGCAATGGCCATGATGCTGTCCATTTCGCAGGCCACTCCAGCGTAGTGCACCGGCACGATCGCCCTGGTTCGCGGGGTGATGGCGGCTTCGATCAGGCGCTCGTCGAGATTGAGCGTATCGGCACGGATATCGACGAATACCGGCACAGCGCCACGCAGCACGAACGCGTTCGCAGTCGAGACGAAGGTGTAGGAAGGCATGATGACTTCATCGCCCGGCTGGATATCCAGCAACAGCGCCGTCATTTCCAGCGCGGCGGTACAGGAGTGGGTCAGCAGGGCCTTGGCGCTGCGGGTGTGGGCTTCCAGCCACTGGTGGCAGCGCTTGGTATACGGGCCATCGCCAGCCAGCATGTTGCCGAACTTGGCCTCGGCAATGTAGTACAGCTCTTTGCCCGTCATGTGCGGGCGATTGAAGAACATCTTTTCTGTGTTCATTGCTGATTTTCCGCAGTCGCCACCCGAAGCCATGGGTCGCTGGTTAGCCATTCAGAGCCCCGGAACGGTGCTGATCCTGCCACCTATCTGAGTGCCCTTCTCAAGGTTCTGGTAAAAGTATGGGGTGAATCCGGCAGCGGCCATCGCCCGCTGCGTCCTGCCGATGTCATAGGCGACGCGGTGCAGTACAAACGTCTCACCGTCCCAGGTGGCGAAACCCGCGCGCGGGTCTCCGTCACGCGGCTGGCCAACCGAACCCGGATTGCAATAGACCTTGCCTTGGCCTTGCCATAGAAACTGCACATGGGTGTGCCCTGAGGCGAAGCGACAGCCCGGCAGCGCATCGAAATAGCCTTGCGAGGGACGCAGATATTCATCCAACGGATCATTCCAGCCGCCATGCACCATGTGGATGTCCTGCTCCACGGCATGCGTGGCCAGGCGTTTCAACCAGTCAAGGTTACTCGCGCTGATAACACCCGCCTGATAGTCCAGGCACGCATTGGCACTGTTCGAGCGGGGGCAGCGCTCTTGATTGGCCAGGTACCAGTCGTGGTTACCCATCACCGAAAGCACCTGGCGCTCGCGCAGTGCATCGCAGCACGCATTGACCTCGCTGTAGTAGCCAGCGGTGTCGCCCAGGCAGATGATCCGCGACACGCCAAGTGCATCAAGCCGGTCAAGCACCGTACACAGTGCGCTGTAGTTGCCGTGGACGTCAGAAATGATGCCGATCATAGACAACGTGATCCTCTATGTAGCGGACCGCGAAGCCCTGCCTGAGTGTCGGCTGCTGGGCAATCCTACCGTCCAGATAATAGTCCAGGCACATCGCCGCCTCGTTGTAGCCAAAGGCAGTACGGATCGAGCTGGTCGAAGAAATCCGCGGATTGATCTCGAGCAAGCGCCAGCCGCCCTGGTCATCGCGGCGAAACTGCAGATTGGTCGGACCCACCGGTTTGAACGCACGGCACAATCGGGCGACGGTGCCGTCCAGGCTATCGGCCTGATAGACCCACGCCTTGGCGGTCGAACCGTCGGAGGCCAGACTGCGCTGGAAGGCAATGCTCGCACCGGCATTGCCCAGGCCGTCGCCGAACACCGCCACGGTGTACTCCTGAGCTGCAGTGCCAATGATCGGCTGCGCCATCATCACCTCACCGACAAGCGGCGCATAAGGCGTGAAGTCCTGCTCCTGGTGGACCCATACCAGCCCTTTGGAGGCATAACCCTTGCGCGGCTTGAGCAGAAACGGCAGACCCAGAGCCTGCTTCAGCGAATGGAAATCACCAGCGATCAGGCTTGGGATGCGGCAGCGCTCGTCAAGCGCCAGCAGGGCCTGATCCATGGCCCACTTGTCGCGCGACAAGTCGATCAGAGCCTGGGTATTGAGCGCCACCTGAGTACTCGTCTTCGCCAGCAGCGCACGGTGGTCGCAAAGCCAGTGGACATCCTGCTCGATGCCCGGAATCAGCAAGTCGACCTGGTACCTGAGCACTACCTGCTGTAGCCAGTGGCCGTAGCTGGCATCGGCAGTCAGCGGCGCCTGTTCGAACACATCGCACCATGCCCGGCCGACCGCATCGTCATAGATATCGGTGCCGACCAGGCGCACTGCGGGGTCGGCCGCACGCAGCGATTTTAGCAGGCCATAGCCCATGATGGCGCCCACGCCGGTGACCATTACCGTTCTCATCCGTGCATCCCTCGCTGTGCCCGCATCAATTCGAAGCCGCGCCGGATATCCACCTTGGGCGCGTAGCCAATCCGTTCGAACAGCGCGTGCGCGCAGGCGAACATTGGCAGATCGGGGATATCGGCCCGATCCGGCAGAAACTGCACATCAACCGGCTGACCGAAAGCCTCGAACGCCGCTCGGGCAATCTGCGACAGGCGCGGGTCTTCTGGATGGCCACAGTTGTGCAAGCCCTCGACCCGCTGCTCGGCGACCCGTGCGCAGATCTCGGCGAGATCATCGACGTGCAGGTAGTTGCGACGAGGGTCGTTGCTGCCGTACAGCTTGACCGTGTTGCCGGCGGCTGCACTGTCGGCAATGGCGTACAGCAGCGGTTGGTGGATTCGACACTGGGCCTGACTGTCATAGACCTGGCTGATACGCAGAATCGTCAGGGCCATGCCCCGTGACTGACAGTACAGGCTGACGACTTCTTCGGCGTGCCGTTTGGACAGCGCGTAGATACCGTAATACGGGTCTTGCGCTTGATGCGCGGCCCAGCGCGATGACAACAGAATGAAGTGCCGCGCGCCACACTGTTCGGCCAGGCGACAGGCTGCCAGCGCACCGACGCTGTTGACCTGCTCGGCACGCACCAGATCGTCAGGTTCTGAGCCACCGAAATCGGCTGCGGCGTGCACCACTACATCGAACGATTGCCCGCAGACCGGCCTATCCAACCGACTCAGGTCAAACACAATGTCAGCCTCGCGACGCCCCGCCAACTGGACCGGGCCGTGGCGTGTCAGCGCCTGGGCGATTGCTTTGCCAAGGGTCGAAGTGCTGCCGATCACCAGGCTTTTCATAGGTCGGCGACGGTCGCTTCGAGCATCAGCGCGCAGCTGAGCTCCGGGTAGTCGATGGCCACGGTGCACATGGCAGTGGTAATGCTTTCGCTGAGTTCGAGTGATTTCATCTGCGAGGTCATGAACGGCTTGAGGAACAGGCCTTCCTTGCGCACAACCTGCAAACCCGCCTGCTCGAGCTCTTGCGTCAGTGTGTCCAATGAGTAGGCGCGCAGATGCCCCAGTTCATGATCGCCCTGCCCCAGCACCATCATGTCATCAAGCAGCCCAGCGGCATGGCCGAAGCGCCGGTGCAGCGATTGTGCATTGGGCACCAGAACAAAACAGCGGCCATTGGGCTTGAGGTACTGGCGGAAGTGGCGCAGCACTACCTGCGGGTCTTCGACATGCTCAAGGACAAAGCCCATGACGATAAGGTCAAAACGCTGATCGGTTTCGAAGGTTTCAAAATAGCCTTCGACGATGTGCGCCGGGCTGTCCGGGTGTTGCGCCTGGAACTGGGCAATTACCGAAGGCGAACCATCGATCACGGTGTGCGAGTTGAAATAGCGAGAGAATCGATTGGTTGAGAAACCATGCCCGATACCCAGTTCCAGCAAGCTGAGCTCAGGGCCGCAAAGCTCCATGATCCGCCGCGGGTACCAGTTCAGCATGATGTTGTTGTCGTAGGCGTAGCCGAAACTGTCGCTGTAAGCGCCAATGAAAGTATCGAGTGTGTTGTTCATCTATGCCGTTTCTCCTGCATGGATCGGAGCGATGTCCGCCATGATCGTTGTCATGTGGCTGACGCCGCTCAATCTGGCAACCAGGCACGCCGCCATGCTTGCAGTCGGTCGCCTTCGAGTAGCCAGTCGTTACGTACCTGGGCCTGCAGGGCAGCGCCCAACTGGGCTGACGCCTGTTGATCGTCCAGGTGCAGTCTGATTGCCCGGACCCAATCTGCCGCTTCATTGCTTACGCGCGTCAACGGCAACACCTCGCCACCGACAAACCCTGCAACCCGGCTGCAGATCACCGGCTGGCCACAGGCTGCATGCTGCAGAATGCGCAGGTCGCCCGAGCAGGCGTTGGCAAAGGATTCACGCATGGGCACCAGTGCCAGATCCAGATCCAGCTCTGCCAAAGCCTGGCCCAGACGGCTGTCGTCGACCTGCGGATGCCAGGCTGTCAGCCAGCCACGCAAGGCGGCTGGGCAATCGCCCAGCACGACCCATTCGACCGCCCCTGCCAACGCCGGTATGACCTCGGCAAGCAAGTCCGCGTCTTTGTCGCCCAGCCAGCCCACACGCGGCTTGCTGCCCTTGCCGCGGCCGCCTTGCAGGCGCCCCCAGCTACTCGGCAACGCGCTTTCCAGCAGGCGCACATCTTCATGCTCAGCCTGCAACAGCTGCGCCAGCGCCGGAGTGCTTACCAACACCCGATCGGCCTGGCTGATGCCATGCTGCAGCCGCTGCTGCAGCTCGGCGGCAGAGAATCCACCGGGCAAGGACATCTCCGGCAGATAGCCGTCCAGATCGTAAACTTTGAAAACCGCCGAAAACGCCCGCAGGCGCCGCAGCGCAAGCAGACCGGCGTCATCGCAGGGGCGCTGGACAATTACGCTGGTCGGTTGGAAACGCTCGATTTCGACCGGCGACAGCATCCCGGCAGTCACCGCGCCATCGAGCTCGCCGCAGTCGCGCAAGGCCATGAACGGCAACAGCAAGCGCGCCCTGCCCAGGGGCTGCGGACCTGCCGCGCAGGCCAGCACTGTTGGCAGGATGTGCTGTACCGGCCGCCAGCTCAACGCGTTGGTTTCCAGGCTGAAGCTTTTTCCGGCAGCCAGCGACAGATTGCGGTTATAGGCTGGATCGCGCGCCAGCGCGGGCAACCAGCGGGCATACAGCGCATCTTCCTGATCAGCGCTGGGCGCCGGCACTGGCTCGGCATCGAGCAGCAGCCGCGCATGCGGTGTCCAGACATTCAGGTAGCCGGAACGTTGCAGCTTCAGACACAGATCGACTGCGGTCCAGCAGGAGAGCAAAGGAGCGGCATCAAAGCCGCCCATTTCAATGAACAGCGCCCGACGTAGCATCAGGCATTCACCGCCCAGCGCCGAGTAATTCTGGTCCAGGCAAAGGCGGTCCATGTAGCCGGGGGCCTGGGCGGATACGCCTGCAAATGCCGGCCCGACCGAGCCCGCCAGGCCGAGTACCAAACCTCCCTGAGCAATGCTGCCGTCGCGGTTGAGCAACTTGCTGCCCACCGCGCCGACTTCCGGGCGCTGCGCGTGATTGAGCAGCGCCTGCAGCCAACCTGGCTCGAGCAGGATGCTACAGGCACTGAGCCAGAGCAGATACTCGCCGCGAGCCTCCTGCGCCGCCGCGTTGCACATGGCCGCAGGCGCCTGACCGGGGGCAAATCGCAGCACCTCGAAACGGCCCGCACCTATCTGCTCGAGCTGGTCGAGCCAGGCCTGGCGAGCAGGGTCGTCTGTGCCCGGCTCGATCAACAGCACCTGGTAATCGCTGTAGGACGTCTGTGTCAGCAGGCTGTCGAGGCAGCGTTGAAACTGCTGCAGTTGCCCCTCCAGGTAAATCACGATACTGACCAGTGCCGGAGACTGCAGTCCATATTCAATGCGATAGCCACCGTGCGACTGCGCCAACACCCGCGCGTCGACATAACCGCGCGCCTGCAAATGAGCGCCGATCACCACCTGTTCGTCGCTGCACGGCACCTGGCCGGGCACCTGCGCTATGAGCAGCGTTTGACTGGCGTGGGCGACACAGCCCAGGCCGTGTTCGCTGAGCAGGCGCAGCTGCAACTCAAGTTCGAACGCACGCCCGGCAGCGCAGCTGAATCCCTGCTGTAGGGCTTCACGCCGGTATAGCCAGTGCCTTGCCAGCTCTGCTGGGCGCGACAGCAACAGGTCGAGATTGAGATCGGGGCGCAAGCAGAGTTCGACGGCGCCATCATCGCCACGCGACGCCTCGTCTGCGTATACCGCCAGACAGTCGCTGGCGGCTTCAGCCAAGCCTACTGCGGTCAGCAGCAGGCCGCTGTGGATGAATGTCGTGCCCGCCTCGACCAGCATCAGCCAGGGGCTCTGGCTACCGCTCAACCACGCATTGATAGCAGCCAGCGGCTGCTGTGGATCCGTCGCCAGCCATTCGATATTGCTCTGCTTGGGCTGGCCCCTGCCCAGAACGACGATCTGCAGCTGCTGATAGCGGCTGTGAACCAGACTGTCCACGGTGGCAGCCAAAGCCACCTGATCGCCTCGGTCAATCACCAGCACGGCAATGCGCGGCGCCCCCAGTTGCTCCAGACGCTGCTTGATGGCCTGCAGTTGCGCGGGCTGAGGGCGGCGCTGGCGGATCCAGTCGAGGATGCCCAGCAGATTACCTGCAGCTTCAAGGCGCGCGGCACGCTGGGTTTTGTCGATGAACACGTCAAGCTGCTGCCAGAACGGTGCGGTGCGCTCGACGTAGCGCGGCAAGGCAGCACCAAGGCTTGCCCTGGCGCGCTGCAGCGCATCCGTTTCATCACTCATGGCAAAACCGATGCAGCCAAAGAAGCTGTTGTCGAGGAACTCACGGTCGATGCCGACCCCCGCCATGAAGATGACCGGGCATCCGCAGAGTACGGCGATCACGCAGGTCATCGACCATTCGTAGGTGTAGAGCACCTCGGCCTTGCGCAACACCTCGGCCAACTCGGACAGGCTCAAGGGGTTGGCGATACTGAGCAGGCGAACCTGCTCCGGCAACTGGGTGTAGTCGATGCGCTCGAGTGGATAGCGGTTGTGATACAGGTAGCTGCCTTCACGCACCACTGCGGGGGCACCGCCTGCAAACAATTCGATATCGATGGTAGGCAGGCAAAGCAGGTCGCCATCCGGAAAACCCTGCGCTTCGGCAAGCCGCGCCGCGTAGTAGAACATCAGGTCGTCGGGACTTGCCTGCATGTCCTTGCCGGTGATGAACTTCTCGAAGTTAAGCATGAACCGCGCAACCACGGCTGCCAGCAACGGATTGCCCGAGACCACTTCTGGATACACCGCAATCGGCACCTTGCCTTGTGCCCGGTGCCGTTCACGCACGCCCGCATCGAGCGCTGGCGTCTTCAGCTCAGGGTTCACCGCGCCGCTGGCGTGGATATACGCCTCGCGACCACTAAGGTTGAGCACGTGACACAAGTAGTGCATCGAGACGATGCCTGACGATGTCTCGCGATATCCAGGCGCCATGATGTAGTAGGGATGCTCTGGCTTGGCATACATCAAACGCAGTCGCGCGAGCGCTGCGTCGTAAGGTTGAGCGCCTGGTTGCGCGGTATTGGACATCAGAAACTCCAGGATCAGTTCAGGCCGGACGGCGCTGCAGGAACGCTGCAGCATCACTGCCGGTGTTGAACAGCAGGTCGATCACGCTTACGCCGTGCAGAAACTCGCCATGCAACTGCGGGTAAACCGGATAGCCGTCATAGTTCATGTAATCCAGCCCCAGCCCTGCTGCAGCGAATGCCGCTTGGTCCAGATAGCAACTGGCCGCAGGCCCGGACAGGTAATCGCTGGCGCCGAGTGCCTGGCACAGGTGGATCAGGCGCTCGTTCTTGCCGTCAGCTCGCCCCAGATCTTCCGAGCGGTACAACCGCGTGGAGATCCCCAGCAGCGGACACAAAGCGCTGATCAAGTGCTGGTTGATCTGCGACAGGAGGCTGAGCTCGGCCGCTTGCTCGTAGATCGCCCGTACCTTGCCTTCCATCTCGGCGAAACACGGCGCGCGACGGTAGCTCATGGCAATGGTTTTCCAATGCTGCTCGGCCCAGCCTGGATCGCTGACTTCGACTTCGTTGATCAACTGCTCGAAACGGCCTTTGTTCTTGACCGGCACCGTCAACCAGTGTTCGCCTTGCGCGGTCTTGATCTTGTTGCGGTTGCGCCAGTCGCGCCGGGTGTACTGCACATCGTCGTAAAAGACGAAGGCATCAACGCTGGCGATCAGGTCAAAATAGCCCTTCCATGGAATGTAATTCGACTGCAGCACAGCGACTTTCTTGTGCATCCCCGATCCCATCGCGCAGCGCGCCTACATCAGGCCTGTGACCTGTCAATAAATTGCCACCGGCATAAAAAAGCCGGGTCCATGACCCGGCTTTTGCAATTCCCGCGCCAGCTATTACAGCTGCGCGAGCCACGCTTGCTGCGAGTGTGGGAGGCAGGCGTGGCCGAACTGCGCCTCGCCATGGAAGGCCCCAGGCCAGCGCTCGGCAAGCGCTGCTGCAGGATCTGCAACCACGCTGTCGGCAGTGCTGAGCAGCAACTGCGAACGTGGTGTCCACACCACCATCAGGCCGGCTTCCTTGGCAGCCAGGCACAGATTGATATCGGCCCCGGCCAGTCCTTGCAGACCACCACATTGGTCGAACAAATCCTTGCGCACCATCAGGCAATCCGCCGAGACCGCCGCACAGCTGCGCACCGATGAGGCCCAGCTGTTGCTGGCTGCCTGGAGCATCGACAGGCCCTGCCATGGCGAATACACCTGTGGCCCGGCGAGCAGCTCGTAGCCGGCATGCGCCAGGCTGCCGTCAGCAGCTTCAAGCAGGCGGGCACCGACCACCCCTACCTCAGGGCGCTGGGCTTCGTTGAGCAAGCCTTCAATCCAGGCCGGGGTCACAACATGACAGCGCGTGGACAACAACAGCAGGTAGTCGCCGCGCGCCTGGCTGGCCGCCAGGTTCAGCAGATCACTGCGCGACGCACCAGGCGCCGCGCTGACCAGACGTACACGCCCGCCCAATGCCCGTGCAGCCGCCTCGCTGGCAAATGCCTGATCGGCACCCGCGACGATGATTTCGTAGCGCGGGTAACGGGTACGCTGCAGTACCGAGGTCAGGCACGCCTGCAGTTGCGCCAGGTTGCCCTCGAACGCCAGCAGAATGCTCACCAGCGGTGTGCTGCTGTGACGGAAATCAATCACCAGCCCAGACGCGCCCTGATCGTTGACCTGGCTGCGATAGCCCAATTGCGTCAGGTGGCGATTGACGACTGCTACTGCGTCGCGCTTGGACGCCGGCGACGCTTGGCGCCCAATCACAAGGAACTCGTCCATGTGCGCCAGGCTGGCCACCCCCTGGCTTTCGACCAGGCGCAGCAACACGTCAAGCTCAGCCGCGTTGGGATGGGCTTCGCTGTAGCCACCCAGATCGAGCAAGGCCTGACGGCGCAGCAACCAGTGCCGCGCCATCAGCCCAGGCTGGCTACGCAGCAGGTCGAGGTTGGCACCCGGCCGCGTGACACTATGCAGCCGACCCTCGTCGTCACGCTGGACTTCATTGGCAGCGATCGCCTGGCAGGCAGGCGCTTCGCTCAGTTCAACCTGCAGCCGGAGCAAACCGCCCGGGAGCAATACGTCGCCAGCCTCGAGCAGCAGCAACCATTCGCTTGGCAGTTGCGCCACAGCTTGATTGAGATGCTTGACCCAGTTGCTATCACTGACTTGGATGAAATGCAGAGTGTCGCGCGGCGTGGTGATGGTCGGCGGTTTGCCGGCTTTGAGCACCAATAGTTTGAAGTTGCGCAGGCCGCTGGCCAGCAGGCTGTCAAAGGTCGCTTGCAAGGCAAGGTCGTCGTTTTCCAGGTCAAGCACGACATAAGCGAGCTGCGCAGGGGCGTGCTTGTGCAGGTGCGCCAGCACGCGCTTATGAGCGCTCGCGTCCGGGGTGGCTGCAGCAATTGCGGCAAGCACGTGCCCCGACGGCGTGACCTGCAATTGCTGTAGATTATCCACAGCAGGCACTCGCTCCAGCCGTACCAACCAGTCCACCAGCTCATGCCGGCGTTGCGCATCTGCCTCGGCAGAGAGGCTCGCCAGCAGCTCACGGCACACATCAGCGTTGAACATGCCCATGGCGAAGGCTTGCCAGTAGCGGTACTGCAAACTCTCGGCAGTGTCGTTGGGGTGTTGCACCAGCAGATCGCGCTGACGTACCCATACCCCTTCAAGGGCCTGCTGGTGCTGCTGGCCAGTCGGCCAGGCGTGATTGAGAAACTCAAGCTCGGTCAGTTGGGCAAACAGGGCGCCATTGTAATAAGGCAGTTGCACGTCCTGGCGCGGCTCAAAGTCGCGCTGCGGATCGTCGATCACGCTGGTCCACTTTGAAGTGAAAATCAACGGCGCCGCGATCAGGTCGTAACTGTTGCGAACAAACTGGTTGAGCAGGACGAAGCCGTCATCACCGGCACACAAGCAATCGCGCGCCTCGTCCCATTCACGCAGGGCGCGGACAGTCTGGGTCAGGCGCTCCTCGCGGGCGGAACAGGCCGCGTCACCAGCTTGCCACTCGGTGAGCACGTCGGTCTGTTCAAGCTGAACAACTTCACCCTGAGCCAGCAGCGCCAAGGACAACGCCACGCGCATGCCAGCGAAATCCAACTCGCTCGGCACTGCTGCCACTGCGCCTTGCAGGATCGCCACGCGCTGCACTGCGCGCCAGGCCTGCTGCCCGGCCTGGGCATACTGCGTCAGCCGCGCGACAGCGTCAGGCGCTTGCAGCGGCGCAAACGCCGAACCAACCTTATGATATGCAACCTCACTGCTGGCGGCTGCGTAAGCCAACACATAACCTTGTGCAGCCACGGCCTGAGGCTGCGCGTGCAAACACGCTGCCGCCTGATCAAGCGCGGTGGGCAAGACAAAATCGGTGTCCAGCGCCAAGCTGACGAAAGGCGTCTGCACTTGCTTGAGCAACATGCTCAGATGATCAAGCCAGACCCCGGCGGCGCTCATTTCGGAAAGCGGCTCGAGGGCCATGCAAGGTACGCCAGCCTGAGCATAGTAATGCAGTGCGCGGGCACGGCTGCCTGACTGATCGTGTCCCAGCAGGACAACGGTCACATCACTGCGCGAGCCAATTGCGGTTTTGATCATAAAGCACCTGTTCAGTGGTCATTGCAGCGCGGGGCCAGGCCCGGCGCCAGGGTTCAGTCTGCCAGCCAGGCATTGGCCCAATGCTGCAAATGGTGCGGCATCAGCATGTAGTCGTGGAGCACGGCTTCGCGCAAGGCATCACCCTGGCGATAGCTGGCCTGCGGGTCGGAGAGGTGCATGCGGATCGCATCCAGCCATTGTTCCGTACTGTTGTCTTTCACCCGCGTGCAGGGCAGATAGCCGGCATAAGCCCGCGAATCGGTACAGATTACCGGGAAGCCGCACGCGCCATATTCGAGCAGGCGCAGGTTGCTCTTGCAGTCATTGAAGAGGTTCTGCTCGAGCGGCGCCAGCGCCAGATCGAGATTGAGGCTGGCCAGCTTGCGCGGGTACTCGGCCAGCGACACGGCGCGGTGAAACTCCTTGACATAGGGGCGTAGCGGCTCTGGGCACATGCCAAAGAAGACCCAGTCGACCTCGCCAACCAAGGCTTTGATGACGTCCAGCAGTAATTCCAGATCGCCCCGGTGGCTGGTACCACCGGCCCATCCGACGCGCGGGCGAGCACTGGTCTGGCGGCGACTGGCGAGGCCCTTCCACATCGGTGCAGACAACATGTTCGGCACCACGCGGATGTCCTGGTGCATGCTCGACAGGGCGTCAGCCAGGGGCTCGGTGGACACTACCACGCGGTCACACAAGCCAATGCCCTGCGCTACCAGCTCACGGATGTTGCTTGGCAGATTGCGCGCGTGGTCGTTCTTCTTGGGTGGCTCGACGATGTAGTCGTCCAGCTCGTAGATTCGTCTGGCATTGGAAAATCGCTTGAAGCGGGCCATTTCGTGCAGGTTTGTCGGGGTGTAGCGACACTGCAGGATCATCACATCCGGCTGCTCTCGCTGCAGTTCGATCAACCCGGGCGTCATGTAGTTGATACGCCCTTGAATCCAGCCGGCGCGCTCCAGCTCGGTGAATGGCTGAATGACCCGGTAATGGCCGATGGCCGTGGTATTGGTCGGCAGCGCCAGCACCGAAGGCATGACCCTGGCGATGAACGGATCCCAGCCAGTGCGCAAGCCAGGCTCAAGATTGAAATTACCCAGCTTCAAGCTCAGGTTAGGGTTGTAGGCTGGGTCCAGCGCCACCGACGGCAGCCAGCGGTCGTAGCAGGCTTGCGTGTCGGCCAGTTGCACTTGATCAGGCGTTGCCGATGCGGCCGCGCGCGACAGCTTGGCCACTCGGGAAAAAGGCGTCCAAACCACCAGATAGCCTGCGTCGCGAGCGCGCAGGCAGAGGTCAAGGTCGAACTGCGATGCCTGCAGGTGGGCAGTATCGAGCCCCTGCAACTGCGCAAACAGCTCACGCCGCACCAACAGACAATCCAGGCTCACCGCACTCCAGCTCTGCACCAGGCGCTGGCGGTTCAGGTAGCCATCTGCGTTCAGGTTGTTGCTGGCGAAGGGGCTGCCGGCGGCAGCACCGCCCAGGCCAAGTACCAGGCCAGCGGACACTACCTTGCCATCGCCCGCGCACAGCATCGGCCCCACCACACCCACTTCCGGGCGCTGGGCTTGCTCCATGAGCGCGCTCAGCCACTGCCCGTCAAACAGCGCGCAACCGCTCTCAAGCAGCAGCAGGTAATCACCTCGCGCGTGCTGGCTGGCTTGATTGAGCACTGCGGCCCTGCCCTGCGCCTGCACCTCGACCACCTGCAGCTGATCCGCGCCGACGCTACGCATGGCCTGCAGCCAATCGCGGACGTCGGCAGGCTCGTCACCAGTAGCCACTACCAACACTTCGAAGTAAGCGTACCGGGTGTGTTCAAACAGCGATTCGACACACTGCCTGAGCGCCTGCAGGTCGTGTCCTGCGCTGATCAGCACCGACACGCTCGCTGGCGATTCATGCAGGTAATTGACGCGACAGATCAGGCTGCCCGGCTGGCCCTGCACCTGCGCCTTGACGCCAAGGCGACGCAGATGAGCCTCGACCACGCGGGCTGCCTGCTGCTGCGCATCCGCCTCGGCCAACCATTCGGCATAGCCAGACTGGCACTGCACCAGCACCTGTGGGACATGCTCTACGACGTGCAGGCCCTTGGCCTCGACCATGCGCCAGAGCAGGTCATGGGCCGCCATGCCGGAAAACTCAGTATCGAAGCCGCCCAAAGCGCGCAGCGCAGTTACGTTGAACGCAAGCATCCGCCCTACATAAGGCAGGCTACGCATCAGATCGAGGTTGAAATCCGGCTTGAAGATCGGCCGACCCGGCTCAAGGTTGTCGAAGCCGTCTTCATCGGTATACAGGCACAGGCTGTCGGTGCGCAGGGCCATGCGCTCGGCGAGAATCACCAATGCGTGAGCATGGACCCGGTCGCCGGCGCGCAACAGCCATACCCAGTCGGCGGGTTGCTCAGCGGCGCTCAGCCACTGATTGAGCTCGGCCAGACCGGTGCCGTGGACGACCTGGTAGCGGACTCCTGGTGCATTCACGCCGGCCAGCTCAGCCGGGCCCTGCACCAGAATCTGCGCGCCTGGATAAGACTGTACAGCCAGGCTATCGAGGGTTTCCTGCAATGCCGCCTCATCACCCTGCTGGCAAACGATGACCGGCACGATGCGTGGCTGGTTGGGCCATTGCTCGATGCGCTTGGGCAACAGTTGCAGTTGCCCCGGCGACAGGTTGCGGCAGGCCAACCACTGCGCATAAAGCTCGGCAAAGCTCAGTGCTTGACTGCCGACCTGCTGCTGGAAGTTGGCGATTTGGCCGGAATAGAAACGGCGGATATCAAACTCTTCCCAGCGCTGATCCGGCTCGCCATTGAACGCTGCCAGTGGCAGGTAACGGACCCAGCCATTGGCGGGCGGCAGGTCGCCAGTACGTGCAGCAAGCATCTGTTGCAGCCACTGGGTTTCGACCTTGAACGCTTCGATAACGCCAACATTGTGGCTGAGCCTGGCCGCGTGAACCCGCTCGACACTGAGCACCTGCTCCAGGCTGGCCAGATGGCCCCGGCGCAGCACACATGCATACAAGGCAAGGTCAAGGCGCGCGGTAAAGCCCTGGCCGTCGAGCACCAGATGGCTTAGGTATTCTTCGACCTGGGCGCGGCGGAAAAGCGCGTGGCTGATCCCACCGAACAGGTTCGGCGCATTGTCGGCAATGCTCGCCAACAGGTCTGTGCCGATCAGCACGGCACTCTGCGGGGCAATGACGCTGTTGAGCGAGCGTGAAGGCAGCAGGATGTCATCAGCCGAGCACACCAGGCGCTGGCAGATGACCATACTGACCTGCGCCAACTCCTGCAGAACCTTGGCCTGGCGACTGATGCAGCTGTCGAGCAGCATGTCGTCATCGCAAAGAAACTTGATCAGCTCACCCGAAGCCTGTGCCAGACACGCCTGCAGATTGCGGGCAAAGCCCAGTCGCACCGGGTTGCGCAGGTAACGCAGCGGCACCGCGCTGTCTTTGCCAAGCTCGGCGCAGATGGTCTCGATCTGCTGATCGCCACTGTCGTCGCAAACGACGATCTCAAGATTGGGGTAATCCTGGGCGATGGCACTGGCCAGCGTGGCGCGGAAGAATTCAGCATTGAAGGCGGGGATGGCAATGCTGACGACGGGCTGATCACTCACGATGACGACCTTGACAAGGTTTACGGTTCACTGTGACAGCCAGCATGGCGAATCCAGTGTGTGGCACGCTGCAGGGCCCTCACGGGACCCTGCATGGATGGCGATGCCGGCCTGGAACAATCAGATGTAGTTGACCAGCGACAACCCGGCGACCTTGGCAAAGGCCTGCAGCGACGCCTGCAGCATGTTGGTCTGGCGCTGCAGACGCAGCATCACTTCGGCCGGATCGCTTTCGCGAATCGAGGTCTGGGTCTTGCTGTTCTCGGTGCTCAGCGCTTCGTTGGTTTCTGCCTGCACATCCAGTGCCTGGCCACGGCCGCCGATCGCACTGACGGACGAGCTGACCTGGTTGATCGCACTGCCAATGTTGCCAATGGCTGCATCCAGCGAAGCCTTGAAGTTCTGCTTGGCGACCGGGTCCGAATCGATCGGCGTGCGCAGTGCCGTGCGCAACTGGGCGAGGGTGTCGAGCACATTCTGGGTCTGGTGAGTATCAGCCTTGACCGAGAACGAATCGCCTGCATCCGGGGCGGTCGACAGCGTGAACGTCACCCCGGCCGCAGTAGCGGTATACGGGTCAGCGGCGGTGCCGGTGCCGCTCAATGTACCGCTGCTGACCGGGCGACTGTCAGCGCTCAACGGCGCGGCGTAAAGGTCGAACTGGGTCGGGTCGATTTCAGAAATCTTGAGGATTGCGCCGCCAGCGGGGAATGCCGCCTTGTACAGGGCTTCATCGCTGATGCTTGCGCCGGTGACCTGGCTGCCGGACGGGCCATTGCCGGCACTACGGGTGCCGCTGATGCTGTCTGGCTTGGCGCCGAGAGTAAACGAGTGGCCTTGCAGCGCGGCATCATAGTCGGCTTCGTCACCAGGCTTGAAGCTGATATCAAGGCGCAGGTCAACACCGCGGAAGTTGATCGAGGTATTGGTGCCCTTGGGGTCGAACTTACCGCCCTGGGACGCTTCGTTGGTCACGTCATCGCCATTGGCGGCCGTGATCTTGAACTGAGTGCTGCTGGTGAACTCGATGGTGTACGGCTCGCCGCTGCGGAAGCGGTCGTTGAATACCGAGCTGCCCGCGACCTGACCATTGGACATGTTGATGCGCGAGTCTGCCGCGGCAGGCGAGGTCAACTTGGCTTCGGTGCGGCTGGTATTGAGCGCCTGCTCGAAGGCATCGTAACCGGTCTCGTTGGCGGCCAGGCTAAGCATGTCACCCACCTGCAGCTGCAGGCTGGTCTGGTCACCTTTGTAGCTGTAGGTGCCGTCAGCGTTCTTCACATAAGGCTGGGTATCGCCTTTGGAGCCGGAGAACAGGTACTTGCCGTTCTCGTCCTTGCTGTTCATGAGCGAGAACAGTTGCTCTTCCAGCGAGCCGAGTTCATCAGCGTTGGCCTTGCGATCGGAGTCGGTAAAACCGGCGTTGCCCGAGCTGATGGCCAGTTCGTTGACCCGCTGCAGAATATTGCCAATGGCATTCAACGTGCTCTCGCTGGTGCCGAGCGCGTTACGCACGTTGGTGATGTTGCCGCTGTACTGCTTGAGCATGTTCTGTTGCTGCTCAAGCTGCAGGAGACGCGCGGCGCCTACCGGATCGTCGGCCGCGGTACGGATGCGCAGGTTGTCGCTGGCTTCCTGCTGGCTCTTCACCGTGTTGGCAAGGTTGCGCTGATAGTTGGCGCTGGTGGTGTTGTAGAACTGCGAAGTGGAAATGCGCACGGTCTACGGCTCCTTAAAGGCTGTTGATCAAGGTGGCGAAGGTTTCCTGGGCCGCCTTGATGATCTGCGACGACGCGGTGTAGTACTGCTGGAACTTGATCAGGTTGCCGGTTTCTTCATCGACCGAGACCCCCGACAAGGAATTGCGGCTGTCCAGCGCAGAGTTCTGCAACGCACCGGTGGCGTCGCTGTCCATCTTCGCCTGGCCGGCCTTGCCGCCTACGTTGGAGACCAGCTTGGCATAGGCGTCGCTGATGCTGATGCCCTTGCCATTGGCCCCTACGTCCACGGTGGACCTGGTTTGCAGGTCGATAACCGATTGGGCATTGCGGTTATCCGCCGAGCCTGAACCGGTCAGCGCCACACTGAAGCTGTCGCTGGTCTTCGGCGCGCCGTTGACGTTCATCTCGAAGGTGAAGTTGCCGCCCAAGGCGTTGCCATTGGCATCGGTCAGCGGGACCGACAACTGCAGCTTGTTGTCCTGGCCGGGGATGATCGTGCCGGTGCCGATCGAGTCACCCTTGGCGTTGTACAGGGTGTAGCTCTGCGGCGAGGCGCCATCGTCGCCGAACACCAGTTTGACCGGGGTGGAATACTTGAGGCCGGTCTGCAGCTTGTTCAGCTCGGTTGCGTCGTAGATGTCCAACTTGGTGGTAAGGGTTGGCTGGGTGATCACGCCAGTGCCCTTGTTGCCCGAACCGCTGGTAGCGGTCAGCGGCGAGGCCATGGCCAGGCGCTTGGGGTCGGTCAGCACCGACTCGATGGTGGCCGCAGCATTGCGCGTAGGAGTGATCTTGAAGCTGTCACCGGCAGCATAGGTGCCGCCATTGCCCGACAGGCTGAAGCCATCGAACACCGGCGCCGGGTCGTCGTCGAGGTTATGCGTGCCCATGTCGGTGCCTTCCGGCAACTTGCGCACGGTGTACTCTTTCAGGTTCGCCGGGTTGTTGAAGGTAACCTGATAGTCGCTGGTGCCAAGCTTGCCGCTGTCGGCAATGGTCACGTTGATATTGCCGGTGCCGGCATTGCCCTGCTTGGCGATGCTGCGCTCGCTGATGGCCTTGGCGCTGTTGATGTCACCGAACAGGCTGGCGCCGAAGTTGCCCTCTTTGTCGATACCTTGGGCCAATTGGCTGTTGATTGCATCAGCCACCACCAGTGCCACGCGACCGAGCTCGTTGAGCGCCGGGTCGAGGGTTTCCTTGCGGTAGCGGATCAGGCCGCCAAGTTCACCACCGCTGGTGCTGTTGGTGATGTCCATCTTGGTCGAGCCGCGATTGAGGATCAGGCTCATGCGGGTCGGGTCGGTCGCGCTCGGCTCGACGCCAAGGGTCTGGGTGGTGTTGCCCAATACCAGCGCCTGGCCGTTCTTCAGATAGATGTCGTAGTTGCCGTTTTTCTGCTCGACCACATCGGCACCGATCAGCGACGTCAGCTGGCGAACCGCGCCGTCACGCTGATCAAGCAGATCGTTGGGCTGGCCAGTGACCACGCCGACCTTGGATATCTGCGTATTCAGATCAGCAATGGTCTTGGTCAGGTTGTTCACCTGGGTCGCCAGCGAAGCCATGTTGCTGTTGGTGTTGCTGTTCTGCTGATTAAGCTGGGCCGACAGCGTGTTGAAGCGCTTGGCCAAGGTCTGCGCGCTGGTCAGCAGCAACTGGCGCGAGGCATCTTCGGTCGGTTTGGCCGAGGCATCCTGCATCGCGCTGAAAAAACTCTGCAGCGCTGCGGTGATACCGGTATCGGCGCTGGACAGGGCGTTGTCCAGTGGAGTGATCTGGCTGAGGTAGGTGTTGGCATCGCTGGACAGTGAAGTGGTGGTGCGCAACTGGTTTTCGAGGAACGCGTTGTACACCCGACGCACATCGGCCAGAGTGGTGCCGGTACCGATGAAGACCTGACCAGTCTGCTGGCCGCCCTTGGTCTTCTGCACGTTCTGCTGGCGCGAATAGCTCTCGACATCGGCATTGGCGATGTTGTTACCCAGGGTGTACAACCCTGACTGTGCGGCTCCAAGCCCTGACATGCCAATATTGAGCAAACTCGCCATGGTTCTCTACCCTTAACGTTGCGTGGTGGTACCGAGCATTGCGTAGCTCTCGTACGACTTCATCTGTTTAGCAATCTGCGAGATCTTGCTGGCGTAGTTCGGGTCGGTTGCGTACCCCGCCTTCTGCAGCTCTCGCACAAACTGTTCTGGGTTATCGGCCGACTTGACCGCATCTTGATAGCGCGCATTGTTCTGCAGCAGGCTGACCAGGTCGTGGAAGCTGTCCTGGTAGGAGTCGTAGGAACGGAACGCGGCGGTCTCCTTGACGAAGGCGCCATCGCGGAACTCGCTGGTGATCGCCCGCGCTTCACCGCCCTGCCAACTGCCAGTGGCCTTGATGCCGAACAGGTTGTGGCTGCTGCTGCCATCGGTGTTGCGCATAACCGACTTGCCCCAACCGGTTTCCAGTGCGGCCTGAGCCACCAGGTAGCGCGGGTCGATGCCGATGCGCTTGGCCGCTTGTTCAGCCATTGGCAGCATGGTCGAGACGAATTCGTCACTGTTGCCGAAGGCCCTTTTCGGCGCCAACGGTGGCTGGGCCATGGCCCGACCGAGGATGCGCGTACCGCCATCGGCGGCAGCAAACGCTTGCGCTGGCTCCCAGTCGCCCTTGACCACGCCATTGACCAGCTGCCCGTCACGCGCCGGCAGCGCCGCACCATTGCCGGCCAGTGCCGGGTTACCGGCGGACGGCACAATCCCGGCCAGCAGCCGATCGGTCAGCTTGCCAGGCAGCGACAAGCGCCGCGAATTGAGCGCAGCCACGTCATTGCGCGCAGCACTGCTGGTATCGCCGTGTACCGGTGTCGCCACCTTGGTCCCCCACAGCGCCGGGCCAGCGCCTTCGCCGCGCAGGAACGGGTTAGGCGTCGCCACTGGATTTTTCTGCTTGGACAACTGCCGCACCAGCACATCCTGCAAGCCGATGCCGCCACCTTCGCGGGACATGCTCACGGACAGCTGCTGATCGTACATGTCGCGGTACTGCTTGACCGTTTCGGTGTTCAGCTCGTTGTCTTCAGCGAGCACGTCACTGGCCTTGCGCGAAGCCTTGAGCATCTCGCTGATGAACAGCGACTCGAACTCCTGGGCGACCTTGCGCACGTTCGCTTCGCTGTCACGATCACCGTGCTTGAGCGAGGTCAGGCGGTTGAGGTCGGTGTAGGCACCGCTGTCGGCTTGGCTGGAAACCAGACTCTTGGAGTTCATCTAAAGCGTCCTCAAATCACGATCAGGTCGGCTTGCAGAGCACCGGCCTGTTTCAGCGCTTCAAGGATGGCCATCAAGTCACTGGGCGCTGCCCCGACCTGGTTGACCGCTCGGACGATCTCATCCAGCGTAGTGCCCGGGCCGAACTTGAACATCGGTTTGGCTTCCTGCTCGGCGTTCACGCGCGAGCGTGGCACCACAGCCGTCTGGCCATTGGAGAACGGCCCCGGCTGGCTGACGATCGGGTCTTCGGTAATGGTCACGGTGAGGCTGCCGTGGGTAACCGCAGCCGGCGAAACCTTGACGTTCTGGCCGATGACGATGGTGCCGGTACGCGAGTTGATGATGACCTTGGCCACGGCCTGGCCCGGATCGATCTCGAGGTTCTCCAGGATCGACAGGTAGTCGACGCGCTGGCTTGGGTCCATCGGCGCGGTGACCCGCACCGAACCGCCATCGAGGGCCTGGGCAACACCTGGGCCGAGCAGCTCGTTGACCTTGTCGACGATGCGCTTGGCGGTGGTGAAGTCAGGGCGATTGAGGTTCAGGGTGAGGCTGTTGCCCTGGTTGAAACCACTCGGCACGGCCCGCTCGACACTGGCACCGCCAGGGATGCGCCCAGCCGAGGGCACGTTGACGGTGATCTTCGAGCCATCGCGGCCTTCGGCGTCAAAACCGCCGACCACCAGGTTGCCCTGGGCGATGGCGTAGACATTGCCATCGATACCCTTGAGCGGGGTCATCAGCAGGCTGCCACCGCGCAGGCTCTTGGAGTTACCGATCGACGACACGGTGATATCCACCACCTGCCCCGGCTTGGCGAACGCCGGCAGATCCGCATGGATCGACACCGCGGCGACGTTCTTCAGCTGCACGTTACCCGAGCCTGGCGGCACCTTGATGCCGAACTGCGAGAGCATGTTGTTGAAGGTCTGCAGGGTGAACGGGGTCTGCGTGGTCTGGTCGCCGGTGCCGTTCAAGCCGACCACCAGGCCATAACCGATCAACTGGTTGGTGCGCACGCCGGAGATACTGGCGATGTCCTTGAGGCGCTCGGCGTGGGCACTGAACGCACAGGATAGAAGCACGGTGGCGGCAATCAGCTGCCTGAAATTAAGCATGGGCATCCGTACTCAGAAAGGCCAAAGCGGGCTGAGGAAGAAGCGGTCCAGCCAACCGGGCTGGCTGGCATCGGCAAACGAGCCGGTACCCGAATAGGTGATGCGCGCATCGGCGACACGGGTCGACGGCACGGTGTTGTCGGTGGCAATGTCATCGGCGCGCACCAGCCCGGCAATCCGCACCAGCTCGTCGCCGGTGTTGAGCGTCATCCACTTCTCGCCACGCACGGCGATGATGCCGTTGGGCAGGACTTCCGCGACGGTCACCGTGACCGAACCGGTCAAGGTGTTGCCCTGGGCCGCCTTGCTGTCACCTTTGGTGGCGCGGCTACCGCTGTAGCCGGCCTCGAGCGACAGGTCACCACTGCCCAACGGGTTGTTGGTGTTGGGGATGGCGCCGAACAACGAGGTCAAACCGAGGTTGGCCTTGCTGTCCTTGCCCACCTGCGAGTTGGCACTCTTGCTCGCCGAAGTACGCTCGTTGAGGGTGATCGTGATGATGTCACCCACCCGGAACGCCTTGCGGTCGCCATACAGGTTCTGTTCGAAACCGGCCTGGTAAATCGAGCCGTTGTTGGCCGACGCCGGCAATGGGGTGCGCGGCAACACCGGCGCGTAGTACGGGTCGTTGGGCTTGGGCGTCGGCGCGACGCAACCGGCCAACAACACCGCCCCACCCAGGGCGAATACGGACAACAGACGACTCATGACGCTTCCCTCACGGTAGAACTGGCGCTGCAACAGCGACCTAAGGTTTACAGCTGCTGGGTGACGAACCCGAGCATCTTGTCGGCGGTCGAGATGACTTTGGAGTTCATCTCGTAGGCACGCTGGGTGGTGATCATGTTGACCAGCTCTTCCACGGTGCTGACGTTGGAGTTTTCCAAGGTCTGCTGCAAGGTGGTGCCAAAGCCGTTCAGGCCAGGCGTACCGACCTGCGGTGCGCCGCTGGCGGCGGTTTCCAGGAACAGGTTGTTGCCCATTGCCTGCAGGCCTGCCGGGTTGATGAAGTCAGCCGTCTGCAGGTTGCCGATGATCTGCGCCGCCGGGTTGCCGGCGGTGGTGATCGACACGGTACCGTCCTGGCCCACGGTGAAGGTCTGGGCGTCGTTGGGTACGACAATCGCAGGCTCCAGGGCAAAGCCATTGGCGGTCACGACCTGGCCATCGGAGTTCAGGTGGAAGGTACCGTCACGGGTGTAGGAGACGGTGCCGTCAGGCTGCAAGACCTGGAAGAAGCCGCGACCGTTCACAGCCAGGTCGAGCGGGTTCTCGGTGGTTTGCAGGCTGCCGGTCTGGAAGTTCTTCTGGGTGCCGACGATGCGCACACCGGTACCGACCTGCAGACCCGAAGGCAGCTCGCTGTCCTGGGTCGACTGGGCGCCAGGCTGGCGTTTGATCTGATACAGCAGGTCCTGAAATTCGGCGCGATCACGCTTGAAGCCGGTGGTCGAAACGTTGGCCAGGTTGTTGGAAATGACCGTCAGGTTGGTGTCCTGGGCGGACAAACCAGTCTTGGCGACCCAAAGTGCCGGAAGCATAGTGTTCTCCTCGCGCGCCTGTTTTTCGGCACCCGTTCAAAATTGATTAGCTGATTTGCAAAACCCGAGCCATGGCTTCATCGCCTTCCTTGGCCGTGTTCATCATCTTCACGTGCAGTTCGAACTGGCGCGACAAGGCCAGCACCGAGGTCATTTCTTCGACGGCATTGACGTTGCTCGACTCGAGGAAGCCCGAGACTACCTTGACGTTGATGTCGGCATCCGCCGGCTGGCCGCTGGCGGTATGGATCATGCCGTCGATGCCTTTGGTCAGGCCCTTGATATCCGGGTTGACCAGCTTGATCCGGTCGACCTCGGCCATCACCCGCGGATCTTCACCCATAGCGCGAATGCTGATAGTGCCGTCTTCGCCGATCTCGACCTTCTGCTCCGGCGGCACGGCAATCGGGCCGCCATTGCCGATCACCGGCATGCCGTTGCCAGCGCGCAGTACGCCCAAGGCATCGATATTGAGGCTGCCGGTGCGTACATAGGCTTCGCTGCCATCAGGGGCCTGCACGGCGATGAAGCCATTGCCGGCTACAGCAACATCCAGCTCACGGCCGGTCTCGACCAGCGCACCGCCAGTGAAGTCGGTGGCCGGACGCTCGGACAGAGCAAACGCCCGCGACGGAAAGCTGTCGCCAAACACCGGAATCGAGCGCGCCTGCTCCAGGTCACGCTGGAAGCCATTGGTTGAAACGTTCGCCAGGTTGTTGGCATGGGCCTTTTGCGCCAGCGCGTTCTGGCTGGCGCCGGTCATGGCCACGTAAAGCATCTTGTCCACAGTCTTCCTCCGCTGCACTGGCGATTGCTTGCCGCTCGCCGCTGCTATACAGGCAATAAAGCAAGTTCCGAACCAACTTTTACAAAGCATGAAAAAGCCCGTGTTTACGGGCTCTTGGGCGGTAACGGGGAAATACTCACGCCGGATATCCGGCGCTTGCTTGCCGCCAACGGCAATTGGCTACAGTTCCCGGCAACCAGCATTGTTGAACGGCCCGGCAAAACGCTTCCAGCCCTCGCCCGGCGACCACTGCGAACAAACCAGCCGGCCGTCCACCTGGCTCTCCCAACGCCACCACGGCGCAGTGCCGGCCTGCGCCTGCAGCAGATAAAACACGGCGGCACTGACGATGATCAGTTTCTTCATGCTCACCCCCTGAAAACGACAAGCCCCTTACAGTGAAGGGGCTCGTCTACCACTGGACTTCAGTACTTCATCAAGCCATCTGGATGATGGTCTGCATGATGGTGCTTTCAGTCGAGATGGTCTTGGCGTTGGCCTGGTAGTTGCTCTGCGCCTTGATCAGCTCGACCAGCTCCTGGGTCAGGTTGACGTTGGAGGCCTCCAGCGAGTTGGACTCGACGCCGCCCAGGGTGCCGGTCTTCGGCGAATCGATGCCCGGAATGCCTGACGAGAAGGTCTCGGTCCAACGGGTACCACCAATCTGCTGCAGGCCTTGCTCGTTGGCGAAGCTGGCCAGCGCCACCTGGCCGATCGCACGCGACTGCTGGTTGCTGAAGCTGGCGAACATGACGCCGGTGGAGTCGATGCTCAGGCTCGACAGGGTACCGGTGGCGTAGCCATCCTGGGACTGCGACGTGCGCGCGGTCTCGTTGTTGTACGAGCTGGTACTGTTCATCGACAGACGCATGCCATCGGCATTGCCTGCCGAGCCATTGGAGCCCCAGTTACCGGCAGCGTCTTTCTCGGCCGGGATCCAGCCCTTCATGGTGAAGGTGTTATTGGTCACGCTCCACTCACCACCAGCAGGCAGGCCTGCCTGATCGGCGGCCATGGAAGCAACACTGCCATCTTCGTTGAAGCTGACAGTACCGACCAGCGGTGCGGTGCTGGTTGGGTCCATCGGGTTACGGCCATCGATCAAGGTGTACATGGTCCATTCGTTCTTGTCGGTCTTGCGATAGAACTGCTCCATGGTGTGCTCGTTGCCCTGACTGTCGTAAACCTTGGTCGGGAACGACTTGGTGTACGAGGTTTCGTCAGACGGGTCGAAGACGATGTCACCCGGGCCAGGCGGGGAAGCCGGCAGCGGGATCGAGGTGGCCGAGGAGTTGAGGTTGATGCCCTGATCGATCAGGGTGGTGGCCTTTGGCGCCAGCGCCGAGGTGTCGATCCTCAGGTCGGTGAGGATGCCCTTCTGGATCTTGCCGTTGGAGTCAGCGGCATAGCCCTGCAGACGCAGACCATCGGAGGTCACCACGAAGTTGTCTTTGTTGTTCTGGAACGCACCGGCACGGGTGTACACCTGACTGCCATTGTCCGAGAGCACGAAGAAGCCCTGACCCTGGATACCCATGTCGAGCACGTTGCCGGTGTTGTTGACGTCACCCTGGCTGAACTGCTGCGAGACCGCCGCCAGACGCACACCGTTGCCGATCTGGTTCTTGCCCACACCGAGGCGGTTGGCGCCGGCGTAGACGTCGGCAAATTCCGCACGGGAAGACTTGAAGCCGGTGGTGTTGACGTTGGCAATGTTGTTGCCGGTAACGTCGAGTTGCTTGTTGGCTGCGTACAGACCGCTAAGGCCGATATTGAAAGACATGCTGTTGCTCCTTGTGCCGTTCTGGCCTTAGATACCGATGGTTTGTACGTCGGAGAGAGAGACCTTGCCGACGCCGGCAAGGTTGAGCACCATTTCGCCGCTGGCGCTGAAACTGACGCTGGTGACCTTGGCCGGCAACAGCGTATTCATCTGTACCGACTTGCCCTCGAAGGTGGTGCTGGCAGTGAAGGTGTAAGTACCTGGATCGACCTTGACGCCCTTGTCGTTGGTGCCATCCCAGATGAAGTCGGCGTAACCGGCTTTCTGCTCACCCAGCTCGATGGTCTTGACGGTGTTGCCGTCCTTATCCTTGACCGTGATCTTGGCTTCGCTGATGGCCTGCGGCACAACGATCTGGCCGTTGAAGCTATCGGCGGTGTCGACCACGGCCTTGTCGTTCTGCACGACCACCGAACGACCGACCAGCGACGACGCCTGCAGCGCCTGCGACGAGCCGAGCGAACTGGTAATGCTGTTGACCGACTCGTTCAGCGAGGTGATGCCTTCAAGGCTGCTGAACTGCGCCAGCTGAGCGACGAACTCACCGTTCTCCTGCGGATCGAGCGGGTTCTGGTGCTGCATCTGGGTAACCAGCAGTTGCAGAAACGCGTCCTTGCCCAGCGAATCGGTGCCGGTCTTGGAGGCGGTGTCGGTGGCCGTTTTCTTGGTGCCGGTACTGACACCAGAAGCCGTGATCACGTCATTGAGGTTGGTACTGTTGATAGCCATGGTCCGGATTCCTTATCACTGACCCAGGGTCAGTACCTTCTGCATCATGGTCTTGGCAGTGTTCATCAGCTCAGCATTGGTCTGGAACGAACGGTTCGCCGAGATCATGTCAGCCATTTCTTCGACCACGTTGACGTTCGGGTAGTAGACGTAGCCGTCCTTGTTGGCCGCCGGGTGATTAGGCTGGTAGCGGGCTTCCAGATTGCTCTGGTCTTCGATGATGCCCGTCACCTGCACGCCCTGCCCCGCTTCACCCTGGTCCTCGAACAACGACTGCCCCATGCCGGCCTGAGCCTGCTGGAAGGTGGTGGCGAACACGGGGTGACGTGCGCGGTAGGTCTGATCGATGCTCGACGAGACCGTCTCGGCGTTGGCAATGTTCGAAGCGACGGTGTTGAGGCGGGTGTTCTGCGCGCTCATGCCGCTACCGGCGATATTGAAAACGTTGGAAAGGGACATGGTTACTCTCCGCGCAGGGCCGATACCAGCCCTTTGAATTTACTGTTGAGCAAAGTGAAGCTGGCCTGGAAACCGATCGCGTTTTCGGTGTAGTTGGCCTGCTCGACCTGAGCGTCGACGGTGTTCTGGTCGACCGACGGCTGTGTCGGCGTGCGGTACTTGAGGGCTTCGTCGCCCATGGCCAGACCTTGCGCATCGATGTGGCGGGTGTTGGTGCGGTCGAGCGCGAAGCGGCCGTTTTGCTGCTTGTCGCTCTCGGCAGCGAGCACCGACGAAAAGTCCATGTCACGCGCCTTGTAGTTGGGCGTGTCGGCGTTGGTGATGTTGTTGGCCAGGAC
The DNA here is from genome assembly GCF_052850745.1 of Pseudomonas sp. 1121_17. Taxonomy (NCBI): domain Bacteria; kingdom Pseudomonadati; phylum Pseudomonadota; class Gammaproteobacteria; order Pseudomonadales; family Pseudomonadaceae; genus Pseudomonas; species Pseudomonas sp. 1121_17. The sequence continues at coordinate 298,347 of NZ_VXCX01000004.1, forward strand.
TTCTGCGCGCTGGGCGCGGAAACCCAAGGCTTTTTCATGGATGCCAAGCGCTTTGTCGAAACTGATGCTCATGGATGCAAACCTTCGCCGGTGGGCCGGAGTGACGTTGGCGAAGTTATAGCAAGGCTTGTGCCAAAGAGCTGGAAGGCACGGAATCAGGGCGTTCAGCCTTGCTTGGGAGCATATGGATGCCAGAAAAGCGGCAAAGTGCTTCCGCTTAATGGGGGGCGGGCGGCAATAATTAGGCGGCAAAAGCGGCAAATCAAAAAATTGACGCCAACGAAAATATCAATTGGCCACTATTTTAGGATAGGATTCGCGCCGCGCAAACATGCGGCCCCTCAGGCCGTAGTCGCCTGACTTACTGCCTAGAGCCATGCATGGATGCGCACCGTTTGCTCCCCCGTTTTTCAAGGACAGAACCGTGGCTCCCGTTATCTTCCGCAAGACCCTGCTGGCCCTGGCCATCACCTCCAGCGCCCTCCCCGCCTTTGCCGTACCGCTCGCCAACCAGGTGGTCAACCTGACCAACGCCGGCTTCAAGAGCGAGCACCAGACTCACTATGGCAATCTCGAATTCACCGGCAGCTACACCGGCGGCAGCGATGAAGACGCCATTGAACTGAACGGCTCGACGATTACCGGCGACCTGATCCTCAACAGCACCATCGACAGCAGCGGCGACTTTGCCGGCGGCGTGGACATGGACAGCTGGGAAGATGGCCTGAGCTGGGCACGCAACGACATCGCCGGCGACGTCATCAACAAAGGCAGCATCAGCGCCACCGGCGGCGGCGCCAACGCGCTGATGATCGATCCAGCGCGGATCGGCGGCAGCCTGATCAACCAGGGTTTGCTGTCGGCCATCGGCGAGCCACTGACCGACGGCGGCGGCACCGATGTCGCTCGCGCGCTGGACTTCTCCGGCACCTCGCTGATCGAAGGCGACCTGATCAACGCCGACAGCGGCCGTATCGTGGCCAGCGGCGAAAGCGCCCGCGGGATCAACCTCGAAGGCGGCACCATCAATGGCAAGGTGATCAACTACGGCAGCATCGTCGTCAGCGGCGAAGGCGCCACTGCCATCGACGCCACCACCAGCAAACGCGGCGACATGGTCGACCTGGCCGGCATCGAAAACCACGGCACCATCATCGCCACCGGCAACGACGCCAACGGCATCATGCTCGACGGCGCCAGCCTGAGCACCGCCGATGGCGTACACCTGCTCAACACCGGCACCATCATTGCCGAAGACGCGGCAATCACCATCGGCAACGTCGACTTCGACGGCCCGGGCCTGCAACCTCAGTACCAGTTGCACGGTGATCTGAACATCTTCAACAGCGGCACCATCATCTCTCAGGATGAAGCGATCGATGCCTCCGAAGCCAACCGCCCGGTCGAGTTGATCCTGCGCAAAGGCAGCGTGATCGTCGGCAACCTGATCGACCTGTCGAACATCGAAGTCGAGGCCGACACCTCCTTCACGGGCACCGACAGTTCCGCTGACGGCTCCAACATTCGCCTCAAGGACAACGGCTGGATCGACGTCGGTTCGGTTTCGGGCGGCAACTCGGCGACCCTGGCACTGCAGTCGGCGCACACCACCATCGACGGCAACCTGTATGTTGCTGGCAACTCGGCACTGGGCCTGACCCTGGGCGCCGACACCAACCCTGCTCGCGCCGTCGTCAGCGTCAGCGGCACCGCTGAATTCGGCGAAGGTGCGCAACTGAAACTGACTGCACGCGGTAGTGACTTCAGCGCCAACGGCAGCCGTTTCAAGCTGATAGAGGCCGGCGAGCTGCAAGGTGCTCCGCTGGTCACCAGCACCTCGGCACTGCTCGATGTCGACACCAGCGCTGTCGAAGGCAACACGGTCGTGGCGGTGGTCACCACCAAGAATCAGCAAGGCATCGACCACGTGCTGGATCTGAATGGCGGCACCATCAACCACAAACGCGCGCTCGGCGCCCTGGCCAAGGACGGCGTCCTCGCCAAGCTTGCCGCCAATGACCCCCTGCTGCGCGCTGCGGCCAACGCCGACAGCAAGCAGCTGGCCAAGATTGCCGAACAGCTGACCCCGGAAACCAACGGCGGTGCTACCCAGGCAGCGACCACCAGCCAAAGCCTGGTCAACGGCGTGACCACCAGCCGCACCAGCGGCCTGCGCGGCGCTTCGTCGGGCGACACGCTCCAGCAGACCGGCGTGTGGATTCAGTCGCTGTACAGCGATGCGAGCCAAGGCCAGCGCGACGGCATTGCCGGCTACAACGCCTACAGCCGCGGCATCGCGGTAGGTGCTGATGGCAAGCTCAACGACCAGCTGACCCTGGGTCTGGCGTATAGCTTCATCAATACCGACGTAAACGGCAAAAGCGGCAACCAGACCGAAGTCGACAGCCACGCATTCACCCTGTACGGCGGCTTTGAACAGGGTAACTACTTCGTTGACGCCAGCCTGACTTACGGCTTCAACGACAACGAAGGCAAGCGCGACATCGCCGGCACCCGCGCCAAGGCTGACTACGACAGCGACCTGCTGGGCCTGAACCTGGTTGGAGGTTATACCTACCGGATCAACCCACAGTTGCTGATCGAGCCGCGCCTGGCAGCGCGTTACAGCCGAGTGGAAATCGATGGTTACCGTGAGAAAGGTTCTTCTGCTGCGCTGAAGATCGAAGATCAGCGTTATGAAGCGATCGAGCTGGGGGCTGGGGTTCGGGTTGCCGGAAGCGTTGGCCTGGGCGCCGGGACGCTGGAACCGCAGTTCAAGTTGATGGGCTATCACGACTTCGCGGCCGACCAGGCCAGCAGTACGTCTACCTTCCTGCTGGGCAATACGCCGTTCGTGACGAACGGAGCTGATGCGGTGCGCAACAGTTACGAAGCGGGCGTGGGGGCTGATTACAAGTTGGGCGCTGTGACGGTGGGTCTGAATTATGACTACATCGGCAAGTCCGGATTTGATGCCGATGTGTTCTCGGCCAAGGTACGGTATGACTTCTGAGTTGACCTTGTGAGGGGTTGATTGGTTGTTGTTCTGGAAGAGGCTGGCGTCGATTGACGCTGGCCTTTTTTATTGGCTGTGTGGTGATGGCGCTGAAGCTGGGGCCGCTGCGGGCGCCCCGCTCTTGATCTGCGCCAGCGCAGCGAGGCGTGCTCTTGATCTTGATCTGCTGGTGATCTTGATCCACCGGCGACTCAGGAGCCCGAGCGCAGGTCTTGCGCAGGGAGGTGACGGCCATGGATGGCCGGCGATCCGGCAAGGCCGCCCCAACAGTCAGCGCAACGGAGCAGGGGCCATATCACTTGGCCTGATAAATAATCCCGGGACTGCACTGGACCATCTGATAATGATCAGGCAACCCATTGAGCGCCTCCGAAGCCCCAAGGAACAAATACCCCCCAGGCTTCAACGTGGCATGGATGCGCAGCAAGATGTCGCGCTTCACCTGCGCCGAGAAATAAATCAGCACGTTCCGGCAGAACACCACATCGAACTTGCCCAGGCTCGCATAGCTGTCGAGCAGGTTGAACGAACGAAACTCGACCCGACTGCGGATCGGCGCCTTGATCGCCCAGCGCCCCGGCGCCTTCACATCGAAGTAGCGCTGCAGACGCTCTTGCGACAAGCCACGGGCGATCGACAGACTGTCGTACTCGCCGCTTTTGCAGTTGGTCAGCATGGTCCCCGACAAATCGGTCGCGACGATCTGCGCGCCCATTTTCAGTTGGCCAAGATTGCCCCGCTCGAACTCATCGATCGACATCGACAGAGAATAAGGCTCCTGCCCCGACGAACAGGCCGCCGACCAGATGCGCAGGCGCTGTCCCGGATTGCCCTTGATGAACTCCGGGATGACCTTGTTCTTCAACACCTCGAACGGATAGGTATCGCGAAACCACAAAGTCTCGTTGGTGGTCATCGCATCGACTACCTGCTCACGCAGACCGCTGCGCGGCTGGGTCTGGATACGCTGCACCAGCTCACCAAGCGACTTGATCCCCTGCTGCTCCATCAGCTTGTTCAAACGGCTGGAGACCAGGTACTGCTTATTTTCGCCCAGCAGGATGCCACAGGCTTTTTCCAGGAAGACCCGGAACTGTTCGAAATCCAAATTACCCGTAGACAATGCAACCGCCTCTTTTCAATCGCTAAGGCCGGGGCGTACCCCGACCGGTTTAATGCGTAGCCTTGATCCGGTCAACAACCCGCTGAGCCAGATCGTCCGGCCGGAACTTGGCCAGGAAATCATCGGCCCCGACCTTCTTGACCATGGCCTGGTTGAACACCCCAGACAACGAAGTATGCAGGACGATGTGCAATTGTTGCATGCGCGGATCACTACGAATTGCCGCAGTCAGGGTATAGCCGTCCATTTCCGGCATCTCGATGTCGGAAATCATCATCAGGAATTCCTCTTCCGGACGCTTGCCGTCATCGACCAGCTTGCGCAGGTAATCCAGCGCCTGACGGCCATCATTCAGGGCGATCACCTCGACCCCGACCGTCTGCAGGCAGCGGCTGACCTGTTTGCGCGCTACCGACGAGTCATCCACCGTCAACACACGCAGCGACACCGCTTTGCTGTGCACCTCTTGGTCGACCACGCCGACAGACACCGACTCGGACGATGGCGCAACTTCTGCCAGCACCTTCTCCACGTCGATGATCTCGACCATGCGATTGTCGACCCGGGTCACTGCCGTCAGATAATGGTCGCGGCCAGTACCCTTGGGTGGCGGATGAATCTCCTCCCAGTTCATGTTGACGATGCGCTCGACCGAATGCACCAAAAAGCCCTGCGTCTTGGTGTTGTACTCGGTGATGATCACGAAACTGTTGCGGATGTCTTCCTGCAGGCCGGGCAAGCCGGTTGCCATCGACAGATCAAGAATCGGAATGGTCGCACCGCGAATATTGGCTACGCCGCGCACCACCGGGTGCGACTTGGGCAACACGGTCAATGCCGGGCACTGCAGCACCTCACGGACCTTGAACACGTTGATCCCGTACAACTGAGCGCCATTGAGGCGAAACAGCAAAAGTTCCAGACGATTCTGCCCAACCAGCTGCGTGCGCTGGTTGACCGAATCCATAACACCAGCCATGCCAGACTCCTTAACGTTTCTGCCTTCTTATTAAAGTCGGCACGGGCTTTGCTTTTTTGAGCGTCATGTACATGAAAACGACATTTTCCCGACGATTGACCCGCTTGCTGGCCTCTAGCCTGGCTGCGCTGTGCCTGCTGGCACCTGCCGCTCGGGCGCTGGCCGACGCGGTAACCTTGCCTGAACAGCTTATCGGTGTCACTCAAGGGTTTCTTGAATTCACCGTCGAAGATTATCTGGCCACCAGCCAGACCACCGGGCGTTACGAAATCCAGATCAACAACCTGGACCCGCGCCTGCGCATGCCATTGTGCAGCCAGCCGCTGGACGCGTCGCTGGAAAGCCCGGCGCAGCCGCTCGGACGTGTGACGGTACGCGTGCGCTGTGACAGCGCGGCGCCGTGGACGGTGTTTGTACCGGCCCAGGTCAGGCTGTTTCGCGAAGTGGTGGTCATGGCCCGCCCGCTCAAGCGCGAAAGCGTGGTAAGCGAGGACGACGTGACCCTGCGCGAGCGCGACGTCGGCACCCTCAGCCAGGGTTTTCTCGGCAGTCTGGACCAGGCTGTGGGCATGAAACTGATGCGACCGGTGGTGCTCGACCAGGTGATCACCCCGCAGCACCTTGAACAGGCAGAGCTGATCCGCAAGGGCGATCAAGTGGTGATCGTGGCCCGCAGCGGCACCCTCAGCGTACGCATGCCCGGCGAAGCACTGAGCAAGGGCGGCTTCAGCGAACAGATCAGAGTACGCAACCTCAACTCCAAGCGGGTGGTCAAGGCGCGGGTTACCGGCCCCGGCCAGGTCGAAGTAGCGATGTAACAGTGCTGGCGGTAAGGAACCGCATTACCTAAACTGTGTCAGAAATCGGGTAGCGAAGGCTTGCTGACAGGCAGCTTCGTATTCGTGCCTAAAGTTTTCTTCGGCTTGGCCGAAAACAAGGCAAGCGTCTTAATACCCAGAGGTTTCTGATCATGGTCATCGACTTCAGTCGTTTGAACAATTCGCCATCAGTTGGCGGCGTACGCGGTGGCACCGCGGCCGGCAGCACCGAAAAAAGCGGTGAAGCCAGCGAAACACCAGCGCGCTCCAGCGTCAGCGGAGAAGCGGTACATTTCAGCCAAGAGGCTCAGCAGTTGCAGAAGATCAGCGACAAGCTGCGCGACCAGCCCGTAGTCAACAGCGCCCGCGTGGCTGAGTTGAAACAAGCGATCGCCGACGGCAGCTACCAGGTCGATGCCGGTCGAGTCGCCAGTAAACTGCTTGATTTCGAAGCTCAGCGCTAAGCCTTCGGCGCGCTGACTTCAAGGACGCTACAAGCCAAAGAGCCAGCCATGCACGACACGACCTTGCTGCAACTGATCGAAGACGACATCGCGCCCACCCAGGAACTGCTCGAGCTGCTACAGAACGAGGCAGTCGCCCTGCATGGCCGTGAAATCGAAGTGCTCGAGACCATTCTCGCCCGCAAGCAGTCTTTGATTGTGCTGCTCGAGCAGCAGGGCCAGCGCCGCAATCACCTGCTCACCAGCCTCGGCCTCACGGCGGATCGCGCCGGTGTGCAGGCAGTTGCCGACCTCTCGCCCAACGGCGAGCTGATCATGCAGCAGCTCGGCGTGCTGACCCAGCTGATGGATACCTGCCAACAGGTCAACGAGACCAACGGGCGGATCATCCAGGTCCAGCAAAACGCCACATCCAATCAAATCCGCATCCTCATGGGCGGCGACTCTCCGTCGCTGTATGACAGCCGTGGCGCAACTTCGCCAATGGTCAAACCGCGGGCGCTCAGCCAAGTGTGATTTTTCTGACATTGCACGGTACTACTGGCAAAATGCCGTTAATTGCGTGTGTCGTTTTTGCCTGGAGATTTATAACCCGTGTTCAATGAATCCGATGCTCCCCAGCCGCCAAAGGTGCTCAATACCCCTTTGGAAATTGTCGCCAACTTGCGTCAACTGCTGGATAGCCACGATCCGCTGATCATCACCTTCCATGAGCGTAGCCAGCGGTTCCAGAGCTATGTAGTGGATGTTGACCGTGACAGCAACAGCGTGGCACTGGATGAAATGATCCCGCGCGACGGGGAAAAATTCATAGAGAACGGCGAACCGTTCCGCGTTGAAGGCTTCCATGACGGCGTGCGTATCGCCTGGGAATGCAACTCGCCATTGACCATTACCGAGGTCGATGGCCACCGCAGCTACCGCGGCCCCCTGCCGGAAGAAGTCGTCTACCACCAACGCCGCAACGCGTTCCGCGCCGCGCTGAAACTCTCCCAGTTGGTCGATGTGACGCTTGATGGTACCCATATCAAGGGCAATGGCGCACTGCGCGGCAAGCTGCTGGACATCTCCGCCACCGGCTGCAAGATGCGTTTTGAAGGCGACGTAGAAGAGCGTCTGCAATTGGGCCAGGTTTACGAGCGATTCAAGGCGGGCAACCCGTTGGGGCTGGTGGACGTGATGGTCGAGCTGCGTCATCTGCACTTCGAAGAACGCATCAATACCACCTTCGCTGGCGTGCGCTTCCACAACCTGAGTGGCCAGGCGCAGCGCAAGATCGAAAGTTTTGTCTACCAGCTGCAGCGTGAAGCGCGGCGATTCGATAAAGACGATTACTGAGATTCCGGGCCCGCTATGCGGGCCCAGCCCTTACAGCTCGGAAGGCCTGCCCTCAGGACCGACCTGATCCTCCTCGGTATCCTCCGCCGCCACTGGCGTCTGCATCACATCCTGCACAGTCTGCTCATCCACCCGCGGGTCGAGCGCCGCCGATAATGGCGAGCCAGCAGCCGGCATCGCGACGTGTCCTAGCGGCGCATCCTCCACCTGGTGCAAACCGGTAACCGCCTTCGGTCGAATCCGCCACACCAGCACCAGCGCGAAGAACAGGAAGAATGCATAGAGCATCTGCGGCCCGAGCAGCTTCATCAGCACGCCTGCCGCCAACGGCCCGATACAGGCGCCCACGCCGTAGGTAACCAGCAACATCGCGGTCAACGACACCCGCCGCTCGCTCTCGACATGGTCATTGGAAAAAGCCACCGCCAGCGGATACAGGCAGAATTGCAACAACGAGATGACAAAGCCGACCGCAAACAGCACTTCCAACGGCACACTGGGCAGGATCGCCAGCGGCAACGCCGCCAGCGCCAGGCCGCCCGCCGCGCTGCGGATCAGCACTGCGCGATCATAACGGTCGGACAACCAGCCCAGCGGCCACTGCACCAACAATCCGGCAAAGATGCAGCAACCCATGAACAAACCGATCTGCTCTGTGCTCAGGCCTTGATTGGAGGCGTATAGCGGCGCCAAACCATAGAACGAGCCGACGATCAGACCCGCGCCAAGCACGGTACTCAGCGACTGCGGCACACGCTTGATGAAGAACTTCGGCTCCATCGGTGCCGGATGCAACGGCGCCGGGTGAATGCGCCGGGTCATCGCCACGGGCACCAGGCACAGGGCGAAGCACATGGCGACCAGCATCAGCAGCTCAGGGCCAAGTTCAGGGTGCACAACCAGAATCAACTGACCCAGCACCAGGCCCAGATACGAAGCGATCATGTAGCCGCTGAATACGGCACCGCGCTGCTTGGCATCGGCCTGCTCATTGAGCCAGCTCTCGATGACCATGTACTGACACATCATGCCCAGACCGACGATGACCCGCAGTCCGACCCACACCGGCAACAGGTCGGTCAGGCCATGGCCCAGCACCGCCGCGCCGACGATACCGGCGCAGGTCGCGTAGGCGCGGATATGCCCAACCCGGGCAATCAGTCGGTGGCCGATCTTGCCGCCCAGCGCCAGACCAAAGTAGTTGGCCGCCATCAAGGCACCCACCCACAGACTGTCAACGTTGTCAGCCGCCAGGCGCAGCGCCAGGTAAGTACTGAGCAGACCGGAGCCGATCAGCATCATCAGCGCAGCAAAGTACAGTGAACGAAAAGACTTCCAGATCTGGCGCATGCGTCCCTGAGGGGCTCCCGATTCAGGTGGAGGGTATGCTGGCAAGCATAAGGGCAAACAGGCCGGGCTGCAGGCCGCAGTCAGCAAAAATGTCTAGCTTCGATGAGTGGGTCACAGCAGAGTTCCTACACACCCTCGTACATCGTCCATCTCATTCACGCAAGGTCATGCCATTGGCTGGCAGCGGCAACGCCGTTTTGTAACGTACTTGCTTGAGGGCGAAGCTGGAGCGGATGTTGGCTACCCCCGGCAAGCGGGTCAGGTAGTCGAGAAACCGCTCCAGCGCCTGAATACTCGGCAACAACACCCTGAGCAGGTAATCCGGGTCGCCGGTCATCAGGTAACACTCCATCACCTCGGGCCGCTCGGCGATCTCTTCCTCGAAGCGATGCAGCGACTGCTCGACCTGCTTTTCCAGGCTGACATGGATGAACACATTGACGTCCAGCCCCAGCGCCTCAGGCGACAGCAAGGTCACTTGCTGGCGAATCACGCCCAGCTCCTCCATCGCCTTGACCCGATTGAAGCACGGCGTCGGTGACAGGTTGACCGAGCGGGCCAGCTCGGCGTTGGTGATGCGGGCGTTTTCCTGCAGGCTGTTGAGAATGCCGATATCGGTGCGATCGAGTTTGCGCATGAGACAAAATCACCAGTTTTTTGTGTTTATGCGGAATGTTTATCTGGGGCTGACGGCAAAGGCAATCAACAAGAGAGAAATATTCTCCTGCGCTCCCACTACCATGTAATCAGCACTGACCTGCTGGTCACGAGCCGGCATTCAGCGGCGACCGCTTCAAAGCTCACAAAAACAATATTCGAGCGAGCGTAAACAGCATGAACGAGTACGCCCCCCTGCGTTTGCATGTGCCCGAGCCTACCGGCCGGCCAGGCTGCCAGACTGATTTCTCCTACCTGCGTCTGAACGATGCAGGCCAGGTTCGCAAGCCCCCTATCGATGTCGAGCCTGCCGAAACCGCAGACCTGTCCAACAGCCTGGTGCGCGTGCTCGATGAGCACGGCAACGCCGTTGGCCCATGGGCTGCGGACATCGACCCGCAGATCCTGCGTCAGGGTATGCGCGCCATGCTCAAGACGCGTATCTTCGACAGCCGCATGGTGGTTGCCCAGCGCCAGAAGAAGATGTCTTTCTACATGCAAAGTCTTGGCGAAGAGGCCATTGGCAGCGCTCAGGCGTTGGCGCTGAACCGCAGCGACATGTGCTTCCCGACCTACCGCCAGCAAAGCATCCTGATGGCCCGCGACGTGTCGCTGGTCGACATGATATGCCAACTGCTGTCCAACGAGCGCGATCCGCTCAAGGGCCGTCAGCTGCCGATCATGTACTCAGTGCGCGAAGCCGGCTTCTTCACCATCAGCGGCAACCTCGCCACCCAGTTCGTCCAGGCCGTCGGCTGGGCGATGGCCTCGGCGATCAAGGGTGATACCAAGATCGCCTCGGCCTGGATCGGCGACGGCGCTACTGCCGAGTCGGACTTCCACACTGCCCTGACCTTTGCCCATGTCTACCGCGCGCCGGTGATTCTCAACGTGGTCAACAACCAGTGGGCGATCTCGACCTTCCAGGCAATCGCCGGCGGTGAGTCGACCACCTTTGCCGGCCGTGGCGTTGGCTGCGGTATCGCCTCGCTGCGCGTCGACGGCAACGACTTCGTTGCGGTGTATGCCGCCTCGCGCTGGGCCGCTGAACGCGCCCGCCGTGGCCTTGGCCCAACCCTGATCGAATGGGTCACCTACCGCGCCGGCCCGCACTCGACCTCGGACGACCCTTCCAAGTACCGCCCTGCCGATGACTGGAGCCACTTCCCGCTGGGCGACCCGATCGCCCGCCTCAAGCAGCACATGATTCACATCGGCCAGTGGTCCGAAGAAGAACATCAGGCAGTAACTGCCGAGTTCGAAGCCGAAGTGATCAAGGCACAGAAGCAAGCAGAGCAGTACGGCACCATGAGCAATGGCCAGATCCCCAGTGCCGCCTCGATGTTCGAGGACGTGTACAAGGAAATGCCTGAGCACCTGCGCCGTCAGCGCCAAGAGCTGGGGGTCTGAACATGAACGATCACAACAACAGCATCGACCTGGAAACCGCCATGTCCACCACGACCATGACCATGATCCAGGCCTTGCGCTCGGCCATGGATGTGATGCTTGAGCGCGATGACAATGTGGTCATCTATGGCCAGGACGTCGGCTATTTCGGCGGTGTGTTCCGCTGCACTGAAGGTCTGCAGACCAAGTATGGCAAGTCGCGGGTATTCGATGCGCCGATTTCCGAAAGCGGCATCGTCGGTACTGCTGTCGGCATGGGTGCCTATGGCCTGCGCCCGGTGGTGGAAATCCAGTTCGCCGACTACTTCTACCCGGCCTCCGATCAGATCGTCTCGGAGATGGCCCGCCTGCGCTATCGCTCGGCCGGTGAGTTCATTTCGCCGCTGACCCTGCGCATGCCTTGCGGCGGCGGCATCTATGGCGGGCAAACCCACAGCCAGAGCCCTGAGGCGATGTTCACCCAGGTCTGCGGGCTGCGCACGGTCATGCCGTCCAACCCATATGACGCCAAGGGCCTGTTGATTGCCTCGATCGAATGCGACGACCCGGTGATCTTCCTCGAGCCCAAGCGCCTGTACAACGGCCCGTTCGACGGCCACCACGACCGCCCGGTGACGCCATGGGCCAAGCATGCCCAGAGCGCGGTGCCGGACGGCTACTACAAAGTGCCGCTGGACAAGGCTGCGATCGTGCGGCCTGGCAACGACGTGACCGTGCTGACCTACGGCACCACCGTCTATGTCGCGCAAGTGGCTGCCGAAGAGACCGGCGTCGACGCCGAAGTCATCGATCTGCGCAGCCTGTGGCCGCTGGACCTGGACGCCATTGTCGATTCGGTGAAAAAAACCGGCCGCTGCGTGATCGTGCACGAAGCCACACGCACCTGCGGTTTTGGTGCCGAGTTGGTCGCGCTGGTGCAAGAGCATTGCTTCCATCACCTCGAAGCGCCGATCGAGCGCGTCACCGGCTGGGACACGCCCTACCCGCACGCGCAGGAATGGGCGTACTTCCCAGGCCCTTCGCGGGTTGGCGCGGCACTGAAAAAGGTCATGGAGGTCTGAATGGGCACGCACGTCATCAAGATGCCGGACATCGGCGAAGGCATCGCGCAGGTCGAGTTGGTTGAGTGGTTCGTCAAGGTCGGCGATGTGATTACCGAAGATCAGGTAGTGGCCGATGTCATGACCGACAAGGCCACGGTGGAAATCCCCTCGCCGGTCAGCGGCACGGTAATGGCCCTCGGCGGCCAGCCGGGTGAGGTAATGGCGGTCGGCAGCGAGCTGATCCGCATCGAAGTCGAAGGCAGTGGCAACCATGTTGATGCGCCTGACAGCAAACCGGCTGCAGTAGCTACGGCGCCTGCCGTCAGCACTGCACACACTGAAGCGCCAGCGCCAGTAGCTCCCCCGGCCAGCGTCACCAGCCAGCCTGCGGCGAGCAAGCCCAGCGCTGAAATCGTGCCGCGCCAGGCCAACGAAAAACCACTGGCCTCCCCTGCCGTGCGCAAGCGCGCGCTGGATGCCGGTATCGAATTACGTTATGTGCACGGCAGTGGCCCGGCCGGGCGTATTCAGCACGAAGACCTCGACAACTTCATGAGCAAACCACAGTCCGCTGCCGGGCAAGCGCCAAGTGGTTATAGCCGGCGCACCGACAGCGAACAGGTCCCGGTGATCGGTCTGCGCCGCAAGATCGCCCAGCGCATGCAGGATGCCAAGCGCCGTGTTGCCCACTTCAGCTACGTTGAAGAAATCGACGTGACCGCGCTGGAGGCCCTGCGCCAACAGCTCAATCGCAAGTACGGCGAAAGCCGCGGCAAACTCACCCTGCTGCCGTTGCTGGTGCGGGCAATGGTCGTCGCCCTGCGCGACTTCCCGCAGATCAACGCCACCTATGACGACGAAGCCCAGGTCATCACCCGTCATGGTGCGGTGCATGTCGGCATTGCCACCCAGGGCGACAACGGCCTGATGGTCCCGGTACTGCGTCACGCCGAGGCCGGCAGCCTGTGGAGCAATGCCAGCGAAATCACCCGCCTGGCCCACGCGGCGCGCAACAACAAGGCCAGCCGCGACGAGCTGTCCGGCTCGACCATCACCCTGACCAGCCTTGGCGCCCTGGGCGGCATTGTCAGCACGCCCGTGGTCAACACCCCGGAGGTAGCGATCGTCGGCGTCAACCGCATGGTCGAACGGCCGGTGGTGGTCGACGACCAGATCGTCGTGCGCAAGATGATGAACCTGTCCAGCTCGTTCGATCACCGCGTGGTCGATGGCATGGACGCCGCCTTGTTCATCCAGGCCGTGCGCGGCTTGCTTGAGCAACCCGCCTGCCTGTTCGTGGAGTGAGCATGACTCAGACCCTCAACACCACCCTACTGATCATCGGTGGCGGCCCTGGCGGCTATATCGCAGCGATCCGTGCCGGCCAGCTGGGCATCCCGACCGTATTGATCGAAGGTCAGGCGCTCGGCGGCACCTGCCTGAATGTTGGCTGCATCCCGTCCAAGGCGCTGATCCATGTAGCCGAGCAGTTTCACCAGACCTGCCGGCATAGCGAACACGCCGCCCTGGGCATCAGCGTGGCCACACCGCAGCTGGACATCAGCCGCAGCGTGGCCTGGAAAGACGGCATTGTCGATCGTTTGACCAGTGGTGTCGCGGCCTTGCTGAAAAAGCACGGCGTAACCGTGATCCATGGCTGGGCGAAGATCGTCGATGGCAAAAGCGTCGAAGTCGATGGGCAGTTGATCCGTTGTGATCATCTGCTGCTGGCCACCGGCTCCAGCAGCGTCGAACTGCCGATGCTGCCGCTGGGCGGCGCGGTGATCTCGTCCACTGAAGCACTCGCGCCCAAGGCACTGCCCCAGCACCTGGTGGTCGTCGGCGGCGGCTACATCGGCCTGGAGCTGGGTATCGCCTATCGCAAGCTTGGGGTACAGGTCAGCGTGGTCGAGGCGCGTGAGCGGATCTTGCCGACTTACGATGCCGAATTGACTGCACCGGTTGCCGAGTCATTGAAAAAGCTCGGCGTCGCCACATACCTGGGCCACAGCGTCGAAGGCTATGAGGGCGGCTCCTTGCAGGCGCGCACTGCCGACGGCCAACAACTGCTGCTGGAGGCCGATCAGGTGCTGGTCGCCGTCGGTCGCCGGCCACGCACGCAAGGCTTCAATCTGGAAAGTCTGGGGCTGAGTATGAACGGTGCTGCCGTGGCCATTGATGAGCGCTGCCAGACCAGCATGCGCAACGTCTGGGCCATCGGCGATGTGGCGGGTGAGCCAATGCTGGCGCACCGCGCCATGGCCCAGGGCGAAATGGTCGCCGAGCTGATTGCCGGCCACGCACGGCGCTTTGCGCCCACCGCGATTGCCGCAGTGTGCTTTACCGATCCAGAGTTGGTGGTGGTTGGGCATACGCCGGAGCAGGCCAGCCAGCAAGGTCTGGATTGCATCGTTGCGCAGTTCCCGTTCGCGGCCAATGGTCGGGCCATGACGCTCGAGTCAAAGACCGGCTTCGTGCGCGTGGTAGCGCGGCGCGACAACCATCTGATCGTGGGTTGGCAGGCAGTGGGCGTGGCAGTTTCAGAACTGTCGACGGCGTTTGCTCAGTCGCTGGAGATGGGCGCGCGGCTGGAGGACATAGCCGGCACCATCCATGCCCACCCGACCCTGGGTGAGGCGGTGCAGGAAGCCGCGTTGCGCGCTTTGGGGCACGCACTGCATATCTAACGGCAGGACCCGGCGTGCACCGCGCTCTGCGCTGCACGCTTGGGTCTGGATCAGAGTTTGAAGCGGACCCGAATGGTGCTTTTGCCTTCCAGCCGATCAATCGAAATGGCGCTGTCGCCGTAACCCGAGTAACTCTTGACCAGGCGCATGCCCAGTCCGGTGCCACTGGGTTTGGGAAAGGTCTCCGGGAAGCCGTCACCCTGGTCGGTCACCGTGATCAAGGCATGATCCTCAGCCTTGTGCAGACTGACCTCGATTTTTCCCTTGCCGTACTTGAGCGCATTGGTGATCAGCTCGGACACCACCATCCCCAGCGGCGCCATTCTTTCTTGCGCCAGCACAAACGACGTAGCCTCCAACGAGATCTTGCGATCACCCAACGCACTGCCCAGATCACCCAACAGCGCACCCAGATACTCAACCACATCGAGGTCCTGGCTTTCTGTCGCCTGGTACAAGCGCTCGTGCACGCTGGCAATCGTCACCACGCGCCCAGCGGCAGTCTCCAGCTGGAGCTTGACCGCCTCGTCCGCGGCCAGGTTGGCTTGCAACATAAGCAAGGTGTTGACCAGGTGCAGGCTGTTCTTGACCCGGTGGTGAATCTCTTCAAGGAATAGATCACTTTCGTCGAGCTTGGAGTTCTGCGCGGCGATCAGTGAGAGCAGCCTGGCCTCATGGTGGTGGCGCTCGGTGATGTCGCGGGACACGGCAATCAGCTTGCTGATCTCGCCGTCCGGGCTGACGATCGGCGCCACGGTGACATCCCACCAACGGGGCTCGTTGCTGGCGGTCGGGCAGAACGCCTCGAAGCGGGCGGATTCGCCGCTGCTGACCTTCTCGATAACGCCCAACACAAGGTCCTTGGACTCTTCTGGCCACAGCTGCGGCCATGGCTTGCCTTTGACCTCGGCCAGATCGCCGACCTGCATCAGGCACATGCCGGCGTCATTCATGAACTCGATTTCGCCATCGGTCGACAACACCTTCACGCAGTCCGGGCTGGCGTTGAGCATGCTCTCCGAATACGGGTCGGGCAGCGCCTCGGCGTTACCAGCCGCCAACCGCTCGACTGCCATCGACAGCACGTTGGCGATGCCTTCGAGAAAGACGATATCGCTCTCGATGAAGTCATCACCGTCGGTGCTGTCGGCTTCAAGTACGCCGAACGGCGTCATCGCACCACGAATCGGCACGTTGATGGCACGCTCGATACCGTATTTCTTCAGCATCTCGGGGGTGCGAAAACGGTGCTCCTGACCAAGATGATTGGACAGCACCGGGCGGTAGGTGGCGATGGCATAACCCGCCGGACTGGCGACATCACCACCCAGCGTCGCGTGGCCGATATCGGCTTCGTCCCAGCCAACCCCGTGCGACAGCAGCAAGTCTTCACTGTCGGGCAGCGGCGTCAGCACCTTGGCAAAGCGCGTCTGCATGCCTTCGGCAACCACGACGCAAGCCTTGGTTAGCAACAGGTCCAGGTCACTCGCCTTGAGCGAGGCGACGCCAAACTCGACCACCAACTCATGCTGGCGATGAAGCCGCGCATGGGACCTCTGCAATGCCGCACGAATGGTCTCGTCGGCAGGAGATTGCTGCATCGTGATGTCTTCCACAGAGTAGTGAATAAGCCTGCCCAGCGCAGTAATC
The DNA here is from genome assembly GCF_052850745.1 of Pseudomonas sp. 1121_17. Classification (NCBI taxonomy): domain Bacteria; kingdom Pseudomonadati; phylum Pseudomonadota; class Gammaproteobacteria; order Pseudomonadales; family Pseudomonadaceae; genus Pseudomonas; species Pseudomonas sp. 1121_17. Next base: position 314,882 of record NZ_VXCX01000004.1, read on the forward strand.
CCGATCGTTTGGGATCAAGTTGGGCGTTGCAGCATGGAAATGGTCGAGAATTTTCCGAGAATCTAGCATGAAAGTGCCAGGTCCGGCGGGAAATGTCAGGGGGAGCTGACGGTGCTGCGTGGACGCCTGCAGCGCAAGATATGGTGTCCCAGGGCCGGTTCGAACGGCCAACCTTCCCCTTAGGAGGGGGATGCTCTATCCAATTGAGCTACTGGGACCAGTGCCACCGGCGAGCGCCGATTAGCGTGACGGCGAGCATGTTAACCAGCGCCAGACCGTTTGTCATGCCCGATTCGGGCTTTTGCCACGTAAGACTTGTCATAGCGGTCAGGCTTGAAGCAGACCTTCGGCCTGCAGCAAGGCAAACAGGCTGGTGACCGATTGCTCCAGCGCCTGCGAGTTGTCCAGCACATGCACGTTGTCGGCATCGGTCAGCTGCAGTTCGGCGCTGCGCTGCAAACGCTGCTCGATGGCTTGCGGGGTCTCTCGGCCTCGCGCCAGCAAACGCTGACGCAAGACGGTCGGGTTTACCTCGAGGCGGATTGCCAACAGGTCCGGGTAACGTCGCCGCGCTTGGGCCAGGTACGCCCGCGAACCGTTGACCAGAACATACTTGCCGGCTTGCAGCCACTGATCAATCTGCGCCGGAATGCCATATGCCAGAGCATTTGCCTGCCAATACATGGCAAAATGCCCATCTGCGCGCATCTGCTCGAATTGCTCAGGGCTGACACCCTGCGCGGCCTCGCCCTGTGCTTCGGGCGAGCGGGTAATGACGCGGCGAGCAACCATGATGCCGTGCTCGGTCAATTTCGCGCGAGACGCGTCGATCAGGGAATCTTTTCCTGATCCAGAGGGTCCAACGAGGAATATCAGCCTACCTACTGTCGGTGGACTGCCGCTTGCGTCATATTGCATAGCCACTATGCTCACTGTTAGGGACCGAGCGCATTCCAGGTGTTTTCCCTGCCCTTTTCCGACTGTTACCAGATTTTGACGGCAAAGGTCTGACGTTTAGTAGATCCGAAAAACGCTGAATTTTTCAAACCAGTGCTCATTTTCGATAATTGGTACTGGCAAAAAGCCTTTATGCGGATCACTATTTGTCACAGAATTGACGCCAAGGAAACGGCAGATTTGAGGCAAGATGAACGCCAAAAATACACGACGGTTGAACATTTTGCCGTCGCGACGGTCAGATTTCCACCGCGCGGCATTTGACAACCGCTTCCCCTGAACCAGTAAACCGGTCAATTTATATGCGCCCATTGAAACAGGCTATTTATTCAAGCCGCACCGCTGACAAGTTTGTCGTTCGTCTGCCAGACGGGATGCGTGAGCGCATTGCCGAGGTAGCCCGCAACCATCACCGCAGCATGAACTCCGAGATCATTGCCCGCCTGGAGCAAAGCCTTATCCAGGAAGGTGCACTGGGCGACGAGCTGAGCATGCGCCTGGACAGCCCTGAGCTGAGCTTGCACGAGCGCGAGCTGCTGCAACGCTTCCGCCAGCTCTCCCACCGCCAACAAAACGCTCTGGTGGCCTTGATCGCCCACGATGTGGAAATGGCCGCCGACGCGTCCTGATCAAACCGCCAGAAACAACAAAGCCAGCGCAAGCTGGCTTTGTTGTTTCTGGCTGCCGGCGCTCCTCATCAAGCGCCGGCAGTAGGTTACATCAGGAATATCGTGGCGAGGCCAAGGAAGATGAAGAAGCCGCCACTGTCCGTCACTGCCGTGATCATCACACTGGCACCCATCGCCGGGTCACGCCCGAGGCGGACCAGGGTCATCGGGATCAACACCCCCATCAGCGCCGCCAACAGCAGGTTCAGGGTCATTGCCCCGGTCATTACCAGGCCCAGCGACCAGCTGCCGTAGAGCAGATACGCCACCACGCCGATCACACCACCCCAGACCAGGCCGTTGATCAATGACACCGCCAGCTCCTTGCGCATCAATCGCGAGGTGTTGCCCGGGCTGACCTGGTCCAGCGCCATGGCGCGGACGATCATGGTGATGGTCTGGTTGCCCGAGTTACCGCCGATACCGGCAACGATCGGCATCAATGCCGCCAATGCCACCAGCTTCTCGATCGAGCCCTCGAACAGGCCAATCACGCGTGAGGCGAGGAACGCGGTAATCAGGTTGATCGCCAGCCATGCCCAACGGTTGCGCAGCGAGCGCCAGACCGAGGCAAAAATGTCTTCTTCTTCGCGCAGACCGGCCATGTTGAGGACTTCGCTTTCGCTTTCCTCACGGATCAGGTCGACCATCTCGTCGATGGTCAGACGGCCGATCAGGCGATCGCTCTTGTCGACTACAGGGGCAGATACCAGGTCGTAACGCTCGAACGCCTGCGCGGCGTCGTAGGCGTCGTCGTCAGGGTGGAAACTGACCGGGTCGGTAGCCATGACCTCAGCCACCTGCTTGTCCGGATCATTGACCAGCAGGCGCTTGATCGGCAACACGCCCTTGAGCATGCCATCGGAGTCGACCACAAACAGCTTGTCGGTGTGGCCTGGCAACTCCTTGAGCCGGCGCAGGTAACGCAGTACCACTTCCAGGCTGACGTCTTCGCGGATGGTGACCATCTCGAAGTCCATCAGTGCACCGACCTGATCCTCGTCGTAGCTCAGCGCCGAGCGGACCCGCTCGCGTTGCTGGGCGTCGAGGGTCTCCATCAGCTCGTGGACAACGTCACGCGGCAGCTCAGGAGCCAGGTCAGCGAGTTCGTCGGCGTCCATTTCCTTGGCAGCGGCCAGCAGCTCGTGATCGTCCATGTCGGCGATCAGGGTCTGGCGGACGGCGTCGGATACTTCCAGGAGGATGTCGCCGTCACGATCGGAGCGCACCAACTGCCAGACCGTCAGGCGGTCGTCGAGCGGCAGTGCTTCGAGAATGTAGGCGATGTCGGCAGGGTGCAGGTCATCGAGCTTGCGCTGCAGCTCGACCAGGTTCTGGCGGTGGACGAGGCTCTCCACCAGGCTATTGTGCTGCCCCTCCTGACGGTGGGTCAGGTCTTCAACGACACGCTGACGCTGCAGCAGGTCAATCACCTGGGCCAGGCGATCCTGCAGGCTGTCTTGGCTTTTCTTTACTTCGACTTCGGTCATAGGCGAACTCCACTCCCAGCAGCGGAGCACGCCGGGGAGATCAATCGATCAGATCTATTTTGGCAAATCGGATTAAGGGGTAACTACTGGGTAAGTCCATGGTGGTATTCCACAAGCCCCGGCGGGGCTGACGGGCGCAATCATACACTGCAAGAGCTGTCGGATTGCTTAAATTTTTGGTCAGAACAATCGTTTACGCGATTATCTTATGACAACGCGCAAAGCCTTCAGTGCGACGGTGGGCGCCAGACAAAAAGCACATAGGTGCAGGGCCTGTCGCATGAGCGCCCTACTCGCACAGTCTAGTCCGGCTTACTGACAATTCAGTGAATTGCAGACAACAAAAAGCCCGCTATAAAAGCGGGCTTCTTGATGAAGATGGTGGACTCAGCAGGATTCGAACCTGCGACCGCTCGGTTCGTAGCCGAGTACTCTATCCAGCTGAGCTATGAGTCCAAGTTGGTATTTTTAGACCAGGTTACCACTGGTTGAAACAAGGTGCCTGTGCAAGCACAACCACCGTGCTATATGGTGGACTCAGCAGGATTCGAACCTGCGACCGCTCGGTTCGTAGCCGAGTACTCTATCCAGCTGAGCTATGAGTCCAAGTTGGTAGTTTTAGACCAGATTACCACTGGTTGAACAATCCGGCTCTGCGAGCAAAACCTTCATGTTGTATGGTGGACTCAGCAGGATTCGAACCTGCGACCGCTCGGTTCGTAGCCGAGTACTCTATCCAGCTGAGCTATGAGTCCATGTCTTGCCGCGCATTATAGATCGCTTTACCGATTTGCCAAGTACTTTTTCGTTTAATTTCAACGACTTAGCGATCTTGGCCAGTTGAAGCGCCCTAAGCGAATAATGGCGGTGAAGGGGGGATTCGAACCCCCGATACCCTTATGAGGTATACTCCCTTAGCAGGGGAGCGCCTTCGGCCACTCGGCCACCTCACCGCAACACGGGGCGTACTATAACCAGAGCCCTCCCCGTTTGCAAACCCTTTTTTAAAAAAAATCTGATAAAAATTAAAGGGTTGGTTCTTCGTCCTTCTCTTTCTTGATTCGCAGGTAGATTTCTTCGCGGTGAACCGCGACTTCCTTGGGCGCGCTAACGCCAATTCGTACTTGGTTGCCTTTGACACCCAAGACCGTAACGGTGATCTCACCGTCACCAATGATCAGGCTCTCGGCGCACCGACGAGTCAGAATCAACATAGCTTTCTCCTTACGCAGTTCAATCAGGGACAACAGTCTGAGGTAGCGCACTGGCTGCGGGACGCACAGTCAGCGTGTGTGGCCGCCAGAGAGGACAGGACAGGGCCCACCCGGCGGGCGGAAACGCGAAGGGCGCGGCAAGCCGCGCCCTCCTCCTGGCTACGCGTTACTCGCCTTGGCGGGCAGGCGCATCCAGCTCGAAGGCGGTGTGCAGGGCGCGCACGGCCAGCTCGAGGTACTTCTCTTCGATGACCACCGAAACCTTGATCTCGGACGTGGAGATCATCTGGATGTTGATGGTCTCCTTGGCCAGCGCTTCGAACATGCGGCTGGCAACGCCGGCGTGCGAGCGCATGCCGACACCAACGATCGATACCTTGGCAATCTTGGTATCGCCGATCACTTCACGGGCGCCGATCTCGCGCGCAGTGTTTTCCAACACCTTGTGCGCCGCTTCGTACTCGTTGCGGTGCACGGTGAAGGTGAAATCGGTGGTGTTATCGTGGGCAACGTTCTGCACGATCATGTCGACTTCGATGTTCGAAGCGCTGATCGGGCCGAGGATCTTGAAGGCAACGCCTGGGGTATCCGGCACGCCACGAATGGTCAGCTTGGCTTCATCACGGTTGAAGGCGATACCGGAAATGATCGGCTGTTCCATGGATTCCTCTTCATCAATGGTAATGAGGGTACCTGGACCCTCCTTGAAACTGTGCAGCACGCGCAACGGAACGTTGTACTTGCCGGCGAATTCGACAGAGCGGATCTGCAGCACCTTGGAACCGAGGCTGGCCATTTCCAGCATCTCTTCGAAGGTGATCTTCTCCAGACGGCGCGCCTGCGGTACCACCCGCGGGTCGGTGGTGTAGACACCATCGACGTCGGTGTAGATCTGGCACTCGTCAGCCTTCAGCGCGGCCGCCAGGGCCACACCAGTGGTGTCCGAACCGCCACGACCGAGGGTGGTGATGCTGCCGTTCTCGTCGACGCCCTGGAAGCCCGCCACGACAACCACACGGCCGGCCTTGAGGTCGGCACGAATCTTCTGGTCGTCGATCTGCAGGATGCGCGCCTTGTTGTGCGCGCTGTCGGTGAGAATGCGCACCTGGTTGCCGGTGTAGGACACCGCCGGCACGCCACGCTTGATCAAGGCCATGGCCAGCAGGGCAATGGTCACCTGCTCGCCAGTCGACACGATCACATCCAGCTCACGCGGAACTGGCTTGTCGCTAATCTGCTTGGCCAGGTCCAGCAAGCGGTTGGTCTCCCCGCTCATGGCCGACAGGACCACGACCAGATCATCGCCTGCCTCGCGGAATTTCTTGACCTTGTCGGCAACCTGCTCGATCCGCTCGATGGATCCGACAGAGGTGCCGCCAAATTTCTGTACGATCAACGCCATTTCAAAGCTGCCTCTGCCCGTGATGGGCACCCAATAAACAATCCAACCTGAAACGGCCCGCTATCACTAGCGGGCCGTTTCATCTCAAAGCCGCTGTTCGGCGAACGGCACAGCCAGGGCCAGGGCACTGTCCAGTGCAGCGACGTCGACGCCGCCACCCTGGGCCATGTCCGGACGACCACCGCCTTTACCGCCAACCGCCGCAGCGGCCTGCTTCATCAGATCGCCGGCCTTGAGTTGGCCGGAGAGGTCTTTGGTCACGCCAGCCACCAGCACGACCTTGCCCTCATGCTCACTACCCAGCAGGATCACTGCGTGGCCGAGCTTGTTCTTCAGTTGATCGACCAGCGCCAGCAGAGCCTTGCCATCCTGCCCGTCAAGGCGAGCGGCGAGAACCTTGGCGCCTTTGACCTCAACGGCTGCGCTGGAGAGATCGTCTCCGGCAGCGCTGGCGGCCTTGGCCTGCAGCTGTTCAAGCTGTTTTTCCAGCTGACGGTTGCGCTCGAGCACCGCCGCCAGCTTGTCGATCAGGTTGTCACGGTTACCCTTGACCAATTGCGCAGCTTCCTTGACCTGCTCTTCAGCAGCGTTCAGGTAAGCCAGTGCCGCAGCCCCGGTGATCGCTTCGATACGGCGCACGCCAGAAGCCACGCCGCCTTCGCTGATGATCTTGAACAGGCTGATGTCGCCGGTGCGCTTGGCATGAATACCACCGCACAGCTCCACCGAAAAATCACCACCCATGCTCAACACGCGCACGCTATCGCCGTATTTTTCGCCGAACAACGCCATTGCACCTTTGCGCTTGGCGGTTTCGATGTCGGTCTCTTCGGTTTGCACCTCGGAGTTCTTGCGCACTTCGCGGTTGACGATGTCTTCCAGCGCCTTGAGCTGCTCTGGCTTGACCGCCTCGAAGTGGCTGAAGTCAAAGCGCAGGCGCTGGCTGTCGACCAGCGAGCCTTTCTGCTGGACGTGATCGCCGAGCACCTGGCGCAGCGCCGCGTGCAGCAGGTGAGTCGCGGAGTGGTTCAGCGAGGTGGCGTGCTGCACTTCGGCATCCACCTGCGCTTCAACTTCGGCGCCTACGCGCAGCGCGCCAGTGGCGACTACACCGTGGTGCAGGAATGCACCGGCAGTCTTGGTGGTATCACGCACATCGAAGCGCACGTCGGCGGCCTGCAGGTAGCCGGCATCGCCGATCTGGCCGCCGGACTCGGCGTAGAACGGCGTGCGGTCAAGCACCACCACGCCTTCATCGCCTTCATGCAACTGCTCGACGGCCTGGCCGTCCTTGTACAGTGCGACGACCTTGGCCTGGGCCGTGGTTGCCTGGTAGCCGAGGAACTCGGTGGCAACATCGACCTTGACCAAGCTGTTGTAGTCCATGCCGAAGGCGCTGGCAGAGCGGGCGCGCTCGCGCTGGGCTTCCATCTCGCGCTCGAAACCGGCTTCGTCGATGGTCAGCTCACGCTCACGGGCGATGTCGGCGGTCAGGTCCATCGGGAAGCCATAGGTGTCATACAGCTTGAACACCACGTCACCTGGGACGGTAGTGCCCTGCAGCTGGGCCAGGTCCTGCTCGAGGATGCGCAGGCCCTGCTCGAGGGTCTTGGCGAACTGCTCTTCTTCGCTCTTGAGGACGCGCTCGATGTGCGCCTGCTGGCTGCTCAGCTCAGGGAAGGCCTGGCCCATCTCGGCGACCAGGGCGGCGACGATCTGGTAGAAGAAGCTGCCCTTGGCACCGAGCTTGTTGCCGTGACGGCAAGCACGGCGAATGATCCGGCGCAGCACATAGCCACGGCCTTCGTTGGACGGCAGCACGCCATCGGCGATGAGGAAGCCGCACGAACGAATATGGTCGGCGACGACTTTCAGCGAAGGCTGGCCGTCGTTGCTGCAACCGATAGCCTGGGCTGCGGCTACCAGCAGATTCTGGAACAGGTCGATCTCGTAGTTCGAGTGCACATGCTGCATCACCGCACTGATCCGCTCCAGGCCCATGCCGGTGTCCACCGACGGCGCTGGCAGCGGGTGCAGGACGCCATCGGCGGTGCGGTTGAACTGCATGAAGACGTTGTTCCAGATCTCGATGTAGCGGTCGCCGTCTTCTTCTGGCGAGCCGGGTGGGCCGCCCCAGATATCCGCGCCGTGGTCAAAGAAGATCTCGGTGCACGGGCCGCATGGGCCGGTGTCGCCCATGGTCCAGAAGTTGTCCGACGCATAAGGCGCGCCTTTGTTGTCGCCAATGCGCACCATGCGCTCGGCCGGCACGCCGATTTCCTTGGTCCAGATGTCGTAGGCTTCGTCATCGCTGGCGTAGACCGTGACCCAGAGTTTTTCCTGGGGCAGGTTCAGCCACTGCGGCGAAGTCAGGAAGGTCCAGGCGTAGGTGATCGCGTCACGCTTGAAATAGTCGCCGAAGCTGAAGTTGCCCAGCATTTCGAAGAAGGTGTGGTGACGCGCGGTGTAGCCGACGTTTTCCAGGTCGTTGTGCTTGCCGCCGGCGCGGACGCACTTCTGGCTGCTGGCGGCGCGGGTGTAGGCGCGCTTTTCCTGGCCGAGGAAGCAGTCCTTGAACTGGTTCATGCCGGCATTGGTGAACAGCAGGGTCGGGTCGTTGCCCGGGATCAGGGAGCTGGAGGCAACACGGGTGTGGCCCTGCTCCTCGAAGAAGCGAAGGAAGGCTTCACGGATTTCTGCGCTTTTCATAGGTTCTTCCACGGAAACGGCGGCCGTTAAGGCAAACACGTCGAAACGACGGCAAAGGGCCGCATTATATCGGTCCTGCAAGCTGGATGCAGTGTGTTTATGCGCCCTGAAAGGTCGTTTGCGGGCAATTTCAGGTCAGCACGGCTAAAAACTTGAAGGGGATGCTAAGGCGAGGGTTTGGCCGCTGGCAAGCCAATTACCGCTGGGGTAGGGAAAAACAGCCAGGATGCGCCGCTCGAGGCTGGCCACGCAGCGCGCAGCCAGCGCCAAATGGTACGGATCAGCTCAGGCGCTGGCCTGAATCGGGCACGATCAGAATGCCCGCTCGCAGGCCGTTGCGCACCTTGGGGTTGGGGAAGATGATGCGCGCGCCCTCCTCCTCGACGATCCAGCGGGTTTCAGCCAGATCTTCGGCCAGCAGGTAACCCTTGCTCAGCTCGGAGAAATTTTCGATGTCATCCGGCAGGTGCAGGTGGAAGTGGTCGCTGTGCTTGATGATTTCGCGGGCCACGCTGAACAATTGCAAGCCGTCGAAACTGTCGTCCACCGCCGGCTCCTTGCCTTCGATGATCTGCACCAGGCGCTTGTGCAAACGGTCAAGGTTGACCTCTTCGTTCTGCCCGAACGGGCGTGCCTTGCCCAGTTCCAGGGTAAACGCCTCGGCTTCGAGCTGTTCGTAGGTGAAGGCACTGAAGGTGATCGAGGTCTTGCTCTGCAGCAACACCGCCTGCATCCCGGCCTGGCTCAGGCGCGCCAACTCGCGGCGCGAATGCTGGCGGCCGTCCTTGTACGGATACAGGGCAAACTGCTCGATCTTCGAGCCGCGGATCGCGGTGTGCAGGTCGTAGTGCAGGCGATTGCGCCCGGCCACGCTGAAGAACGTGCGGGCGTACTGCTCCAGCTCGGCAGCACGCAGCGCTTCGAAACCGCTCGACGATTCGTGCCGACCGTTGAACAAGCGGTTCAGGTCCTGCTCAAGGTAACGCTGGCCTGCACGCATCGCCATTGGGCTGCCAAACAGGAACAGGATCCGCGCCTGCGGCACGATCTCGCCCCTGGCGATGTCCTGCAGCAATTGATCGAGCAACTCGATCGGCGCGGTCTCGTTACCGTGAATACCCGCCGACAGCAGCAGATGCAAGGTGCCGTCGTCCACCTTCGGCGGCGTCACTTCCAGCGCGCCCTCCCCCAGCCAACGCAGGCGCAGGCCTGCTGATGTCGATTGAGTCTTCTCGCCCGGCTCACGGCCGCCAAGCGTCAGGTCAAGCAGTTTGCCGAGGGCGAGCATAGGCACATCCTTAGTGGTGGTGACCGCAATCCGGGCCGTGCACGTGGCCATCCTCATCGTCGTCGCCCAGCTCAGCCGGCTCCATCTCCAGCTGCAGGCTGACCAGGTTGGTGGCCATTGGGCGCAGCAGCAGGTTGGCGAACTCGGCATCGCCTTCAGCGACGTCCACACCGATCAGCAGCTGGCCGCGGCCGTCCTGCTGAATCCAGACTTCCTTGCCCTGCCAGAGCACGGCAAAGCGCGTGCAGGAGGTTTCCAGTTGGGTGCCATCATCGTCTTCCAGGATCAGGCGCAGGGCGTCAGACATTACGTAATTCTCTCTTCAAGGTTGGCGTTGGAACGGATAGACCGAACCCAGCTTGAGTAGTTGGGTCAGGTCATCCAGGGCCGTACGGCATTCGGTGAGCAGTTGCGGGTCGGCTAGGTCGCTGTCGCTCATGCGATCGCGATAGTGCCGATCGACCCACTGGATCAGGCTGTCGTACAGCGGCGCCGACATGATAACCCCTGGATTGACCGCCGCCAGCTCGGATTCTTTCAAGGCCACGCGCAGACGCAGGCACGCCGGGCCGCCGCCGTTCTGCATGCTCTGCTTGAGATCGAACACCTTGACCTCCTTGACCGGGCCACCCCGGCTGGTCAACTGGCTCAGGTAGTCCCAGACGCGCGGGTTGTTGCGGCACTCTTCCGGCACCACCAGCAGCATCGAGCCGTCCTCGCGTGACAGCAGTTGGCTGTTGAACAGGTAGGAACGCACCGCGTCCTCCACTGCCACCGCCGCCCGTGGCACGCAGATGCCCTGGAACTTGCCACCCTTGCCGGCCAGTTTAGCCTGCAGCTGGGCAAGCACCGCATCGGTCTCGAGGAAGGCATCCTCGTGGTAGAACAGCACTTCGCCGTTACCTACCGAAATCACATCGTTATGGAACACGCCCTGATCGATCACCGCTGGATTCTGTTGAGCGTAGACCACCCCATCAGCACTGAGGCCGTGCAAGCGAGCGACGGCCTGCGAAGCTTCCAGGGTCTGGCGTGCCGGGTACTTCTGCGGCGCCGGGTAGCGGCTGTCGAAGGCACTGCGGCCGTAGACAAAAAACTCTACGCCGGGCTCGCCATAGCTGCGACAGAAGCGCGTGTGGTTGGCCGCGCCTTCGTCACCAAACTGGGCCACCGCCGGCAGCGCCTGGTGATGGGCGAATACCTGCTCATCGGCGAACATCGCCGCCAGCACGCGGCTGGTGGTTGGATGCTCGATGCTGCGGTGATACTTGCAGTTGAGGTTGGCGGCAGTGAAATGCACGCGGCCATCGGCAGTGTCGGCGCTCGGGCTGACCGTGGCCGCGTTGGCCACCCACATGCTCGAGGCCGAGCAGCTGGCGACCAGCAAGGGCATGGCCTCCTGGGCGGCGCGACGGATCACCTCGGCGTCACTGCCGCTGAAGCCGAGCCGGCGCAGGGCAGCAACGTCCGGGCGCTCCTGCGGGGCGAGTACGCCCTGCTTGAAGCCCATGTCGCTCAGCGCCTTCATCTTGGCCAGGCCCTGACGCGCCGCTTCGCGCGGGTTGGAGCACTGCTGGCTGTTGCTCTGCGAGGCCACGTTGCCGTACGACAGGCCGCCGTAGTTGTGGGTCGGCCCTACCAGGCCATCAAAATTCACTTCATAGGATTTCATCGGCAAGGCTCCGAGACCATTTGTTATAGGGTGACGCCCGGCGTCAAAGTCGCCGGCAAGGCGAGGCTGGCGGTCTCCAGCGATGCCACGGGGTAAGCGCAGTAGTCGGCCGCGTAGTAAGCGCTGGCGCGGTGGTTGCCGCTGGCGCCGACGCCACCGAATGGCGCACTGCTGGCGGCCCCGGTGAGCTGTTTGTTCCAGTTGACGATACCGGCGCGGCTACGCAGCCAGAAGTGCTGGTAGCGCGCATGCGAGTCAGACAACAAACCGGCGGCCAGGCCGTATTGGGTGGCGTTGGCCTGGTCGATCGCGCTGTCGAAGTCGGCGTAGCGAATGACCTGCAGCAATGGCCCGAAGAACTCTTCATCAGGGCGCTCTGCAACGCCTGTGACATCGAGGATGCCAGGGGTCAGCAGCGCTGCACCTGCTTGCGGCTGGGTCATCGCCAACAGCGCCAGCGCACCCTTGCCGATCAGCGCTTGTTGAGCATCAAGCAGGGCCTGGGCCGCCGCCAGGGAAATCACCGAGCCCATGAACGGCGCGGGTTGCTGGTCATAGGCGCCAACCGTGATGCTGTGGCAGACCTCGACCAGCCGCGCCAGCAGGCTGTCACCCCAGACGCCCTCCGGCACCAGCAAGCGACGCGCGCAGGTGCAGCGTTGGCCGGCAGAAATGAACGCCGACTGAATGATGGTATAGACGGCCGCGTCGAGGTCCTTGACCTGATCGACCACCAACGGATTGTTGCCACCCATTTCCAGCGCCAGAATCTTCTCCGGGCGCCCGGCAAATTGCTGGTGCAACAGGTTGCCGGTGCGGCTGGAGCCGGTGAAGAACAAACCGTCGATACCAGCATCGGCAGCCAGCGCCACGCCAGTCTCGCGGGCGCCCTGAACCAGATTGAGCACACCCGCAGGCAAACCCGCCGCGATCCAGCATTTGACCGTCAGCTCGGCCACTTTCGGGGTCAGCTCACTGGGCTTGAACACCACGCAGTTACCGGCCAGCAGCGCCGGCACAATATGCCCGTTGGGCAAATGGCCAGGGAAGTTATACGGGCCAAACACCGCCACCACGCCATGGGGCTTGTGCCGCAGCACGGCAGTCGCATCGCCAAGCGGGCCGCTTTTTTCACCGGTGCGTTCACGATAGCTCTGCACCGAGATCGCCACCTTGTTGACCATGCTGGTGACTTCGGTTGCCGACTCCCACAACGGTTTACCGGTTTCTTCACCGATGCAGCGGGCCAGTTCGTCAGCATTGGCCTTGAGCTGCTCGGCGAAGGCTTCCAGCACCGCGATGCGTGCCTCCAGGCTGAGCAGCGCCCAGGCCGGGAACGCGTCGCGGGCCGCGCTTACTGCGGCGGCAACCTGGCCAGCAGCAGCGCCCTGCCCCGCCCAGACGAGCGCCTGAGTGACCGGATTCAGCGACTGCAGCGCCTCTCCCTGGCCAGCCTGCCATTGCCCTGCGATGTAATGGGTCGTCATCACTGCGCCTCCCGATTGGCGGACAAGGTGACTGCGCGCACGTGGTCACCCACGCCCAGGCGCAGGCGTTTCGCCGTCAGCGCGTCGACCACCAGCGTGCCGGCCGCCAGCCGCGCTGGCGCTGCGGTGATGCGGCAGTCTTCGCGTTTGCGGTTGTGGATCAGGTACGGCGTGGCGTCATCGCCTGGAGTGCCTACTGCCAGCACCAGATTCTGGCTTTCGCGCACGGCACGGATCTTCGCCGTGTCGCATTCGATTGCCGGGCCTGCATCGAAGATGTCGACGTAGCCCTGGTAGTTGAAACCTTCGCGCTCGAGCATGGCCAGCGCCGGCTCGGTGTCGGTGTGTACCCGGCCGACCACACTGCGCGCAGCCTCGGAAAGGAAGCACGTGTACAGCGGGAACTTGGGCATCAATTCGGCGATGAAGGCCTTGTTGCCCACGCCGGTCAGGTAGTCAGCCTGGCTGAACTCCATCTTGAAGAAGTGCCGGCCCAGCGACTCCCAGAACGGCGAGCGGCCTGCGGCGTCGGAGATCCCGCGCATCTCGGCGATGACCTTCTTGCCGAACAGCTCAGGGAACTCGGCGATGAACAGCATGCGCGCCTTCGACAACAGGCGGCCGTTGAGGCCGTTGCGGTGATCACTGCGCAGGAACAACGAACACAGCTCGGAGTTGCCGGTGAGGTCGTTGGCCAGGAACAGGGTCGGGATCTCGCGGTAGATATTCAGCTCCTGCGAAGCGCTGACGGTCAGGCCGACCCGGTAGTTGTACCAGGGCTCACGCAGGCCGACGGCACCGGCGATGGCACTGATGCCGACCACCAGGCCTTCGTCGTTTTCAAGCACGAACAGGTAATCGGTGTCGGCCCGCCCGGCTTCACCGGTGAAGCTCTTTTCAGCCCAGCGCACGCGCTGAGCCAGCCGCTCTTCGTTGGCCGGCAGGGTAGTCAGGCCAGTGGTACCGGCGCTGCGCGCCATTTCGATGAGCGCGGGTAAATCGCTGCTGCGTACAGGACGAACGATCATGCTATCTCCTTGAGCGGCGGTCTGTGCCGGCCGCAAGACGGGTGCGGGTCGCGAGCGCTGGCGCTAGGGCCAGGCCGGTCAAACAGCGACCAGCCGCACGCTGGCACCTTCACCGACGCCCAGGGCATCGGCCGCTTCACTACTCAGGCTGAGCGGCTTGCCCGGCACCCAGTCCAGCTCCAGCAACACGGCGCGGTAGTCCTGCAACTGGCCATTGCAGACCAGGTACGAGCGGCCACCCTTGACTGTGGCCTCGTCGAGCTTGACCGGGACTACTCGGCTCTGGCTGATCGAGCGGATCCCCGAGGCACGTGCGTGCAGGGTCGGGCCACCGTCGAAGATGTCGATGTAATGCTCGGTCTCGAAGCCTTCACGCATGAGGATGTCGAAGGTGATCTGCGCCCGCGGATGCACCTGCCCCATCGCCTCCTGAGCGTTGTCCGGCAGCAGCGGTACATAGATCGGATAATGCGGCATCAGCTCGGCGAGGAAGGTCCGGCTCTTCAGCCCGCACAGGCGCTCGGCGTCGGAATAGTTCAGGTCGAAGAAGTTACGCCCGATCGAATCCCAGAACGGCGACTCACCCTGCTCGTCGCTGTAGCCGACGATCTCGGTAACCACCGAGTCGGCAAAGCGCTCCGGGTGGGCGGCCATGAACAGCAGGCGGCCGCGCGAATTGAGCTCGGCAAAGCCGCTGGCCACCAGCTCCGGCAGCACGTAGAAACTGGTCAGCAGGCTGTTGCCGGTGAGGTCGTGGCACAGCGACAGGACGTGGATCTTGTTGTGAATCTTCAGCTCGCGCGAAGCATGCACAAAGGTCTCGTTACGAAAGCTGTAGAACGGCTCCGAGTAGCCCGCCGAGGCGACGATGGCCGAGCAGCCGGCCAGCTTGCCGGTGCTGGTGTCTTCGAGCACGAAGAAGTAGCTCTCTTCGCCATTGAAGCTGACCTCGGCGGCAAATGAGGTTTCCGACGCGGCAATCTTGTCGCCCAGACGCGCAGCGTCATCAGGCAGCGAAGTGACACCAACCGGGCTGTCCGCAGCCATGCGCTGCACTTCATTCAGGTCAGCCATTTGCGCGGGGCGCATTACCAGCATGGTGTCACTCCTTTCGGGAATACGGGCCGCACAGCGTGGTGCGGCAAAACGGCGGGTGCCCGTCTGAGACAAGGCACCCGCGCTGGAATTCTGCTGTCGCCGCTGGCACTGCTGACAGCGGCGACAGAATCGCTGTATGTCAGCCTTGCAGCAGCTTGGCTACCGCGCGTTCGAAGCGGTCCAGGCCTTCGTCGATATCGGCATCCTCGATGACCAGGCTTGGTGCAAAACGCACTACATCCGGGCCAGCCTGCAACACCATAAGGCCTTCTTTCTCGGCGGCGTTGAGCACGTCCTTGGCCTTGCCTTTCCAGACATCGGTCAACACGCAGCCGATCAGCAGGCCGACACCGCGGACGAGGCTGAACAGCTCGATCTTCTCCAGGCGTGCCTTGAAGCGCTCGTGCTTGGCAGTGACAGCGGCCAGGGTCTGCGGGGTGTTGATCACATCCAGTACTGCACAGGCCACGGCGCAGCCCAGCGGGTTGCCGCCGTAGGTAGTGCCATGAGTACCGGCGACCAGATGCTTGGCAATGTCGTCGGTGGTCAGCATGGCGCCGATCGGGAAGCCGCCGCCCAGGCTCTTGGCGCTGGAGAGGATGTCCGGGATCACGCCGTAATGCTGGTAGGCATACAGGTGGCCGGTACGGCCAACCCCGGTCTGCACTTCGTCGAAGATCAGCAGCGCGTTGTGCTCGTCACACAGCTTGCGCGCACCTTCCAGGTAAGCCAGGTCAGCCGGCACTACGCCGCTCTCGCCCTGGATCGGCTCGATCACCACCGCGCAGGTCTTGTCGGAGATCTGTGCCTTGAGCGCTTCAAGGTCGTTGTACGGCACATGGCTGATGCCGGTGATCTTCGGGCCGAAGCCGTCGGAGTACTTCGGCTGGCCACCGACGCTGACGGTAAACAGAGTGCGACCGTGGAAGCTGTTCACGGTGGAGATGATTTCATGCTTGTCCGGGCCGAAGCGATCATGGGCAACCCGACGGGCCAGCTTGAACGCAGCCTCGTTGGCCTCGGCGCCGGAGTTGCAGAAAAACGCCTTGTCGGCAAAGGTCGCGTCGACCAGCTTGTGCGCCAGACGCAACGCCGGCTCGTTGGTGAACACGTTGGATACGTGCCAGAGGGTATTGGCCTGCTCGGTCAGTGCCTTGACCAGCGCCGGATGGCAATGACCCAGGGCGTTTACCGCGATGCCGCCGGCAAAGTCGATCAGTTCGCGACCCGCCTGGTCCCAGACTCGAGAGCCCTCGCCTCGCACCGGAATGAACGCCGCCGGGGCGTAGTTGGGAACCATGACCTGGTCGAAATCGGCACGTTGCACCGGGGCTTGCTCAACGGACATCTGAGTCTCCTGAAGAGAAACGCTGGCCTGGGATTGGCGAGCGATGGGGGGATTGTAAGGACTGATCAGCGCCTGTCCTTGCGGCCAAGCGACAACTTGTTACAGCGCCAAACCGTGTTTCACAGAGGTTTTCGGCAATGCGACAAACACTGTCGCAATCGCGCAGTGTAAAGGAGCGAGGAACTGTCGGGGAGAGGTGGCGGGTAATTGAGAGAACAGTTGTTCACATGACTGCTAGGGCCGTGCAAAGGCCCCAATATGCTACTTGTCGACCGAAGGCGCCGAACTAAGCTCGAACGGGCTGTTATTGCGCCGCTGGTTACGGTCTTCACGCGGCGTCGCGCCGAAGAAGTTGCGGTAGGCGCTGGAAAAATGCGGCCCCGACGAGAACCCGCACGACAGCCCGATCTGGATGATCGACTTGCTGGTCTGCATCAACATCTGCCGCGCCTTGTTCAAGCGCAGCTCAAGATAATACTGGCTCGGCACGCGATTGAGGTACTGCTTGAAGATCCGCTCCAGCTGGCGCCGCGAGACGCACACATGCTGGGCGATCTCATCGGTGGTGAGCGGCTCTTCGATGTTGGCTTCCATCAACAGCACAGCCTGGGTCAGCTTGGGGTGGCTCGAGCCAAGGCGGTTCTGCAGCGGGATACGCTGCCTCTCGCCGCCCTCGCGAATGCGCT
This sequence comes from Pseudomonas sp. 1121_17, assembly GCF_052850745.1. Classification (NCBI taxonomy): domain Bacteria; kingdom Pseudomonadati; phylum Pseudomonadota; class Gammaproteobacteria; order Pseudomonadales; family Pseudomonadaceae; genus Pseudomonas; species Pseudomonas sp. 1121_17. The sequence continues at coordinate 331,929 of NZ_VXCX01000004.1, forward strand.
CGACCACCAGCTCCTCGGATACCGCACCGGCAAGCTCGGCGCCATGGTCACGGGCCAGCACGGCCAGCAACAGGTCGACTACGGCCATGCCGCCACAGGCCGTCAGGCGATCACGGTCCCAGTCGAACAGATGGCTGGTGGCAATCACCTTGGGGAAGCGTTCGGCAAAATCATCCTGCCAGCGCCAGTGCACCGCGGCGCGATAGCCATCGAGCAGGCCGAGCTGCGCCAGCGGGTATACACCTGCCGACAGCCCGGCAATCACGCAACCGCTGCGAGCCAGCTGCTTGAGCCCGGACGACAGCGCGGCCGTGACCGCCTGCGGCGGCTCGTCAGCCAGCACGAAGAGCTTCTGGAAACCTTCGAGCCGACCATTCCAGGCCTCGCCCGGCAACTGCCAGCCCTGCCGCTCGCCAGGTTCAGCCTGGAGAAACGCCAGATCGTAGATAACTTCCGGATGTACCCGCTGAGCAACCAGCAGTGCTTCTTCGGCCAGGGCCAAGGTCAGCGGCCGGGTGTTGGGCCAGATGAGAAAGCCGATACGCTGGGTGGTCATAGGGCGTGATCCGAAACCTGAGAAGAGGTGGCGTCAGTTGCGCCGGGGATGGCTGCGCTCGCTGCGCAGCATGCCCTATTCTGGTGCAAAGGTGCAGCGTTACTTCAAGCTGCCCGAGAGAAACTGCTGGAGCCGTTCCGACTGCGGATTGACCAACACCTCACGCGGATTGCCACGCTCCTCGACGATGCCTTTATGCAGGAACACCAGCTGATTGGAGACCTCGCGGGCAAAGCCCATTTCGTGGGTCACCACGACCATGGTGCGGCCCTCCTGGGCCAACGACTGCATGACCTTGAGCACATCACCGACCAGCTCCGGGTCGAGTGCCGAGGTCGGTTCGTCGAACAGCATCACCTCCGGCTCCATGGCCAGCGCACGGGCAATCGCCACACGTTGCTGCTCACCACCGGACATATGCCCAGGGTAGGCGTCCTTGCGGTGCGAGACGCCGACCTTCGCCAGGTAATGCTCGGCTTTCTCCAGGGCTTCTTTCTTGTTCATGCCGAGCACATGCACCGGCGCTTCGATGATGTTCTCGAGCGCGGTCATGTGCGCCCACAGATTGAAATGCTGAAACACCATCGACAGGCGCGAACGCATCCGCTGCAACTGGCGCGGATCGGCCGCCTTGAGCGCGCCTTCCTTGCCGGCAACCAGCTTGAGTTCTTCGTTGTTGAGCAGAATCTTGCCCGCATGCGGTTGCTCGAGCAGGTTGATGCAACGCAGGAAGGTCGACTTGCCCGAACCGCTGGAGCCGATGATGCTGATCACATCGCCGGCCTTGGCCGCCAGGGACACGCCCTTGAGCACTTCATGGCTGCCATAGCGCTTGTGCAGGTCTTGGACTTCGAGTTTGTACATGCTGTCGGTTCTCACAGAGCGGTCAGTGCTTGCGCGGCGCCAGGTAGCCCAGCCAGCGGCGTTCGGCCATCTTGAACAGGCGCACCAGAATGAAGGTCAGGCACAGGTAGAACACACCCGCGGTGATGTAGGCCTCGAAAGGCAGGTAGTACTGGGCATTGACGGTACGCGCCGCGCCGGTGATGTCGATCAGGGTCACGATCGAGGCCAGGCTGGTGGTCTGCAGCATCATGATCACTTCGTTGCTGTACTGCGGCAGCGCGCGGCGCATGGCCGACGGCAGCAGGATACGGCGGTACATCTTGTAGCGCGACATGCCCATCGCCTTGGCAGCTTCGATCTCGCCATGGGGCGTGGCCTTGAGGCTGCCGGCGATGATTTCAGCGGTGTAGGCGCTGGTATTGACGGCAAACGCCAGGCACGCGCAGAAAGTCGCGCTAGACAGCCACGGCCAGAAGATACTCTCGCGCACTGTCTCGAACTGAGCCAGGCCGTAGTAGATCAAGAACAGCTGCACCAGCATTGGCGTGCCACGAATGACATAGGTGTAGAGCCAGGCCGGCACATTCACCAGCGGCTGCTTGGACACCCGCATCAGCCCCAGCGGTACCGCTGCCAGCAAACCGAACAGCAGCGAGAACGCCAGCAATTTCAGGGTCGTCAGCAAGCCGCCCAGGTACAGCGGCATGGCTTCCCAGATGACGTTGTAGTCAAAGATCATAGTTCTGCCGCCTTGACGCCTACCGAGTAGCGCCGTTCAAGGTATTTCAACGCCAGCAGCGAAACACTGGTGAGCACCAGGTACAGCGCAGCCACCGCCAGGAAGAAAGTGAAGGGTTCGCGGGTGGCATCAGCCGCCTGCTTGGCCTTGAACATCATGTCTTGCAGACCGACCACCGAGATCAACGCGGTCGCCTTGGTCAATACCAGCCAGTTGTTGGTGAAGCCCGGAATGGCCAGGCGGATCATTTGCGGCACCATCACCCGGAAGAACACCTGGCGGCTGCTCATGCCGTACGCCACACCGGCTTCGGCCTGCCCTTTGGGGATACCCAGGAACGCGCCGCGGAAGGTTTCCGACAGGTACGCGCCAAAGATGAACCCCAGCGTACCGATACCGGCAGCCAGCGGGTTGAGGTCGATGTAGTCGTCATAGCCCAGCAGCGGCGCCAACCGATTGAGCAAGTCCTGGCCGCCGTAGAAAATCAGCAGGATCAACACCAGATCCGGGATGCCGCGGATGACCGTGGCATACATATCGCCGAGCCAGGCCAGCCAGCGCACCGGCGACAGGCGCAGCGCCACGCCGATCAGACCGAGCACGATGGCCAGGGCCATCGACGACAGGGCGAGCTGTAGCGTCAGCCACGCCCCATCGAGGATGACTGCCCCGTAGCCTTTCAACATGATTGGGATTCCTCAGACCTAGGGAATGAAAAATGGTGCAAACCTCAGAGCCTCTGCTGTTTGCACCATTGCACAGTTGCGGTCCGACGTCTTACTTGGCCTCAGGCCCGTAGATGTCGAAATTGAAGTACTTGTCCTGGATCTTCTTGTACTCGCCGTTGGCGCGAATCGCAGCAATGGCAGCGTTGATCCGATCAAGGTTGGCCTTGTCACCCTTGCGCACGGCGATACCGATGCCGTCGCCGAAGTACTTGGCGTCGGTGAAGGCCGGACCTACAAAGGCAAAGCCCTTGCCGGCGTCGGTCTTGAGGAAGCCGTCTTCGAGCAGAGTGGCGTCGGCGACAGTGCCATCGAGACGACCGGCAGCGACATCCAGGTAGATTTCGTTCTGGGTACCGTAAGGCACGACAGTTGCGCCTTGCGGGGCCAGTACTTCATTGGCGAAGCGGTTGTGGATCGAGCCGCGCTGCACGCCGATCTTCTTGCCCTTGAGCTCTGCCAGCGAGTCGCTGACGGTGGTGCCGTCTTTCATCACCAGACGTGCCGGGGTCAGATAGTAGCGATTGGTGAAGTCGACCGACTTCTTGCGATCGTCGGTGATCGACATAGACGACAGGATCGCGTCGATCTTGCGCACCTTGAGTGCCGGGATCAGGCCGTCGAACTCTTGCTCGACCCAGGTGCACTTGACCTTCATCTCGGTGCACAGGGCATTGCCGATGTCGTAGTCAAAGCCGGCAATGCTGCCGTCAGGCTGCTTGAAGGCAAATGGAGGGTAAGCGGCCTCGATACCGATTTTCAGCGGTTTTTCATCGGCGTGCGATACCAGGGAAAACACGGACAGCGCCAGGGCGCCAAGCAGTGCAAGCTTCTTCATCAGGTAACTCCATCGGTACGGGGCAATACAAGGCAGGGGTAACAGCTGCCCGAATGCGAATGGGTACAACGCAAGCCGCGAGAGGTATCGACTAGGGCCGCAGACCACGAGCGAGTGAGTGGCATTCTAACGACAGCCCGTTAGTCGATATTTCTTCAAAGCGACAACTAGTTATAGAAGCGCATGAAACAGTATCGGGCGACATTGACAGCCCTTACGATTTATGCAAGAGCAAAAAGGGAAACAACCTGTTAACTAAGCAATAAGTGCGCCTATTATTGGCAAAGCCTTGTAATACGGCAAGTGTAGCGTGCTATGGGTTTTGCCAACGGTGCTTTAAGCCCTGTTTTAGGGCTCGACTGGGTAGCCGCGCCCCGCCTTGGTGCGGCGGCGGTGACAGAATCGGTTACCGATGAATGTCGAAGTAACAGAATGCAAAAACCCCGCCGAAGCGGGGCCTTGAGGATTGAGGGCTGCTGCGCGCCCCCTCCGATCCGATTGATCAAGCCGAAGCCAGGTTCATCGACTTGTGCGTATCGATCAAATGCTGCACCACACCAGGGTCGGCCAAGGTCGAAATATCACCCAAGGCATCGTACTCAGCCGTGGCGATCTTGCGCAGGATCCGCCGCATGATCTTGCCCGAGCGGGTCTTCGGCAGCCCTGGCGCCCACTGGATAACATCCGGCGAAGCAATCGGGCCGATCTCCTTGCGCACCCAGTTTTTCAGCTCAAGGCGCAACTGCTCGCTAGGCTCGGTACCGGAATTGAGGGTGACATAGACGTAGATTCCCTGCCCTTTGATGTCGTGCGGCACACCCACCACCGCCGCCTCGGCGACCTTGGGATGAGCGACCATCGCGCTTTCGATCTCGGCGGTACCCATGCGGTGGCCGGAAACGTTGAGTACGTCATCCACACGACCGGTGATCCAGTAGTAGCCATCTTCATCGCGACGGGCGCCGTCACCGGTGAAGTACATGCCGCGGAAGGTCTTGAAGTAGGTGTCGACAAAGCGGTCATGATCGCCATACAGCGAGCGCGACTGGCCTGGCCACGAATCGAGAATCACCAGGTTACCCTCGGCCGCACCATCGATCAGGTTGCCGAGGTTGTCGACCAGCGCCGGCACCACACCGAAGAACGGCCGCGTCGCCGAGCCCGGCTTGAGGCCAGTCGCACCTGGCAGCGGGCTGATGAGGATGCCGCCGGTTTCGGTCTGCCACCAAGTGTCGACGATCGGGCAACGGCCTTTGCCTACGGCCTGGTGGTACCAGTTCCAGGCTTCCGGGTTGATCGGCTCGCCGACCGAGCCGAGCAGGCGCAGGCTTGAGCCATCGGCGCCTTCGACTGCAGCCTGCCCCTCAGCCATCATTGCGCGGATCGCGGTGGGTGCGGTGTAGAGGATATTGACCTTGTGCTTGTCGATGATCTTCGACACACGAGTGATGTCCGGATAGTTCGGCACACCCTCGAACAACACGGTGGTAGCGCCGTTGGCCAGCGGGCCGTAGACGATGTAGCTGTGGCCAGTGACCCAGCCGACGTCGGCGGTGCACCAGTAGACTTCGCCCGGGCGGTAGTCGAATACCCGCTCATGGGTCAGCGCGGCGTAAACCATGTAGCCGCCGGTGGTGTGCAAGACGCCCTTTGGCTTGCCGGTGGAACCTGAGGTGTAGAGGATGAACAGCGCTTCTTCGGCGCCCATTTCTTTCGGTGCGCAGTGGCTCGAAGCAACCTTCATCAGGTCTTCGTACCAGATATCGCGATGCTGGTGCCAGGCGATGTCGCCACCGGTGCGCTTGCAGACGATGATCTTCTGCACGCTGCTGGTCTCTGGGTTGGTCAGCGCCAGGTCGACGTTGCCCTTGAGCGGGGTACGGCGACCGCCACGCAGGCCCTCGTCGGCAGTGATGACGATCTTCGACTTGCAGTCGATGATCCGCCCCGCAAGTGCTTCTGGCGAGAAGCCACCGAACACCACCGAATGGATCGCACCGATGCGGGCACAGGCCAGCATGGCGACCACAGCTTCGGGGATCATCGGCATGTAGATGGTCACCACGTCACCGCGGTGCACGTCCTGGCCACGCAAGGCGTTGGCGAATTTGCAGACCTGCTCGTGCAGTTCGCGGTAGGTGATGTTGCGGCTCTCGGAAGGGTCGTCGCCCTCCCAGATGATTGCTACCTGATCGCCACGCTCTTCAAGGTGACGGTCCAGGCAGTTGTAGGAAACGTTGAGGGTGCCATCGGCGAACCATTTGATATCGACATGATGGTCGTCGAACGAGGTTTGCTTGACCTTGGTGAACGGCTTGATCCAGTCCAGCCGCTGAGCCTGCTCGCGCCAGAAACCATCGGGGTTGATCACCGATTGCTGGTACATGGCCTTGTAGGTGGCCTCGTCGGTCAGGGTGGTCGCCGCAACCTCGGGACGAACGGGATACAGTGGAGCCGCACTCATCTGTGATACCTCGGTGTAATAGTTGTTTTTGTATGGAACCGTTTTTAACTGTAACAGAGTGCTCAGGGCCATTCGACGTTGGTAGTAGCGCCCCCCTCCTTTACCCACTGCTCCCTCAGCGATGGCTCTAGATCAGCCATGCCAGCACTTCGCCAGTCTGGTCACAGCACAGCGGCGCGGGATTGTTACAGAATCTGCCAACAGTCTTTATCAAAACCCGCTCTGTTTCAGCCGTACACCGCGGCCTAAAATTCATCTCGCCAACAACGGCAAGGCGATTAACTTCCGACAGTACCCCCCACCCGGCAGGTGTTAATCCCAAGATAATTAAAACCCTTGATTATCGTTTTACGCGCAGCGTCACTCTCGCTGCGTGCACCCTCTCGCCCCTGTATAGGTAAATCGAACATGAAAGCGTTACTGGTATTGGCACTTGGCACTCTTTGCAGCACCGCGGCACTGGCCGACGACCTTGCAAACAACGCCAAGCAGATCCCGGTTGAACAGTACAACTACTCGCAGCACCTGGACATCGCCCGCGTTATCTCGATGAGCGCGGTGCCCAATGTCTGCGAAGTGGTACCGGCCCGCATGACCTATGAAGACTCGCAGGGCCAACAGCACATTCTTGAATACCGAGTGATGGGCAACGGCTGCTCGAACGGTTAAGCAGCATGAAACAGGGGCCCGCAAGGCCCCTTTCGCTTAATCCGGACTATTGATCCGCTGATTTACCTAGCGCATATTCTCGCAACTTATTGGCGATGGTCGTATGTGAAACGCCCAAGCGTTTACCCAACGCACGGCTACTTGGAAACTCCGCCAACAATGACTCCAACACCGCCCTTTCAAAACGCCCGACAATATCAGCAAGTTGCCCCTCCAGGGAAAACTCGCCCAATGGTTGGCGCACACCATAATCCGGCAAACGGATATGCTCACTTTTAACCACACCGCCCTCACACAATGAAACGGCTTGAAACAGTACGTTCTCAAGTTGGCGCACATTGCCCGGCCAATGATAGTGCGCGAGTTTATCCATGGCCGCCGACACCAACTTGGGTAGTGGGCAGCCAATCTGCCGACTGGCTTGATCCAGAAAATGCTCGACCAAGCCGTCCAGCCCATCCATGCATTCACGCAGCGGCGGAATGTGCAGCGAGAGCACGTTCAAGCGGTGGTACAGGTCTTGGCGGAACTCACCCCGCGCGCACAACTCGGACAAGTCCACCTGGGTCGCGCAGATGACCCGTACATCCAGATATACCTCTTCATCACTGCCGACCCGACGAAAGCAGCCGTCCTGCAAAAAGCGCAGCAGCTTGACCTGCAGACGCGGGCTCATCTCGGCCACGCCATCGAGAAACAGGGTGCCGCCTGCGGTCAGCTCGAGCAGACCGAGCTTGCCCTCGGCGCGGGCGCCTTCGAATGCACCCGGGCCGTAGCCAAACAGCTCGGTCTCGGCCATCGACTCCGGCAAGCCGGCACAGTTGAGCGCCATCAACGGCGCCTGACCGCGCGGGCTGGCCAAGTGACAGGCGCGCGCCAGCAGCTCCTTGCCCGTGCCGGTTTCACCTTCAATCAACAGCGGCGCATCCAGAGGCGCCATGCGCCGCGCCTCGCGCACTACCGCCGCCATTACTTTCGAGCTTTGGAAGATACTGTCAAAGCCTCGCAGCTCCTGCTTGCGCACATTGTAGATACGCTCGCCAATGCGGTCGGCGCGGTGCAGGGTCAACACAGCACCGGCCAGCGCTTCGCTTTCATCGTGCTCGGACTGCAGCGGGGCGATATCTGCCAGAAACACATCGCCCTTGAGCTTGACCCGCAGGCCGTTGATCCGCGACTGGTTGGCGCGGACCAGCTCAGGCAGGTCAAAGTCCTCGACATAGCGCGCCAGCGGCAAGCCCGGCACCTCGTCCACACGCACGCCCAGCAGCTGCGCGGCGGCGCGGTTGGCAGCGACGATGCTGCCGCCCATGTCCACCGACAGCACCGGAAACTCGAGCGCGCCCAGCAGTGCGTTGAGCTCCATGTGCCGGCGCTCACTGGGCATCAGGCCGACCCGCTTGACGCCGAATACGCCAGTGATGGCTTCGAACTTGGGCCGTAACGCCTGAAACTGCAGGTTCACAAGGTTCGGGCAATGTAGATAGATCGCGTTGCCATGATCGCCGCCCACCTCCCCCCGCAGCACGTTGATGCCGTACTCCACCAGCAGGTTGAGTATGTCTCGCAGGATGCCGATGCGGTTCTGGCAATGCACTTTGATACGCATGTAGAGGTCTCGAAGCTGCCGATTTTTAACCGGCATGCAGAAAAGTCGTAAAGATAAGCTGACAAAAATAGCGCTTAGCTACCGCGCATGGCCGTGATTTTCCGGGAACACAGGTATTTTGTAAACTTAACGTTACGAAACTGCAGGCAAAAGAGGGTTAACGTGCGCGTTAACCCGATGCAAAACCTTCGGCAACGGGATATTCCTAAGGGCAGTCGCAATCAAAACAATAAAGCCCTCACCAGGAGAGCCACATGAAACAGACGCACTACGTGGCCCGCGAGCCCGATGCGAACGGTTTTATCGACTACCCGCAAGACGAGCACGCAGTCTGGAATACCTTGATTACCCGCCAGTTAAAGGTAATCGAAGGCCGTGCGTGCCAGGAGTACCTGGACGGCATCGAGCAGCTCAAGCTGCCCCATGAGCGCATTCCCCAGTTGGGCGAAATCAACAAAGTGCTTGGCGCCACCACGGGCTGGCAGGTTGCGCGCGTGCCGGCATTGATCCCGTTCCAGACCTTTTTCGAACTGCTTGCCAGCAAGCGCTTCCCGGTGGCTACCTTCATCCGCACCCGTGAAGAACTGGACTACCTGCAAGAGCCGGATATTTTTCATGAAATCTTCGGCCACTGCCCGCTGCTGACCAACCCATGGTTCGCCGAATTCACCCACACCTATGGCAAGCTGGGCTTGGCTGCCACCAAGGAAGAGCGGGTGTACCTGGCCCGGCTGTACTGGATGACCATCGAATTTGGCTTGATGGATACCGCGCAAGGTCAACGTATCTACGGCGGCGGCATCCTCTCTTCACCCAAGGAGACCGTCTACAGTCTGTCCAGCGAGCCCGAGCATCAGGCTTTCGACCCGATCGAGGCGATGCGCACGCCTTATCGCATCGATATCCTGCAGCCGGTGTACTTCGTCCTGCCCAACCTCAAGCGCCTGTTCGACCTGGCCCATGAAGACATCATGGGCATGGTCCACCAAGGCATGCAGCTGGGCCTGCACGCACCCAAGTTTCCACCCAAGGTTGCTGCCTGAAGCCACCTTGACGATAACAACTCGAATTGGAACCACACCATGAATGCCTTGAACCAAGCCCACTGCGAAGCCTGCCGCGCCGATGCCCCGCAGGTCAGCGAAGCCGAACTGCCCGAGCTGATCCGGCAGATCCCCGACTGGAACATCGAAGTGCGTGACGGCCATATGGAGCTGGAACGGGTATTCCTGTTCAAGAACTTCAAGCACGCCCTGGCCTTTACCAATGCCGTTGGCGAAATCGCCGAAGCCGAAGGCCACCACCCTGGCCTGATGACCGAATGGGGCAAAGTCACTGTCACCTGGTGGAGCCATTCGATCAAAGGTCTGCACCGCAATGACTTCATCATGTGCGCCCGCACCGATGAAGTGGCCAAGAACGCCGAAGGCCGTAAGTAACCTGCCTGGCAGCGCCCGCAGAGGCCGTAGACTCTGCGGGCGCTTGCCGTTTCAGCTGCATCCCCGCCCACGTGCTCTGTCCGATATCCGCCCGCTAGCCGACAGCTGATCGGCAAAAAGTTCAAACTGTCATGTCGACTGCTGTATCCTGCCCAAGCTTTTTCAAAGCAACACACGCGCCTGGCGCAGCCTTTTCAACTCACACTTGCGAGGACGACGAGATGCATGAGATCCCGAATCATCCCTTCCCAAGCCTGAACCCCGAAGAGCACACCGTTGCCGCCCACTCTGAACCGACGCCAGCCGTCGAGCAGAATGGCGACGATACATCCAGCGCTGATCAGGAATAACCGCGCACGGCAGTGTGAAAACGGCTGAACACGGGAAACCCCACTTCATCACGTTTTCACACCGTCCAGAGTGCCGCTGGCAAGCCCAGCCTCATCAGCCAGACCTGCCGCGCCCTCCTGCGGCCACCTCTCCATGATTCCCGCCCACCTCTCTGAAATTCAGCGCAGGGCAAACTGCAGCACGACTTCGAGCGGATGGCGCAACTGCTTGTCAGCCAGGCGTTTGACCTGACTGCGGCAGGAATAGCCAGTCGCCAGGGGCTCGCCCTGTTTATCCAGCCTGGTCGCCCACGACTGCTCGAAGATAGTCCGTGAGGTCTGCTGGTTGCGCGCCTCATGCCCATAAGTGCCAGACATGCCACAGCAGCCGGTGGCCTCGGTGACCAATGTCAGGCCCATACGGGCGAAGACCTGCTCCCATTGCCGAGTGCTGGCCGGTACGTTGGTTTTCTCGGTGCAGTGCGCCATCAGACGGAAGCTGGCGCCAGTGGCTGACACTTGCTCAGGCAGCACATCAATCAGCCACTCCTGCGGCAACAGCACTTTCGGGCAGTCCTGCAGCCCCTCTACCTTCTGGTATTCCTGGCGATACACCAGGGTCATGGCCGGGTCCAGCCCCACCAATGGCACGCCACAGTCGGCCAGCGCCTTGAGCTGGCTGCCGTTGCGGATCGCCGCCTTGGCGAACGCACCGAGGAAGCCCTGCACGTGCAGCGGCTTGCCGTTGGCGCTGTAGGGCGCGAGGAAAACACGGTGGCCGAGGCGATGAGCAAGCTCGATGAATGACGCCAGCAGCGGCGTTTCGAAGTAGCGGGTGAAGGCATCCTGCACCAGCACGATGCTGCGCTCGCGCTGGGCGGGGGTCAGTTCGCGCAGGGTCGGCACAGTGGCCATCTGCACACGGCAACGGGTCAGCGTCGCCTGGAAGTTGAAGCGGCTGATCAATGGGCTGTCGACCATGCCGACTTTGTCGGCCAGCAACTTGCTGACCCACTTCGAGCCCATCACCGCGTTGTACAGGCCCGGCGCGTGGGCCAGGTACGGGATGCTGAATTCCAGCGAGCCAATCAAGTAATCGCGCAGTGGCCGCTGGTAACGGCCGTGGTACAGCTCAAGGAAGCGTGAGCGGAAGTCCGGCACGTTGACCTTGATCGGGCACTGCCCTGCGCAGGACTTGCACGCCAGGCAACCGGCCATGGCGTCGTACACCTCGTGGGAAAAGTCGACCTCCCCCTGCTGCTGTGCACGGTTGTTGCGCAGCCGCGTCGGCAAGCCCTTGAGCCAGGAGACCTTGCTGCGCGCTGCGGCCAGCACGTCGATATCCGCCGCCCCTTGCAGGCGCAGCCACTCGCGCATCAACGAGGCGCGACCCTTGGGCGAATGCTGGCGCTCGCGGGTGGCCTTCCAGGACGGGCACATGGCGTCGTTGGGGTCGTAGTTGTAGCAAGCGCCGTTGCCGTTGCAGTGCACCGCGCTGCCAAAGCTCTGCCAGACGCGCTCGTCGATGGTCCGGTCGAGGTCGCCACGCAGGGTCACGCCATCGACCTTGGTCAGGCCTTCGGCGCTGTCCGGCGGGGTGCAGATCTTGCCTGGGTTGAGCTGGTTGTGCGGATCGAACGCGCCCTTCAGGCGCTGCAAGGCTGGGTACAGCGCGCCGAAATACTCCGGCACGTATTCCGAGCGCAGGCCCTTGCCATGCTCGCCCCAGAGCAGCCCACCGTAGCGCTTGGTCAACGCTGCCACTGCATCCGAGATCGGCTTGACCAGTGCGGCCTGGGCCGGGTCTTTCATGTCCAGTGCCGGGCGCACGTGCAGCACGCCGGCATCGACATGGCCGAACATGCCATAGGCCAGGCCATAGCTGTCGAGCAGCGCGCGAAACTCTGCAATGTAGTCAGCCAACTGCTCAGGCGGCACGGCGGTGTCTTCGACAAACGGCTGCGGGCGTACTTCGCCCTCGACATTGCCCAGCAGGCCGACCGAGCGCTTGCGCATGGTGTACACGCGGGTGACTGCCTCGGCGCCCTCGGCCAGGGTGTGACCGAGCCGTTCTACACCTTTGTCAGTCTGCAGATGGCCGATGAAAGCTTGCACCCGGGCATTCACCTCGGCAGGGTCATCACCGCAGAATTCGATCAGGTTGATGCCCAGGGTTGGCCGCTCGGCATCCGCCGGGAAGTACTCGGCGACGCTGTGCCAGACGATATCCTGCATCGCCAGCAGCAGCACCTTGGAATCGACCGTTTCGATCGACAGCGGCTTGTGCGCCATCAGCGCATTGGCATCGCGCAGAGCATCCATGAAGCTGCTGTAGCGCACGTTGACCAGCACTGCGTATTTAGGAATCGGCAGTACGTTGAGCTTGGCTTCGACCACATAGCCCAGCGAACCCTCGGCGCCGCACAGCACGCTGTTGAGGTTGAAGCGGCCCTGCGCGTCGCGCAGGTGCGCCAGGTCGTAGCCGGTCAGGCAACGATTGAGCTTGGGGAAGGTGGTCTCGATCAGCTCGGCCTGGGTTTCATGAATGTCGCGAGCAATGCGATACACCTCACCGGCCCGGCCGGTTGCGGCACAGGCCTGCTCCAGCGCAGCGTCATCGATCGGCAGGCTGTGCAGGCGTTCGCCGCCGAGCAGCACGCTGTGCAGTTCGAGGACGTGGTCGCGGGTCTTGCCGTAGGTGCAACTGCCCTGGCCGCTGGCATCGGTGTTGATCATGCCACCAACGGTGGCGCGGTTTGAGGTAGACAGCTCGGGGGCGAAGAACAACCCGTGCGGTTTGAGCGCAGCATTGAGCTGGTCTTTGACCACACCCGCCTGGACCCGCACCCAACGCTCTTCGACGTTGATCTCGAGGATGTTGTTCATGTGCCGCGACAGGTCGACGATGATGCCATCGGTCAGCGACTGGCCATTAGTACCAGTGCCGCCGCCGCGCGGGGTCAGCTTGATGCCGGCAAAGCGCGGCTCGCTCATCAGTTTCGCGACCTTGACCACGTCATCTGCGTGCAAGGGGAACACCGCCGCCTGCGGCAGGCGCTGGTAGATCGAGTTGTCGGTCGCGAGCACGGTACGGGTGGCGTAGTCGGCGCTGATCTGGCCGGCGAAGCCACTGCCACGCAGGGCTTGGAGGAATTCTGGGTAATTAGCGGCAGGCGCGCTGGTGTGCAACTGGGCGATCATCGTTGGATGGCCTCTTGATATGGGCTGATTCACGGTAAACCTGTCATTGCGGCATGCATCGCGCAGACACTGATGACGAATAGGTCAATGTTCCTGTAGTTTGCCGCTGGGGGCAAACGGATTTTCCTGCCGCTATTGATGAGTTTTATGAATGAATTACCGCCACCTTACGCCATCGATGTCACTGCTGCTGGCCTTCGAGGCAGCGGCCCGGCATGAGAGCTACACCCGCGCCGCCGCCGAACTGTCGCTAACCCAGAGCGCGGTCAGCCGTCAGGTCCAGGCGCTGGAGCAGCAACTGGGCCTGACCCTGTTTCGCCGCGAGGGCCGTCAGGTGCAGCTCACCGACGTCGGTCGGCTGTACCAGGGCGAGCTCAGCGAGGCGCTCGGGCGCATCCGCAGTGCGACCTTGCAGGCCCTGGCCTACCAGTCCGGCGTGGGCACGCTGCGGCTGGCCACCCTGCCCACCTTCGGCTCGAAATGGCTGCTGCCACGCCTGCATGAGTTTTACGCGGCGCACCCGGGCATGCTGGTGCATATTCATTCGCGCATCGAAGCGATCAATTTCGACACCAGCGAGATCGACGCCGCCATCGGCGTGGCCAGCAATGACTTGCCCGGGCTGATCTGCCATCGCCTGCATGCCGAGCAACTGCTGGTAATCTTGCCGCCGGACGCAGCCCGCGATGGCCAGCAATGGGACCCAACGCGGATCAGCCAGGAAGTACTGCTGAACGTGGCCAACAACCCTCATGCATGGGGCGAATGGTTCTCCCATCAGGAGCTGCCACACCGATCGATGCGCCTGGGGCCGAGCTTCGAGCTGACCTCGCACCTGATCCAGGCGGTGCGCGCTGGCATCGGCATTGGCCTGGTGCCGCGGATTCTGGTCGATGAAGAATTGGCCAAGGGCGAGCTGTACAGCCCGGGCGCAGCCTTTGCCAGCCAGCGCAGCTACTACCTGATCTATCCGCCGCGCAACGAAGCGTTGCCCTCGCTGCGGGCATTCCGTAGCTGGTTGCTGGCGCAGATCTGATCCGCAGCCAATAAAAAACCCGATGCCAGTGATCTGACATCGGGTTTCGGGTAAAGCCCGTGACCGTTTACTTGGCCACGCTCTCTACAGCTACCTCGGCAGGACCGGCACGTTTGCCGCCCTTGAGGACATAGGCCAGGTACATCACCAGCAGCCATACCGGGATGGCGTAGACCGACACCTGGATACCCGGGATCATCAGCATGGTGCCGAGGATCAGCACGACAAAAGCCATCACCAGGTAGTTGCCGTAGGGGTACCACAACGCCTTGAACAGCGGTTTCTGGCCAGTACGGTCAAGGTGCTGGCGGAACTTGAGGTGCGAGAAGCTGATCATCGCCCAGTTGATCACCAGCGCGGCCACTACCAGCGACATCAGCAGCTCGAGCGCATGCTGCGGCATGAAGTAGTTAAGCAGCACCGCTACCAGGGTGACCGCTGCCGAAGCCAGAATCGAACGAACCGGCACGCCGCGCTTGTCGATCTTGGCCAGGCCTGCTGGCGCATCGCCCTGCTCGGCCATGCCGTAGAGCATGCGCGCATTGCAGTAGGTGCCGCTGTTGTACACCGACAGCGCCGCGGTCAATACCACGAAGTTGAGCAGGTGCGCAGCAACGTCGCTACCCAGCAGCGAGAACACCTGCACGAACGGGCTGCTGCCGTAGCTGCCGCCGGCGGCTTCGATGCTGGCGACCAGGGTATTCCAAGGCGTCAGCGAGAGCAGGATCACCAGTGCACCGATATAGAAGATCAGGATGCGGTAGATGACCTGGTTGATAGCCTTGGGGATGACGGTTTTCGGCTTGTCAGCCTCGGCCGCCGTGAAACCGAGCATCTCCAGGCCGCCGAACGAGAACATGATGATCGCCAGCGCCATCACCAGCCCCGTGACGCCGTTGGGGAAGAACCCGCCATGCACCCACAGGTTGGTGACCGACGCTTCCGGGCCGCCACTGCCCGAAGTGAGCATGTAGGCGCCCAGGCCGATCATGCCGACAATGGCCACGACCTTGATGATCGCGAACCAGAATTCGGTCTCGCCGAACACCTTCACGTTCATCAAATTGATGGCGTTGATCAGCAGGAAAAACGCCGCCGCAGTGACCCAGGTAGGGATCTCGGGCCACCAGTAATGGACATACTTGCCCACTGCCGACAGCTCCGACATGCCCACCAGGATGTACAGCACCCAGCAGTTCCAGCCCGACAGGAAGCCGGCAAAACCGCCCCAGTACTTGTGCGCAAAGTGGCTGAAGGAGCCTGCCACAGGCTCCTCGACAATCATCTCGCCGAGCTGGCGCATGATCATGAAGGCAATGAAGCCGCAGATGGCGTAGCCGAGGATCATTGATGGGCCGGCAGACGCCATCACTCCGGCTGAGCCGAGGAACAGGCCGGTACCAATCGCGCCGCCGAGGGCGATCAACTGGATGTGGCGGTTTTTCAGGCCCCGCTTGAGCTCGCCTGACTGCTTGATTTGTCCACTCATGAACGAAGTCACCTGCTTGTTTTTATCTGTGACGGAATCGGACCCACCGCACTCGTGGCGCAGCGGAATGGGCAAGGTGGTTACCTTGGATTTTTTCTGGATTCACGGGAGGCGACGGGCAACAGGCCCAGGATCGGTCAGCCGGGAGTCAGCAGAAATGCGCGGTACGCAAGGGGGTCACAGGTAAAACGCGGCGCATTGTATACCCTCGCAAGCGCGCAGGCGTCAACGCGATGCGTCATTTCCTGTAGGAAAAGCGCACCGATCCGGTGGGAAGAGCCAGTTGTGGCGAACTGATCGGCGTACATTGCGCCTCCATTTGTTGTTTTATTAGCCGGGCTCTTTGGCCAGGCTGTGCACAGGGCATGGGGCTATATCAGCGTGTTGCAGGGCACTGGGCAAGTGGCTGTTTGGGGGCAGAGAGGGCTCTGGGGCGGGGGTTTGGCAAGTTTGCGTTACGCGGTGAGCGTTTGCTTGAGGAATCGGGCGATTCCGTAAGGATTTCTTTACAAGGCGGATGGAAAAGTTGCCAGGCATTGCGCCTAGGTTCGCCATCGAAACGACTGGGGCCGCAAAGCGGCCCCAGATCACACGCTATCAGCCCCGCGGCTTGCCGCGACCACCGCCAGCAGGCTTGCCGCCGGTTGGGCGACCGCCACTAGTGCGGGCACCATCAGGCTTGTTGGTGCGCTTGCGTACATCGCTCGGACGCTCGGCTACCGCACTGGCGGCCGGGGCACGGCTGCCCTTGCGCGCAGCCGCGCTGTCTTCACGCGGCGCACGGGCCGGGCGCTCGGCCTGGCCTTCCTGCGCCGGGCGCAGATTGCGTACGCGTTCGCCACGGCCCAGCGGACGGCTGGACTTGCGCTGCATACGTTCCATCTTGTCCTTGGCCTTGAGGTTCAAGGTCGGCAGCGCAACCGGCTGCAGGCCCACTTCAGCGGCAAGGATGTCGATTTCGTACTGGCTCATTTCGCGCCAGCGACCCATTGGCAGGTCAGAGTTGAGGAACACCGGACCGAAGCGCACACGCTTCAGACGGCTGACGATAACCCCTTGCGACTCCCACAGGCGACGTACTTCGCGGTTACGGCCTTCCATCACCACGCAGTGGTACCAATGGTTGAAGCCTTCGCCACCCGGCGCTTTCTGGATGTCGGTGAACTTCGCCGGGCCATCTTCAAGCACTACACCAGCCTTAAGGCGGTCGAGCATTTCGTCATCGACTTCGCCGCGCACACGTACCGCGTATTCGCGGTCCATCTCGTAGGATGGGTGCATCAGGCGGTTGGCCAGTTCGCCGTCAGTGGTGAACAGCAGCAGGCCGGTGGTGTTGATGTCGAGACGACCGATGTTGATCCAGCGGCCCTCTTTCGGCCGTGGCAGGCGATCGAACACGGTTGGACGGCCTTCCGGGTCGTCACGGGTGCAGATCTCGCCATCTGGCTTGTTGTACATGATCACCCGGCGGGTGGCCTCGGAGGCCTCCACGCGCTTGATCAGCTTGCCATCGACCGAGATCGCGTCATGCATGTCGACACGCTGACCAAGGGTCGCGGCAACGCCGTTGACCTTGATTCGGCCCTGGCTGATCCAGGCCTCGACATCCCGACGCGAGCCCACGCCGATGCGGGCGAGAACTTTTTGCAGTTTTTCGCCGGATGGAGGAATAGGTTGGGTATCGAGCAGCTCTTTGTCACTCATCTGGGCACCTCCCGGTGTAAGAATGAAATGCGGTATCTGGCCACGAATGGGCCAGAGGGGCGCGCACTATACGCGGTTCATCAGCCAAGCGCACTGCAGAGTAGCGCCTTTTACGCAGGCAGCCAGGCTTTGCGCCGAACGGTCAACTCAGTTCGGCGTCATCTTCGGGCAACGGATCAGGCTGCGCCTCGGGCAGGTCTTCAAAATCAATTTTCAGACCTTCTTCCATCGCATCCAGCTCGACCAGCAGGCTGCGGAAGCTGGTCTCGGTCGGCGGCTCGCCCACCTCTTGCTCGCCCAGGCTGGCATCAGCCAACGCCTGCAGATGCGCCGGCACCGGGGCGTCGTCCGGGTCAAGCAGGGGCTCGGGCTCCATCTCGCGAAGCTCGGCCAGGGCTGGCAACTGGTCAAGGCTCTTCAGGTTGAAGTGATCGAGAAACGCCTTGGTAGTGGCAAACATCGCTGGGCGCCCCGGCACTTCACGGTAGCCGACGATGCGGATCCACTCGCGCTCCATCAGCGTCTTGACGATGTTGGTGTTGACCGCCACACCACGCACGTCTTCGATCTCGCCGCGAGTGATGGGCTGGCGATAAGCGATCAGCGCCATGGTTTCGAGCAGGGCCCGCGAGTAACGCTGCGGCCGTTCTTCCCACAGCCGGCCTACCCAAGGCGCAAAGTTCTCGCGGATCTGCAGGCGATAGCCACTGGCGACCTCTTTGAGCTCAAAGGCGCGGCCATTGCAGGACTTGGCCAGCAGTTCGAGGGCCTTCTTGAAGACAGCCGGTGCCGGACGCTCGGTTTCATCGAGCAGCTCGTACAGCCGTTCAAGCGATTGCGGCTTGCCCGAGGCCAGCAGAAAAGCCTCGATCAGCGACGCCAGGTCGCGCGGTTCATTCAGGTTCATTGGAGTTGGGTCGGCTTGTTTCAGTCGGTCCGCGCACGGACATGGATCGGGGCGAAGGGCTCATTCTGCACCAGTTCGATCAGCGATTCCTTAACCAGCTCCAGAATCGCCATGAAGGTGACCACCACGCCGAGCTTGCCCTCTTCGACGGTGAACAACTCGACAAAGGGCACAAACGCGCCGCCCTTGAGGCGCTCGAGCACCTCACTCATGCGCTCACGGGTAGAGAGTGTCTCGCGGCTGATCTGGTGGCTCTCGAACAGGTCATTGCGGCGCATGACTTCAGCCATAGACAGCAGAATCTCTTCCAGGCTGACATCGGGCAGCAATTTGCGCACCTGCGCCTGCGGTGCGTCCAGCCTGGGAATGATCACGTCGCGGCCAACCCGAGCCAGGGTGTCGATGCCCTCGGCTGCGGCCTTGAAGCGCTCGTACTCCTGCAAACGGCGGATCAGCTCAGCACGCGGGTCGCCCTCCTCCTCTTCAATCTCGCTGGAGCGCGGCAGCAACATGCGCGACTTGATCTCGGCCAGCATCGCAGCCATCAGCAGGTACTCTGCGGCCAGTTCGAGGCGCACCGACTTCATCAGCTCGACGTAGGTCATGTACTGGCGGGTGATTTCCGCAACGGGAATATCAAGGATGTCGATGTTCTGCTTGCGAATCAGGTACAGCAGCAGATCGAGAGGGCCTTCAAATGCCTCAAGAATCACTTCAAGCGCATGCGGCGGGATGTACAGGTCCAGCGGCAGCTCGGTAACCGCCTCGCCATATAC
This sequence comes from Pseudomonas sp. 1121_17, assembly GCF_052850745.1. Lineage (NCBI taxonomy): Bacteria > Pseudomonadati > Pseudomonadota > Gammaproteobacteria > Pseudomonadales > Pseudomonadaceae > Pseudomonas > Pseudomonas sp. 1121_17. Next base: position 351,256 of record NZ_VXCX01000004.1, read on the forward strand.
CAGCGCTAGCTGCAGTTGCTGCGGTACTGAAAGGTCGCTGGCCGCTGCCTCGGGCTGCGCCAGTTGATTCACGCATCCACCAGGAACGGCGTCGGATCGCCACAGCCAACCCGGATCACTTCAGGCTCGTCGCCGCTGAGGTTGATCACCGTCGACCCTTCTACGTTGCCAAAGCCGCCGTCGATGATCAGGTCGACGTGATGTTCCAGCGCCTGGCGGATCTCGTAGGGGTCATTCATCGGCTCTTCGTCGCCGGGCATGATCAGGCTGACGCTCATCAATGGCTCGCCCAGCTCGGCCAACAACGCCAGCACGATCGGATTGGACGGCACGCGCAGGCCGATGGTACGGCGCTTTTCATGCAGCAGCAGGCGCGGCACTTCGCGCGTGGCATTGAGGATGAAGGTATACGGCCCCGGTACATGCGCCTTGAGCAGGCGGAACGTGGAGGTGTCGATCTTGGCAAACAAGCCCATTTGCGACAGGTCGCAGCACAGCAGGGTGAAGTTGTGGTTCTTGTCGAGCTGGCGCAAACGGCGCACCCGTTCGATGGCGCTCTTGTCGCCGATCTGGCAACCCATGGCATAGGCGGAGTCGGTCGGATAAACCACCACCCCACCCTTGCGAATAATCTCCACTGCCTGTTTGATCAGGCGCGGCTGCGGGTTCTCCGCATGAATCTGGAAAAATTGGCTCACTAAATCGTCCTGTTCAAACCGCCATAGGCTGCTCATGCTTGAATCGACGCCACAGAGGTGGCAGGTCCTCAGGCAATGGCCGATAGGCACCGATCTCGCCCCAGGTGCCGGGGCCGTGGAAATCACTGCCAGCGCTTGCCAGCAGGCCGAACTCACGGGTAAGGATGGACATGGTGCCCACCTGCTCAGCCGGCATCATGCCGTTGACCACTTCAAGTGCCTGCCCGCCTGCTTGAATATAGTCGGCAATCAGCCGTCTACGCTTGCTGCGGGTCAGTTCGTAGTGCATCGGATGCGCCAGGCTTACCCAAGCGTTGGACTGGCGCAGGGTCGCGACAGTTTCCTCGAGTGTAGGCCAATGCAGCTTCACATCGCCCAGCTTGCCGGCACCGAGCCATTTGCGAAACGCTTCGCCGCGGTCCTTGACGTGTCCGGCACGCACCAGGTAATCGGCAAAGTGCGGCCGCGCCGGAGCATTGCCGCTGTCGCCGAGTTCCTGCTGCACGGCGCGAGCACCTTCGAGGGTGTTGGGCATACCCTTGGCAGCCAGGCGTCGGTCGATTTCTTCGGCGCGCAGCCAGCGACCACGGTGCAAGGCTTCGATTGCGCTCAGCAACGGCGGCGCATCGAGAGGAAAATCGTAACCCAATATGTGGATGGTCGCGCCGCCCCAGGTGCACGACAACTCGATGCCGCTGACCCAGTGCATACCCCGCTCAATGCAGGCCTGGCGGGCCTCGGGCAGGCCTTCGATGGTGTCGTGATCGGTCAAGGCGAAGGTCTGCACGCCGTGCTCGTGAGCGCGAGCGACCAGAATCGAAGGCGCCAGAGCGCCGTCGGAGGCCGTGCTGTGACAGTGCAGATCAACATTCATGGAGGAGCGCTTTCGCTGGAATCGATGTTTGATATTATGCCGTCACATCCCGCTTCTGGCTGCCATTGTGAAACAATTCGTCGATTTCATTCCGTTGCTGCTGTTTTTCATCGTCTACAAGCTCGACCCGCGCCCACTCGAAGTGGCCGGTCACAGCTTCGAATTCGGCGGTATCTACAGCGCCACTGCGGTGTTGATCGCAAGCTCGCTGGTGGTCTACGGCGCGCTGCTGATCCGCCAGCGCAAGCTGGAAAAAGGCCAATGGCTGACCCTGCTCGCATGCCTGCTGTTCGGCGGCCTGACCCTGGCTTTCCACAGCGAAACATTCCTTAAATGGAAAGCCCCGGTGGTCAACTGGTTGTTTGCCTTGGCTTTTGCCGGCAGCTACTTCATCGGTGATCGGGTGCTGATCAAACGCATCATGGGCCACGCCCTGACCCTGCCGGATGCGATCTGGGCACGGCTGAACCTGGCGTGGATCTGCTTCTTCCTGATCTGCGGTGCGGCCAACCTGTTCGTGGCCTTTACCTTCCAGGACTTCTGGGTCGACTTCAAAGTGTTCGGCAGCCTCGGCATGACCGTGATCTTCCTGGTCGCCCAAGGCGTTTACCTGTCGCGCCACCTGCACGACAGCGACTCAACTACCCCCAAGACCGAGGATTGACATGCTCTACGCCATCATCTCCAGCGACGTCGCCAACTCTCTGGACAAACGCCTGGCCGCGCGCCCTGCGCATATCGAGCGCCTGCAGCAGCTGCAAGGCGAAGGCCGCGTGGTCCTGGCTGGGCCGCACCCGGCCATCGACAGCAATGACCCGGGCGCTGCCGGCTTTACCGGTAGCCTGATCGTCGCCGAGTTCGACAGCCTGGCTGCAGCGCAAGCCTGGGCCGATGCCGACCCGTACGTGGCTGCAGGCGTATATGAGAAGGTGGTGATCAAGCCGTTCAAGCAGGTCATGCCATAATCCGCTGCACGTGTCGGCCCTGCCTGCAGGGCCGGCATCCAATCGCTCTCATCTAATCCGACGAGCGGCCGATACCCCCTCAGTCAACACCCCGAACCGACAAATGCGCTGCGTAATTGGCGCAGACGTTGCACTGTTCTCGGTAGTCTGCGGTATCTTTGCCACTGGCGGACACAGAAGACGCCGTCAATGGTTGAATTGAGTGAGTCATGAGCGAGCTGTTACTGATTGATGATGACCAAGAGCTCTGCGAGCTGCTTTGCAGCTGGCTGACCCAGGAAGGTTTTGTAGTGCGGGCTTGCCATGATGGCCGCAGTGCGCGTCAGGCGCTGGCCGAATGCGCGCCGGCGGCCGTGGTGCTGGACGTGATGCTGCCTGATGGCAGCGGCCTTGAGCTGCTCAAGCAGCTGCGCAGCGAGCACGCCGAACTGCCGGTGCTGATGCTCTCGGCACGTGGCGAGCCATTGGACCGGATCCTCGGCCTGGAACTGGGCGCCGACGATTACCTGGCCAAACCCTGCGACCCCCGCGAGCTGACCGCCCGCCTGCGCGCCGTATTGCGCCGCAGCCACCCGGCAGCGCCGAGCAGCCAGGTCGAAATCGGCGACCTGGCGTTCAGCCCGGCCCGTGGCGTGGTCAGCGTCGAAGGTCGCGAGATGACCTTGACCTTGTCCGAGAGCCGCATCCTCGAGGCGCTGCTGCGCCAGCCTGGCGAGCCGCTGGACAAACAGGAGCTGGCCCAGATCAGCCTTGGCCGTAAACTGACGCTGTATGACCGCAGCCTGGACATGCACGTCAGCAACCTGCGCCGTAAAGTTGGGCCCCACCCCGACGGCCGCCCGCGCATCGTCGCCCTGCGCAGCCGTGGCTATTACTACAGCCTCTGAGCCCAGCAGCAGACACAGGCAAGCCGCGCCACGCGGTTTGCCTTTCGCTCTAGAGAGCCGCAACGCCCTGCAACCTCTTTACCTTGCCTTTACCTTGACCTGACTGCGCCTGACCTTGATCTCCCTAAACTGGGCTCATCCGGTAACAACCGGCCCATGAGAGGAGAAACACCATGCGCAAGACCCTGATCGCTCTGATGTTCGCCGCTGCCCTGCCAACCGTAGCCATGGCCATGCCAGACGGCGGTCCACGTCACGACGGCCCGCATCACCGCGGCAATGCGCCTTACGCCCAGCTCGACCTGACTCCGGAGCAACGCCAGCAGATCGGCAAGCTCAAGGGCGACGGCATGAAAGCCCAGCGCGAGATTACCAAGCGCTACCTGGACAAACTGCCGGCGGCCGATAAAAAAGCCATGCAGGACGAGCTCAAGGCCCGTCACGACAAGACCGACAGCGAGATCCGCGGCCTGCTCAAGCCCGAGCAACAGAAGATGTTCGACGCGCAGCAGAAAGAACGCGCTGCACGCAAGGCTGAATGGAAGGAATTCCAGGCCTGGAAAGCTGAAAAAGCCGGCAAGGCTCAGTAAGCTGTAACCCACTGCCCGGCCCGCTCAGAAGCGGGCCGGGCTTTTCTCGTTTGTGGAGGTCTCGTCTTGCGTTCATTGTTCTGGCGCATCCTGGCCAGTTTCTGGCTAGCCATCGCCCTGGTCGCAGGGTTGTCGATCCTGCTTGGCCATATGCTCAACCAGGACAACTGGATCCTCAGCCGTCACCCAGGCCTGAATACCCTGGCCAGCGGCTGGGCACAGCACTATGAACAAGACGGCGTGGCCTCGGCCCAGCGCTTTCTGGAACGGCGCAAGCAGCGCTACAAGGTCGATGTGCAAGTACTCAACGACGCCGGCGATGCGGTGGTGCCGGGCACCTTCCCGCGCCGTGCGGCTGATTTTGAAGCGCGCCAGCACAATGACCAGCGGCGCTTGCCGTGGCGCCGATTGACCGAGGAATACACCAGCCCCAGCAGCGGCGAGACCTACCTGCTGATCTACCGCATCCCGCACCCGGAGCTGGATGCCTGGCACCGCGAAAGCCTGCTCTGGCCACTCAGCGCGCTCGGCATCGCCCTGGTGGTGCTGACCTTGTTCAGCCTGTTGGTGACGCTGTCGATTACCCGCCCGCTGAGCCGCCTGCGCGGCGCCGTGCATGACCTTGGCCAGACCAGCTACCAGCAGAACAGCCTGGCCCAACTGGCGGCCCGGCGTGACGAGTTCGGCGTGCTGGCGACCGACTTCAACAAGATGGGCGCGCGCCTGCAGAGCTTGATCGGCAGTCAGCGCCAGTTGCTGCGCGACGTCTCGCACGAGCTGCGCTCACCGCTGGCGCGCCTGCGTATCGCCCTGGCGCTGGCCGAACGCGCGGAACCCGAGCAGCGCCAAGCTCTGTGGCCGCGCCTGACCCGCGAATGCGACCGGCTGGAAGACCTGATCAGCGAGATTCTGGCCCTGGCCCGAGTCGATGCCGAGCAGGCGTTGGTTGAGCCGATCGACGTCAACGCTCTGCTGGGCAGTGTGCGCAAGGACGCGCAGCTGAGTGCGCCGGAGCAGGAGATTCGCTTGGAAGCCGCGTCCGGGCTGACCTTGCAGGGCTGGCCGACGCTGGTCGAGCGCGCCGTGGATAACCTGGTGCGCAACGCATTGCGCTTCAATCCCAGCGGCAAACCGATCGAGATCAGCGCCAGGCTTGAGCAGCAGAGGGTGCTGATAACTGTGCGTGATCATGGTCCAGGGGTTGCGCCGGAGTATCTTGCTCAACTCGGCGAGCCGTTCTTCCGTGCACCGGGACAGGACTCCGCCGGTCATGGGCTTGGTCTGGCGATAGCCCGGCGTGCAGCCGAACGGCATGGTGGCAGCCTGATCCTGAGCAACCATGCCCAAGGAGGCTTCGTTGCTCGTCTGGAGTTGCCGATCACGGCCGTTGTTGGCAGTTGATCGAGCGCTCCCTTACACAGAAAGCGACGGGGCGCAGGGCGCCCCTTGCACAACTCAGCCCCAGGCGCGGACGAAGTCGGCCGTGTCCAGCACAGGCGCGGTGCGTGGCTCGTTGAGCGGCGTTCCGAGGTACAGGTAGCCAATCAACTCCTCGGTCGGCTCAAGCCCCAGGCCTTGGTGAACATGGGCGTCGAAAGCCATCTCGCCGGTACGCCAGACAGCGCCGATACCTTGTGCATGGGCGGCGATGAGGATGCCGTGTGCAGCGCAACCGGCGGCCAGCCGCTGCTCGGACTTGGGCACCTTGAAGTGATCCTGCAGACGCGCGATGACCACGATCAGCAGCGGCGCGCGCAGCGGCATGGCGCGCGCCTTGTCCAGTGCAGCCTGGCTGGCGTCGCCTTTGTTGGCCAGCGCTTCGGCAAACAGCTCACCGAGCTTTGCCAGCCCCTCGCCCTCGATAGTCAGAAAGCGCCATGGGCGCAGCTGGCCGTGGTCCGGCGCGCGCAACGCCGCCTGGAACAACCCCTCGCGTTGCGCCGCATTGGGCGCCGGCTCGGTCAGGCGTGGCACGGATACACGGTTGAGCAATGCGTCGAGAGCCTCCATCGGCTACCCTCCTGGCAGATAGAAAGTGCTGCCATTCTGCACTATCGACGCCTGCCATGGCAGCACCGCTGCATCTGCCAAGGGCGTTTACTTAACCAGCCCCACAGGTAGAATGGCGCCCTTTCCGATTCGAGTCAGAGCAGATCACATGGCGTTGCCGACCTTAAGAATCATTGGTTTCATCATCGGCATCTTCCTGATCACCCTGGCGGTCAGCATGGTCGTGCCGATGGCCACCCTGCTGGTGTTCGAGCGCACCGGCGACATGCCGTCGTTTCTCTGGTCGAGCCTGATCACCTTCATCGCCGGCCTGGCGCTGATCATCCCCGGCCGCCCCGAGCACGTGCACCTGCGCCCACGGGACATGTACCTGCTCACCGTCAGCAGTTGGCTGATCGTCTGCGTGTTCGCGGCGTTGCCGTTCCTGTTGACTCAGCACATCAGCTATACCAACGCCTTTTTCGAGAGCATGTCGGGGATTACCGCCACCGGTGCGACGGTGTTGAGCGGGCTGGACACCATGTCTCCTGGCATTCTCATGTGGCGCTCGATGCTGCACTGGCTGGGTGGTATCGGCTTTATCGCCATGGCGGTGGCGATCTTGCCGTTGCTGCGCATTGGTGGCATGCGCCTGTTCCAGACCGAGTCCTCGGACCGCTCGGAGAAGGTCATGCCGCGCTCGCATATGGTCGCCAAGTCGATCGTGCTGGTGTACGTCGGCATTACCTTCCTCGGCAGCCTGGCGTTCTGGTGGGCGGGCATGAGCCTGTTCGATGCGATCAACCACGCCATGTCGGCGATCTCCACCGGCGGTTTTTCCACGTCGGATCTGTCGCTGGCCAAGTGGGACATCCCGGCCGTGCACTGGGTCGCGGTGGTGGTGATGATCTTCGGCAGCCTGCCGTTCACGCTGTATGTGGCGACGCTGCGCGGCAATCGCAGAGCGCTGTTCAAGGATCAACAGGTGCAGGGCTTGCTGGGCCTGCTGGTGATCACCTGGCTGGTACTTGGCACCTGGTACTGGGCAACCACCGAACTGCACTGGCTGGATGCCCTGCGCCACGTCGCGCTGAACGTCACCTCGATCGTTACCACCACCGGTTTCGCCTTGGGCGACTACAGCCTGTGGGGCAACTTCTCGCTGATGCTGTTTTTCTATCTGGGCTTTATCGGTGGCTGCTCCGGCTCGACGGCCGGCGGGATCAAGATTTTCCGCTTTCAGGTCGCCTACATCCTGCTCAAGGCCAGCCTCAATCAGTTGATCCACCCGCGCGCGGTGATCAAGCAGAAGTACAACGGCCATCGCCTGGATGAAGAGATCGTCCGCTCGATTCTGACTTTCTCGTTCTTCTTCGCCATCACCATCTGCGTAATCGCCCTGCTGCTGTCGCTGCTGGGGGTGGACTGGATGACAGCGCTGACCGGCGCCGCGGGCACTGTGTCCGGCGTAGGCCCGGGCCTGGGCGAAGTGATTGGCCCAGCGGGCAACTACGCCACTTTACCGGATGCCGCCAAGTGGATCCTGGCCGGCGGCATGCTGCTCGGCCGACTGGAAATCATCACCGTGCTGGTTCTATGTATGCCGGCGTTCTGGCGTCACTGACCGCCTCGGCGCCCAGCCGCGAGCGGTATTCGCTGGGGGTGGCGTCGAACCAACGGCGAAATGCCCGGTAGAAATTGCTCGGGTCGGAAAAGCCCAGCAAGTAGGCGGTTTCGAGCAGGGTCATGCCTGATTGGGCCAGGTACTGCTCGGCCAACTCGCGACGGGTGTCGTCAAGCAGCGTCTGGAAACTGGTGCCCTCCTCCTGCAAACGCCGCTGCAGGGTGCGCTGAGACATATGCAGCGCCTGCGCCACGGTTTCGCGCTTGGGCTCGCCCTGGGGCAGGATCCGGCACAACACCTGACGCACCCGATGGGTGACGCGGCTTTCAGAGAAGCGTGCCAGATATTCGCCGGCAAAGCGGTCATGCAACACCGCCATGGCTTCATTGGCAGTGGGCAGCGGCGCTTCCATATCAGCCCGCTCGAACAGCAGCGCGTCTTGTGCAGCGCCAAATACCAGCGGCGAGTGAAAGGCAACCTTGTAAGGCTCGATGTCGTCAGGCTGTGGCCCTTGGATAAGCACGCGCCGCGGCTGGATCGGTCGCCCGCTCAACCATTTGCTCAACGCCAGCGCGCACGCCAGCGAGGCTTCGGCACTATGGCGGGTTGGCGGCAGGTGGTCGCCGTGCACGGTCAGCACCAGCGAGTACCCCTCAGGCCCGAGGCGAAAGCTCAGGTCCGAGCTTTCGGCGATGATCCGCTGGTAGCGCACCAGCCGCTCGAAGCCCTCGGCCAGGGTACGGCTGGACATCAGCGCATAACCGACCACATGAAACGATGCCGGGCGCACCACCCGCGCCATGTTCAAGCCGATCGCCTGGTTACCCGACAGCTCGACCGCCAGTTGCCACAGGCGGGTCATCGAATCCTGCGGGAAGCGCGCGTCCGGGTCATCCAGCGCAGCGAAGTCCAGGCCGAGTTCCTTGAACATGGCCCGGCAGTCGAGGCCTTCCAGCTCGAGGGCCTTGACGATGCCGGATGCCCAGCTGGCGGATGTGGTTCTTTCACTCATAACCGGCTTCTTGTGCTGACCGCTCCTGCGGTGAATGCCAAGGATACTCAATTGGCGCTTATTGTCACTGGCTCGCTTTGCCTATGACTCTAGACTCTAATCAGGCTCCACGCCGTGTACCCACGCCATAAGCAGTTGCTCAGGGAGCGAAATAATGGACCGCACAGCGCAGTTTCGCAGTTTTGCCGAGTTTTACCCCTTCTACCTCGGCGAGCACAGCAACCCCACCTGCCGGCGGCTGCACTTCGTCGGCACCAGCCTGGTGATAGCACTGCTCGCCTACACCATTGCCAGTGGCAAATGGTTGTTGCTGTTGTTGATCCCGGTTGCCGGCTATGGCTTTGCCTGGATCGGGCATTTTGTCTTCGAGAAGAATCGCCCGGCGACGTTCGATCATCCGTGGTATAGCCTGATCGGCGACTTCGCGATGTTCCGTGACATCCTGCTGGGCAAGGTCAGCTTGTAAGGCGCCAGGGCTGGGTACCCGGTGATGCGCGGCACGGAGATGGGCAAATTTGCCACAGACAGCGCCCCCGCCTGCGCTTAAACTGGCTCGCACCTGTCATCAGCCACCGCTGCGCCACGCCTCGTACCTATCGCCAGCGGTCCGCACCAAGGGACTCCCATGACACCCCGCACCGCCCTCGGCGCTCTGCACATCGGCGCGCTGCTGTTTGGCCTGACCGGTGTCTTCGGCAAGCTCGCTGTCTCGGCCAGCCCGGCCATCATTGTTTTTGGCCGTGCCGCCTTCGCCGTGCTGGCGCTGGGTCTGTTTGCCCAGTTCATGCGTCAGACCTGGCAACCACTCATAGGCGCTGATTTGCGCCGTTTACTGCTTGGCGGCGTATTGCTGGCCAGTCATTGGGTGAGCTTCTTCATCGCGGTCAAGGTTGCCGGTGTGGCTATCGCCACCCTGGGCTTTGCCAGCTTCCCGGCGTTTACGGTGATCCTTGAAGGGCTGTTGTTTCGCGAGCGTATCCGTCGCAATGAGATGGTGCTGGTCGTGCTGGTGAGCATCGGCCTGATCCTCGTCACGCCCGCCTTTGACCTGGCCAGCGAGGCCACCAGTGGCCTGCTCTGGGCATTGCTGTCGGGGTTGCTGTTCTCGCTGCTGTCGCTCACCAACCGCGCAGGCGGGGCGCGCTTGCCGGCGGCGCAGGCAGCGCTCTGGCAGAATCTGGTGGTAGCGCTGTGCCTGCTGCCGTTCGCAGCGCCGAGCCTGGCCGACGTTCGCGCTGTCGATTGGCTCTGGATTGGCCTGCTTGGGGTGTTCTGTACCGGCATTGCGCACAGCCTGTTCGTCGCTGCGCTGGCGGTGATCAAGGCGCGCACCGCCGCCGTGGTGTTCGGCATGGAGCCGGTCTATGGCATCGCCGTGGCCTGGGCGCTCTTCGCCGAGCGGCCTTCGCTGACCATGCTCGCCGGCGGCGCCTTGATCGTGCTGGCGATAATCCTCTCCAGCCGCCTGGCCAGCGAGCCGGCCAGCGCCGCCAAGCCTGCAACCCAGAACAGCTGATCAGCGATCGTTGTGGCCGAGGTCGCGCTGCGGGTCGATTTGATCGCGTACGCGCTGCTTGAGCTGCTTGGCCTCAGGGAAGCCGCCATCCGCCTTGCGCTCCCAGATCTGCACACCGTTGCAGGTGACCCGGAACACGCCACCGGTGCCTGGCTCCAGCGCGACCCGGGCCAGATCGTCGGCAAAGGTGCTGAGCAACTCCTGCGCCAGCCAGGCGGCGCGCAGCAGCCATTGGCACTGAGTGCAATAATTGATGACTATTTCGGGCTTGCTCGCAGACATGATCAACTATCTCCAGAGTGGGGGCCGCTTATACTAGCGGCCTTTCCCTCTGCTTGAGACTGGACGATGCACCGCTTGCTGTTGTGCCTGATGCTGCTGCTTACCTGTTTGCCGATCACAGCAGCCGAAAACACCCGACCCAAGGTCGGCCTGGTGCTGTCTGGCGGCGCAGCCAGGGGCCTGGCGCACATCGGCGTGCTCAAGGCGCTGGAAGAGCAAGGCGTGCGCGTCGATGCCATTGCCGGCACCAGCATGGGGGCGGTCATTGGCGGCCTGTATGCCTCGGGCTACAGCGTCGAAGAGCTGGAAAAACTCGCCACCACACTCGACTGGCAGCAGGCGCTGTCCGATGCGCCACCGCGCAAGGACGTGCCGTTTCGGCGCAAGCAGGATGATCGCGATTTTCTGGTCAAGCAGAAGCTGAGCTTTCGCGACGACGGCAGCCTGGGCCTGCCGCTGGGGGTGATCCAGGGTCAGAACCTCGCCCTGCTGCTGGAAAGCAAATTGGCCCACACCGCTGATACCCGCGACTTCGACAAACTGCCGATCCCCTTCCGCGCCGTCGCAACCGATATTGCCAGTGGCGAAAAAGTGGTGTTCCGCCGTGGCCACCTGCCGCAGGTGATCCGCGCCAGCATGTCGATCCCGGCGGTGTTCGCCCCAGTCGAGATGGATGGGCGCTTGCTGGTCGACGGCGGCATGGTCGATAACATCCCGCTGGATGTCGCCCGCGAGATGGGCGTCGATCTTGCCATTGTGGTCGACATCGGTACTCCGTTGCGCGACCGCAAGCAACTGAACACGGTAGTGGATGTGCTCAACCAGTCGATCACTCTGATGACCCGGCGAAACTCCGAAGAGCAACTGGCCAACCTGCACCGCGATGACATCCTGATTCAGCCGCCCTTGGCGGCATTCGGCGTCACTGACTTCGGCCGCACCGCCGAGATGATCGAGGCCGGCTACCGCGCCACCCGTGCCCTTGATGCCCGGCTGGCTACACTGCGCCAGGCTGAGGGCGATACTCTACTTGCCATCGCCCGCTCGCCGCGCCAGCGCACCCCGGTGATTACCGCAATTAAGGTCGAAAATGATTCGAAGGTCAGCGACGACGTGATCCGCTACTACGTTCGCCAGCCGATTGGCGAGCCACTGGAGCTGGAACGTCTGCAGACCGACATGGGTACCCTGTATGGCCTGGATTACTTTGACGGTGTGCAGTACCGCGTGGTGCACAAGGGCGACGACAACACCCTGGTGATCAAGGCCAGCGGCAAACGCGGCGGTACCGACTACCTACGCCTGGGCCTCAACCTGTCGGACGACATGCGCGGCGACAGCGCCTTCAACCTCGGCGCCAGCTACCGCATCAATGGCATCAATCGGCTGGGCGGTGAATGGCTGACGCGTGCGCAGATCGGCGATCAGCAAGAGCTGTACAGCGAGTTCTATCAGCCGCTGGACATCGGTTCGCGGTATTTCGTCGCGCCGTATCTGGATCTGGGTTCGCAGAACATCGAAGCGACACTGGAAAATGACCCGGTCGCCGAATACCGCCTGCAACGGTATGGTTTCGGCATCAACCTCGGCCGCCAGATCGGTACCTATGGCGAGGTGCGTGCAGGCGTGGGCAAGGCCTGGGGCAAAGCCGACGTTCGCATTGGTGATCAGGACCTGCCCTCGGTCAGCTTCAACGAAGGTTTCTACGAGCTCAAGTACTCGTTCGATACGCTGGACAACGTGTACTTCCCGCACAGTGGCGAAGACATCAGCCTGACCCTGCGCAACTACGACAAGTCGCTGGATTCGGACAGCAACTATCGCCAGTGGGAGCTGAACGTGGACAAGGCACTCAGCAGCGGCGCCGATACGCTGGTGCTTGGCGGGCGCTACGGACGCACGCTGAACGACGCCGACGTGGTCACTTCGAGCTTCGTGCTCGGTGGCGCCCGGCAGCTGTCGGGCTTCCGTCAGGACTCGGTGTCGGGGCAGAACGTCAGCCTGATGCGGATGGTCTATTACCGGCGCCTGACGCCACGCGCCTACCTGCCGCTGGACTTCCCGCTGTACATCGGCGGCTCGCTCGAACGCGGCCGGGCCTGGAACAACGACAATGACTTCGACAGTGGCTACATCAACGCCGCGAGCATATTTTTAGGGTTGGAGACGCCGCTAGGGCCGTTGAACCTCAGTTATGGGGCCAACAGCGAGCAGCAGCAAGCGGTTTATCTCAATCTGGGCCACACGTTCTGATTGAAGGCGGCCAGGGCTGCCTCTGCATGGCAGCCCTGGCGTCGCCTCAGGATTTTTCCAGGTTACCGAGAATCTTCGCGTGGACCCGCATGCAGATATCCAGGTCAGCCTCGTCTACCCCGCTGAACAGTTCGGTACGCAGCTGGTTGGCGATGGTTTCGATTTGCTCAATTAGCGGCTTGGCGGGTGGGCAAAGCAGAATCTTTTTGGCACGACGATCTTCCAGCACCGCCTGGCGGCGCACCAGACCCTGGGTTTCCAGGCTATCGAGCAGGCGCGCCAGCGTTGGGCCTTCAACGCCCACGCTCTGCGCCAGTTCACGCTGGGTCGGAGCTTCGGCGAAGCGAGCGAGGTGCAACAGCACCAACCAGCGAGCCTGAGACAGATTCAGCCCGGCCAGTCGGCGATCCAGTTCAGCGCGCCAGCCCCGAGACATCTGGGCCAGTTGCATGCCAAAGCGGTGTTGATTGTCGGTAAGCGGCATAAACAACTCGATGGATAGAACTAATTATTAGCCAGCTAATCATGGCCTTGCGCTCCAGGCAAGGCTGGGCGCCGCGGAAATGTCCGATAATCATCAAAAAATATGACAAGGATCAGCCAGATGCCGCCCCCAGCGGCATCGCGCCTGGTTACAGCTCAAACTCTGCCGCCAGCGCAGCGCGGATGCAATACAGCACACCCTCCGGCACGCGCTGGGCGAATTGCGCTGCGATCGCCGCCACCGGCGGTAGCTCGCCCTCGCCATCAAGGAAGGCATCCTGCACTTCCATCATCAGGTCTTCGGGCAAGTCCAGCGCCTGGTCCAGGCTCAGTTCCTGACGGCCGAGCGCCTCGGCCAACAGGCTGTAGACATTCTTTTCGCTGCAGTTGAGCTGGCCGGCAATCTGCATCGGCGTCATGCCCGCCCGCGCCAGGCTTACCAGTTCGTGGCGCAGGTCAAGCACCACCTTTGGCGCCTGCGTGCTCTCGCCGCCGTTGAGCACCTCGAGAAACGCCTGGCCATAGCGCTCCAGTTTGCGCGCGCCGACACCACTGACCTGGCCCATGTCGGCAAGGCTTGCAGGCTGACTGCGAAGCATTTCCAGCAAGGTCGAATCGGGGAAGATGACGTAAGGCGGTACGCTGTGCTCTTCAGCCAGCTTGCGCCGCAGGGTGCGCAAGGCTTCCCACATCTCGCGCTCTTCGCCACGCACCAACTGGCTGGCCGGGCTGCCACCGCTGGAGCTCTTGGTGCTGGTCTGTGGTTTGAGGTCGCGACGCAGCTGCAGGTTGACCTCGCCACGCAGCAATGGCCGGCAGCTGTCGGACAGGCGCAGGCCGCCGTAGCCTTCGAGGTCGATATCGACCAGGCCACGTGCGACCAGCTGGCGGAACAGCGAGCGCCACTCATGTTCACTCAGGGACTTGCCGACGCCGTAGACCGAGAGCTTCTCGTGACCAAAGCTGCGGATCTTCTCGTTGTCCTTGCCCAGCAGCACATCGACCAGATGACCAACGCCGTAGCGCTGACCGGTTCGAAACACCGCCGACAGGGCCTGACGCGCAGGCTCGGTTGCGTCCCAGGTCTGCACCTGGTCTACGCAGTTGTCACAGTGACCGCAGGGCTGTTCGAGGACTTCGTCGAAGTAGGCCAGCAGCGACTGTCGGCGGCAGCGGGTTTCTTCACACAGGGCCAGCATGGCGTCGAGTTTGTGCTGCTCGACCCGCTTGTGACGCTCGTCACCTTCGGAGTTCTGCAACATCTGCTTGAGCATGACCATGTCTTGCAGGCCGTAGGCCATCCAGGCGTCGGCGGGCAAGCCGTCACGACCGGCACGACCGGTCTCCTGGTAATACGCCTCGAGCGACTTGGGCAAGTCGAGGTGGGCAACGAAGCGCACGTTGGGTTTGTCGATGCCCATGCCAAATGCAATGGTCGCAACCATGATCAGGCCTTCCTCGTTGAGGAAGCGGCGCTGGTTGCTGGCACGGGTGTCGGCGGCCAGGCCGGCATGGTAGGACAGTGCCGGAAAGCCCTGTTCGCAGAGAAACGCTGCAGTCTCGTCAACCTTTTTGCGTGACAGGCAGTAGACAATCCCGGCGTTGCCGCGGCGCTCGCCAAGAAACGCCATCAGCTGTTTGCGCGGCGCTTCCTTGGGCACGATGCGGTAAAAGATATTCGGTCGGTCGAAGCTCGACAGAAAGCGCTCGGCGCCCTGCAGGTGCAGACGCTGGACGATCTCTTCGCGGGTGCGCATGTCGGCGGTGGCGGTCAGGGCGATGCGTGGCACATGCGGAAACTGTTCGGCCAGCTGGCCCAATTGCAGGTACTCAGGCCGGAAGTCATGGCCCCACTGCGACACGCAGTGCGCTTCGTCGATGGCGAACAGCGATACGTCGAGGCCCTGCAGGAACTCGAGCATGCGTGGTTGCACCAAGCGCTCAGGCGCGAGGTAGAGCATCTTCACCTCGCCGCGGCGCAAGCGCCCGGCCAGCTCGCGTTGCTGCTCTGCACTCAGGGTCGAATTGAGGGCTGCCGCGGCCACGCCGAGTTCGTCGAGGGTGGCAACCTGATCGTCCATCAAGGCGATCAGTGGCGATACCACCACAGTCAAGCCGGGCCGCAACAAGCCAGGGACCTGGAAGCACAGCGACTTGCCGCCGCCGGTAGGCATCAGTACCAAGGCATCGCCGCCATTGGCCACACATTCGATGATCGCTGCCTGGCGCCCCCGGAAACTGTCGTAGCCGAAGATGTCCTTGAGGACGCGCTGAGCCTGTTCGAGCATTGCAAACTCCGAAATCGCCGTATCATTCCCGAACACAGGCTGGACGATAAACTCGTCCGGCACACGCGCGAATGCGTAAGCAGCTTTTGCCAAGGGCCGCACAAACACTGTGCCCGGCTGAAAACCGCGGATTATACCCCAGCGACGAGTGCTAAAGGACGCTACGGTGACAGACGTTCCCTTTGCCCCGTGATCGCAGCAAGGTGCTAGAATTCGTTATCGTTTATTCTTCAAGGTAGCCCCGTAATGTCCTTCGCCGAGCAACTGACCCGCCTGCAAGTCTTCCTCGATGCCGACGAGCTGCACGAAGAAGCGCTGGATTACGTCGCCGCCCACGGCTACCTGACCGCGCTTTCGATCACTTCCGAGGTCGTTCCTGACCGCGAATGGATCGACGCGCTGTTTGCCGAAGAGCCCAAGTACAGCAGCGACGCCCAGCGCGTCGAAATCGAAGCCACGCTGGTCGCCCTCAAAGCCCACATCAGCCGTCAGCTGGCCAGTGACGAAGAGTTCGAGCTGCCGTGCGACCTCGACCTGGGTGAAGACCCGGACGACTCCGATCTGCGCGGCTGGTGCATCGGCTTCATGGAAGGCGTGTTCCTGCGTGAAGAAGCCTGGTTCGAGAACGCCGAAGAAGAAGTCAGCGAAATGCTGCTGCCGATCATGGTCGGTTCGGGTCTGTTCGATGAGCAGCCAGAGTTTGAAGACATCGCCAAGGACGCCAACCTGCAGGACGACATGATCGTGCAGATTCCGGAAGCCCTGACCGCGCTGTACCTGCTGCTGCACGCTCCGGAAGAAAAGCCAGCCCTGCTCAAGCCGCGCCATCACTGACAGCAATCATGCGCTACCTGTTGCTGGCCGTTGGCTGGCTCAGCGTTGCGCTGGGGGTATTGGGGATTTTCCTGCCGGTATTGCCGACCACCCCCTTTTTGCTGCTGGCGGCCGCCTGCTTCGCCCGCAGCTCGCCGCGCTTCCACGCCTGGCTGGTCAATCACCCGCAACTGGGACCGTGGATTCGCGACTACCTCGGTGGTGAGGGGATCCCGCTCAAGGGCAAGGTCTACGCCATTGGCCTGATGTGGGCCAGTATCGGTTTGTCCTGCTATCTGGTGCCGTTATTCTGGGCGCGGCTATTCATGCTGACCAGCGCGGTGCTGGTGAGCCTGTACATCCTCAAGCAGAAGACCCTGCGCCGCAGTTGACCCAGCCCTTGGGCAGCGCCAGGCGGGCACTGCCCTACCTAGCCTCAGACGGTATCCACCTTCAACGAGTGATCGTTGAGCATGCCGTTGATGATGGTTGCGGTGTCATGCCCGGATGCAATCAGACCACCCGCCCCCGCCGTTACGCCATAGTGCTGGGAAAGGTCGACGCCGGCCAGGTCGATGGTCTGACTCGGCGCCGCACCGGCCACGCTGCTGACTTCGATGGTCGACACCACCGTACCTCCCGCTGCGCTGACCTTGAAGTGCAGGAAGTCATCCAGTGAAGCCGCCGCGCCACCATCGCCCTGAAGCAATTGCGACAGGTCAAGATGATCAGCGCCTGGCGTGAAGTCAGTCACAGTGTCGTGGCCGGTGTCACCCTTCTGCCAGACGAAGGTGTCGTTGCCGCCGCCCCCGGTCAGCAGGTCATCACCCCGACCGCCAATCAGCACGTTGTCATTGGCGTTGCCAATCAAGGTGTCGTGGTAGTCCGAGCCGATCAGGTTGTCGATCCTGACCAGGGTGTCCAGCCCACCGCCGCCGGTATCCTGCTGGCCCACCAGGTTGAGGTCGACCACTACGCCTGCCTTGGCTGTGGCATAGCTGACGGTATCCATATCGTGCCCGCCTTCGAGCAGGTCATTGCCTGGGTTGCTTGCCAGCACCGCCTCGCCTTTGCCCTCCTCCACCGCCAACAACGTATCGGCGGTCAGCGCGCTGCCAGTGCTGTCTGCGTGGTAGACGATGTCTGCAATGCCAGTTGCCGGGTCACTGCCAACTGCCTGGCCGACAGGGTGGCTCTGGCCTTGGACATTGCTCGAATCGATCAGCAGGCTGAGCTTGAAGCTGTCCTGCGCCGGGGCAGTGCTGTCGGTAGGGCTGGTCAGCTGGATGCTGTACAGGCCATCGTGGCTGGCGGTGAAGCTGCCGCCGTCCGCCACAGGGTGATAGCTGCCAGCTGCGCCCTTCCATTCCATGAGCAAGTTGCCCGGCGCGCGATCGTGGTCGAGGGTGAGCGTCTCACCCTTGCGCAGGGCCACCGTGTACACGTCCTGCTCGCCGGCGTGGCTGTTGCCCATCTGCGCCATATAGCCGGCTACCACCAGTGCGGAAGTCATGGCGCCGCTGTTGACAGCGAACGCGCTGCGAGCAAGCTCCTTGAGCGAGCCGGTGGCTTTGTGTTCGTCAACGTCGAACCGGATCGGCGCCGCTTTGTCAGTGGCCGCCGAGCGAGCGCCAACAGCTCCATCAGCGCAGCCCGCCTGGCTGGCGTCCTGGACGTTGAAGGTCACCGTCGTAGTGCTTTCATCACCGTCGGCGTCACGGATGGTGTAGACGAAGGTGTCGGTAGCTCCAGCCGGTGACACGCTGTTGGGGTTGGCGTGATAAACGCCATTACCGTTGGCATCCAGCGTTGCGTAGCCATAGGCGCCTTGCACTTCTGTGCCGAGTTGGCCCACAGCAGAAGTCGAGGTGTCGCTGCCGGCACGGATCCCGATCACATACTGGCCAGCGGCAGAGACGTCGGCGCCGATCACGTCATTCCACAGCAGGTTGCCCGTCACGCTGCTGCCTTCGACCACATTGGCGAAGTCGCAGTGGGCTTGGGGCACGTCATCGACAATGCTGACGACGATGTTGCTGGTGGTGGTGTTGCCGAGCGAGTCCTTGACCTGATAGGTGAAAGTTTCGGTGACGATATTGGGGCCATCGTTCTGCTGCGGCGAAGAGCTGGCAGGCGAAGTCAGGGTGTAGGTGTAAGAGCCATCGCCGTTGACCTGGATCTGGCCGAAATGGCCCTCGGCATTGCCGACCAGGCTGTAGGTGAGGATGCCTACGCCGCCGCTCACGGCGCCAACCAAGGTGCCGCTGGCTGTTTCAGCGGCCGATCCCGGCTGGCTGCCGAGCACAGTGCCCGGAGCCAGGTCATGGCAGTCCTTGTTCAGGTCCAGAGCGTTTTCGTAGACGGTGACGTCGTGATCCGGTGTCGCCACCATCTGGCAGTTGAGCACGTTGATACTGACCGTCGCGGTGCTCTGGTCACCGTCGGCATCACGGATGGTGTAGACGAAGGTATCCGTGGCGCCCTCTGGGGCATTGCTGTTCGGGTACGAGTGGTAAACCCCGTTCCCTTCGGCATCGAGGGTGATGTAGCCGTAAGTGCCCTGGACGTTGACGCCGAGTTGGCCAGAGGCAGGCGTCGACGTATCTGAACCGGCGCGTACACCGACTACATATTTACCATCGGCGGAGATGTCGGCGCCGATCACGTCGTTGAGCAGCACGTTACCGCTGACCTGCCCACCCATTTCCACACGAGCAACGTCGCAGTGCGCTTGGGGCACGTCATCGACGATGCTGATGACGATGTTGCTGGTGGTGGTATTACCGAGCGAGTCCTTGACCTGATAGGTGAAGCTCTCGGTAATGATGTTCGGCCCCTCGTTCTGATGGGTCGGCGAATTCGCAGGCGAGGTCAGGGTGTAGGTGTAGGAGCCATCGGCGTTGACCTGGATCTGCCCGAATTGCCCTTCAGTGTTGCCAACCAGGCTGTAAGTCAAAGCACCTACGCCGCCTGTGACCGAACCGACCAAGGTCCCATTGGCTGTTTCGCCGGTCGAGCCCGGCTGGCTGCCAGTGACGGTGCCGGGCGCGAGGTCGTTGCCGTCCTTGGTCAGGTCCAGAGCGTTTTCATGGACGGTGACATCGTGGTCTTGTGCAGCAACCATCTGGCAGTTGAGCACGTTGATGGTGACGGTCGCGGTGCTCTCATCGCCGTCAGCATCGCGAATGGTATAGACGAAGGTGTCCGTCGCGCCTGCTGGAGCATTGCTGTTCGGGTTGGAGTGATAAACCCCGTTCCCATCGGCATCGAGGGTGATGTAGCCGTAAGTGCCCTGGACGTTGACGCCGAGTTGGCCAGAGGCAGGCGTCGACGTATCTGAACCGGCGCGTACACCGACTACATATTTACCATCGGCGGAGACGTCGGCGCCGATCACGTCGTTGAGCAGCACGTTACCGCTGACCTGCCCACCCATTTCCACACGAGCAACGTCGCAGTGCGCTTGGGGCACGTCATCGACGATGCTGATGACGATGTTGCTGGTGGTGGTATTACCGAGCGAGTCCTTGACCTGATAGGTGAAGCTCTCGGTAATGATGTTCGGCCCGTCGTTCTGATGGGTCGGCGAATTCGCAGGCGAGGTCAGGGTGTAGGTGTAGGAGCCATCGGCGTTGACCTGGATCTGCCCGAATTGCCCTTCAGTGTTGCCAACCAGGCTGTAAGTCAAAGCACCTACGCCGCCTGTGACCGAACCGACCAAGGTCCCACTGGCTGTTTCGCCGGTCGAGCCCGGCTGGCTGCCGGTGACGGTGCCGGGCGCGAGGTCGTTGCCGTCCTTGGTCAGGTCCAGAGCGTTTTCATGGACGGTGACATCGTGGTCTTGTGCAGCAACCATCTGGCAGTTGAGCACGTTGATGGTGACGGTCGCGGTGCTCTCATCGCCGTCAGCGTCGCGAATGGTATAGACGAAGGTGTCCGTCGCGCCTGCTGGAGCATTGCTGTTCGGGTTGGAGTGATAAACGCCGTTCCCTTCTGCGTCCAAGGTGATGTAGCCATAAGTCCCTTGGACATTGACGCCGAGCTGCCCAGAGGCCGGCGTCGAAGTGTCGGACCCTGCACGCACGCCAACCACGTATTTGCCGTCGGCAGAAACATCCGCGCCGATCACATCATTGAGCAGTACGTTGCCACTGACCTGCCCACCCATTTCCACACGAGCAGCATCGCAGTGCGCCTGTGGCACGTCATCGACGATGCTGATGACGATGTTGCTGGTGGTGGTATTACCGAGCGAATCCTTGACCTGATAGGTAAAGGTCTCGGTAATGATGTTCGGCCCGTCGCTCTGATGGGTCGGCGAATTCGCAGGCGAGGTCAGGGTGTAGGTGTAGGAGCCGTCACCGTTTACGTGGATCTGGCCGAATTGCCCTTCAGTGTTGCCAACAAGGCTGTAAGTCAAAGCACCTACGCCGCCTGTGACCGAACCGACCAAGGTCCCACTGGCTGTTTCGCCGGTCGAGCCAGGTTGGCTGCCGGTGACGCTGCCGGGCGCGAGGTCGTTGCCGTCCTTTGTCATGTCCAAGGCGTTTTCATACACTGTAACGTCAGTATCCTGCCCGGCGATCATCTGGCAGTTATTGACGTTGATGGTAACGGTCGTGGTGCTCCGATCGCCGTCAGCATCGCGGATGGTGTAGACAAACACATCGGTAGCACCAGCCGGTGCATTGCTGTTCGGGTAGGCGTGATAAACGCCGTTACCTTCGGCATCCAGCGTGATGTAGCCATAGGTGCCCTGGACATTGACGCCCAACTGTCCAGAGGCCGGCGTGGAGGTATCGGAGCCGGCACGCACGCCAACTACATAGCGGCCATCGGCCAAGTCATCGGCGCCAATCACATCATTGGCAAGCACGTTGCCGCTGACCTGACCGCCTACCTCGACTCTGGCGAAGTCGCAGTGAGCCTGCGGCACATCATCGACGATGGTTACATCGAGGCTGCCAGTGGCGGTACTGCCGTCGGTGTCCTTGGCAACGACCGTGAAGCTTTCCTGCAACCCGTTGGTGCCGTTGCCATCCGGGTGAGTCTCGTTGTCGAGCAAGGTGTAGGTGTAGCTGACCACACCTGTCGTAGGGTTGTAGCCGGTGATGGTGAGGGTGTTGCCCAGCGCGGTAGTGATCGTCTGCGGGAAGCCTGCGGCTACGCCGCCACTGATTACGTTGATGCCGCCGACGCTCAAAGATTGCAGGCCATCCGCCGCAGTCACCGTGAAGGTGCCGCCTTGTTGCAGGGCCGGGCCGTCAGCTGCGCTGCCATCGATCAGGTTTTTCTCGTAAACGGTAACCTCGCCTCCGCTCACGTCGAGGCCGCCAAGTACTACTGGGTCATTGAGGTTGCTGATGTTCAGGGTCAGGGTCGCACTGCTGGTGTCACCATCAGCGTCTTTGATGGTGTAGGTGAAGGTCTCGATACCATTGCCACCGCCGGTAAGGCCTTTGAAATCGGCATCGTCAACGTTGAGGGTGTAGGTGTAGGTGCCATTCGCAGCCAGCACCAGCGTACCGTAGGTACCAGTGAAGGTACCGGCAACCACCGGGCCACCCACGACCCGGTCAGCGCCTTGTACGTCGTTGCTGAGAACATTGCCGCTGAGTTCCACCTGCTGTTCTGTGGCCGTTACCGCGTTGCTGTCATCCACCGCCTTGGGCACATCGTCGACAATGCTCACGTCAAGGTTGGCCGAGGCAGTGCTGCCATCGCTGTCCTGGGCTGTCACGACAAATGTTTCGCCCAGGCTGTTGTTGCCGTTGCCGGTGGCGTGGGCTTCATTGTCGAGCAGCGTGTAGCTGTAGCTCACCACGCCTGTGGCCGGGTTGTAGCCGGTGATGGTCAGTGTGTTGCCCAGCGCGGTCGTGATCGACTGTGGGAAACCGCCTGCTGCGCCGCCGCTGACTACTGTGATGCCGCCCACGCTCAGGCTCTGCAAGCCATCTGACGCAGCAACGGTAAAGGTCCCGTTCTGCGTCAGCGCAGCGCCGTCTGGCGCGCTGCCATTGAGCAGATTCTTTTCATAGACAATCAGCTCACCACCGGCGACATCCAGCCCGCCGATCGTCACTGGGTCGTTGAGATTGCTGATGTTCAGCGTCAGGGTTGCGCTGCTGGTATCGCCGTCGACGTCTCTGATGGTGTAGGTAAAGCTCTCGGTGCCACTGCCGCCACCTTTGAGCCCTTTGAAATCAGGGTCATCGCCGTTGAGGGTATAGGTGTAGGTACCGTCCGCAGCCAGCACCAATGTGCCGTAGGTGCCGCTGAAGGTACCGGCAATCACCGGCCCGCCGACGACCCGGTCGGCGCCCTGCACATCGTTGTTGAGTACGTTGCCGGTCAACTCAAGCTGCTGCTCGGTGGCTGTCACTGCGTTGCTGTCATTCACCGCTTTGGGCACATCGTCACGAATGATCACGTCGAGGCTGCCGCTGGCTACATCGCCGTCGCTGTCGCTGACCTGCACCGGGAACTGCTCGCCGATCACGTTGGTGCCGCCACCGTTGGCGTGCTGCTCAGTGCCGTTAAGGGTGTAGCTGTAATTGACCACGCCGGTCGCCGGGTTGTAGCCGGTGATGGTCAGGGTGTTGCCAAGGGCGGTGGTGATGGATTGGCCAATACCGGTAACCACCCCGCCGGTGACTACGTTGATGCCACCTACGCTGAGATTGAACACGCCGTCGGCGGCGACAACGGTGAACGAGCCTTGCTGGGTCAGCGCCGCCGGGTTGCTGTTGGAGCCGTCGGGCAAGTTGGCCTCGTCGAGGATCAGTTCGCCGGGGCTGACATCAAGGCCTTGCAGGGTGACCGGGTTGTCTGGCGGATTCACCGGAGGTGGGGACGCGGGCGGCAGCACATCGTCGGAACTGGTCGGATCGAGGTCACCAATGTAGCCATTGACCAACAGCGGTACACCGTTGAAGCCCGCAGTCGGGAAGCCAACCGTAGGGTCTACGCGATCGGCAACTTCGGTCAGCATGACAAAGCTGTGGCCGCCGCCCAAAGCGCCCGGGGCACCTCCATTGGGCCCAGCCGCCGTAGCCTCGGCCTCTTCACTAGGGTCGGCACCCGCAGCGATGGCTTGTTGCAAGCGCTCGACATCGGTCAGTTGCGCCTGGCTGGGGGCGACGTCGTCGGTCTGCACATGGGCGGCCTGATTAGCCAGCAGCTCTGGCGACATCTG
The DNA here is from genome assembly GCF_052850745.1 of Pseudomonas sp. 1121_17. Classification (NCBI taxonomy): domain Bacteria; kingdom Pseudomonadati; phylum Pseudomonadota; class Gammaproteobacteria; order Pseudomonadales; family Pseudomonadaceae; genus Pseudomonas; species Pseudomonas sp. 1121_17. The sequence continues at coordinate 374,725 of NZ_VXCX01000004.1, forward strand.
CAGGCTGCTGTCGCGGCCCAGGGTCAGCTCTGCGCCGTTGTCCAGGCGCACCGCAATGGCTCCGGCGTTACCGGTTTCGAGTTGTTCGCCAGCATAGAGTCGGTCGCCTTCGACCAACAGGCGGCGGCTGCCGTCGCTGTCGACCGCGAAAACCTGGCCGACCACCTTGCTGACCACTCCGATAAATTTAGCCATGCCCTATGTCTCCCCTGCCGAACGGATCCTGCAGCTTGAATGCAGCAAAAACACAGTGGCGCCAGGCCGAATAAAGGCGTCAATCAAACGCCAAAAGTCAGCAAACAGCTCTACACTGCGCAGGCCAAGTCGATAGAGATGATGGAATTTTGCTACTACAGCGTGACAATTAATTGTCGCCAAATTCCGACACGGCCCATTTTTTTACTGAGTTCTTAGCTGCAAAAGTTCTGGAACTTGTTGCAATGACCTAAAACCGCTGACTACAGCTTGATTTATAGGCCCGTTGAGTAGAACAATGTCGCGGATTCTTTAGACCGCATAAGTTTTTTTTCGCATAGACCTTATGAACAAATCTTCTTAGCTCGCGCGTTAAATGTTCTTAGCTCTGTTGTTACAAACTTGAAACGGTCTACCTCATAATAATCGTCATTTTTTTGGCGAACGCTGGACACTTTTAGAGACAATGGAGATGTACCCCATGCGCGTTCTTACCCCCATCACCAGTGCAATCCTGTTGGCCATGGCGAGTGCCAACATTCAGGCGATGTCGATCACCGAAGCCGTTCAGAACGCCGTGGATCATCACCCGCAAATCAGTTCCTATCGCAACAGCCGGTTGTCTGCCGACGAAGATGTGAAATTCGCCCGTGGCGGGTTCTACCCAAGCGTCGATCTGGTTGCAGGTTACGGTCGCCAACGCTCCGACAACCTCAACACCCGTGGTCTGAACGCTGACGGCACGCGCAACCACAACAAAGAAACCATGAACTACACCCAGTCCGAGCTGCGTCTGCGCCAGATGCTGTTCGACGGTTTCAACACTTCCAACGAAGTCGGCCGTACCGAAGCGGTTTCCAACTCGCGTGCCTACTACGCTCAGGCAATCGCCCAGGACGTCGCCCTGCGTACCATCGAGGTCTACCTCGAAGTGCTCAAGCGTCGCGAACTGGTGACCCTGGCCAAGAACAACATGCAAGCGCACCTGCGCGTCAACGACCAGATCGGCCTGCGTACCGAGCGCGGTGTCGGCAGCAGCGCTGACCTCGACCAGTCGCGCGCCCGTCGTGCCCTGGCTGAAAACAACCTGGACACCGCCGAAGTCGATCTGGCTGACGCCGAAGCCAACTTCTACAGCGTGGTCGGGCTGATGCCGGACGAGCTCGAAGCGCCTTCGACCATCAAGGTAGAAATGCCAAGCACGCTGGAAGATGCACGCCGCGGCATGCAGGAAAACAACCCGTACCTGCGTTCGGCTCAGGCCGATGTGAATGCCGCCGAGAAGCAGTACGAAGTCGCCAAGTCGACCTTCTACCCGCGTCTGGACGCCATCCTCGCCACCGGCGCCAACAACAACCTGGGCGGCGAGCGCGGCCACAGCAACAACGATTGGCAGGCAGGCGTCGAGCTGAACTACAACCTGTTCCGCGGCGGCAGCGACAAGGCTCGCCTGCAGTCGGACTCGCACAAGATCAACCAGGCTCTGGACATCCGCAACAACGCCCTGCGCGAACTCAACGAGAACCTGAGCCTGTCGTGGAACGCCATGAACAACGCGCGCAAGCAGACGCCCACCGCGCGCGAATACGCTGAAACCACCCAGCGCGTGCGTGCCGCCTATCAGGATCAGTTCGGTCTTGGTCAGCGTACCCTGCTCGACGTACTCGACAGTGAGAACGAGCTGTACAACGCCAACCGCCGTTACACCGAAGTGCGTTACACCGAGGAATACTCGATGTACCGCGTACTTTCGACCATGGGTGAATTGCTCAGCAAACAGCGTATTGCGCTGCCGGCAGAAGCCATCGCCAAGACTGAAGTACGCAGCGAAGCGAAGTTGCCCGAAATGCGTTAACCGATATCGAGCAACGTTTCGGATGTAGCCGTACACCCTCCATTGCGGCAGGAGTAGGCCATCGTGACCAGTATGCAAAATGCCCAGCCCCGGCTGGACGTTGACGATCCGTTGCTCGATGGCCTGTTGATTCTGTGCAAACTGCACGGCTACCCCGCCAGCCGTGCCAGCTTGTGCAGCGGCCTACCGTTGGCCAGCCAGCGGCTGGGGCCCGAGTTATTGCCCAGAGCCGCAGCCCGCGCAGGCCTGCAAGCGCGGATTCTCAAGCGTGAGCTGGGCGCAATTTCCACACTCAACCTTCCCGTGTTGCTGCTGCTCAAAGACGGCCGCTGTGCTGTTCTACAGCGCTTTGGCGAAGACGGCCGCGCGTTGATCCTGCCGTCCGAGGCCGAAGGCGGCGAGCAATGGGTCGAGCGCGAGGCGTTGGAACAGGCCTACGCCGGCCACGCCCTGTTTGCCCGCCCGCGGCACACTCTGGAAAACCTGCGCACCCCGCTGATGCCGAGGGTCGATGCCTGGTTTCGCGACACCTTGCGCCATTCCCGCTGGCTGTACAGCGATGCCTTGCTGGCCAGCCTACTGATCAACCTGCTGGGCCTGATGGTGCCGCTGTTCGTCATGCAGACCTACGACCGGGTGGTGCCCAACCAGGCAGTCTCGACTTTGTGGGTGCTGGTGGCCGGGCTGTTCATCGGCACCGCCTTTGAAATGGTTCTGCGCATGGTCCGCGCGCACCTGCTGGACCAGGCCGGCAAGAAGACCGACCTGATCCTTTCGGCAACCCTGTTCGAACGCATCACCGGCATGTCGATGAAGGCGCGCCCGGCCACCATCGGCGGCTTCGCCCAGAGCATTCACGACTTCCAGGGGCTGCGCGAGTTTCTCACGGCGGTGACCTTGACCAGCATCATCGACCTGCCGTTCGTGGCGTTGATGCTGGTGGTGGTTGGCCTGCTGGGCGGCTGGCTGGTGGTGATCCCGCTGATTGCCTTCCCGCTGGCGGTTGGTTTTGCCTTGATCATCCAGGTCCGCCTGCGCGACACCGTGGAAAAAAGCCTGAGCCTGGGAGCAGTGCGCCAGGCCCTGTTGATCGAAACTCTGGGTGGGCTGGAAACGCTCAAGGCCAACGGCGCTGAAAGTGAGCGCCAGTACCATTGGGAGCAGACCAACGGCGCGATTGCCCGGCTCGATGCGCACGCACGCAACCTGTCTTCGCTGGCCAGCAACGGTACGCTGTTCATCCAACAGTTCTGCGGCATGGCCACGATCGTTGCCGGGGTCTACAGCATCATCGCCGGCAACCTCAGTGTCGGCGCACTGGTGGCCACCTACATGCTCGGCAGCCGGGTACTGGCACCACTGGGCCAGATCGCGGGCCTGATCACCCGCTATCAGCAAGCGCAGCTGACCATGCGCAGCACCGATGCGCTGATGGCCTTGCCGCAAGAGCGCCAGGCCGAGCAACAGGCGCTGGAGCACACCAGCCTCAAGGGCGGCGTGGCCGTCAGCCATGTCAGCTTCCGCTACCCTGGCCAGACGGCTGCGGCGCTGAATGACGTCAACCTGACCCTGCAGCCCGGCGAGCGCATCGGTATCGTCGGCCGCAGCGGTTCGGGCAAAAGCACTTTGGGTCGGTTGCTGATGGGTTTCTATCATCCTGATGAAGGCCAGGTGTTGCTGGACAACCTCGACCTGCGCCAGCTGGACATCGCCGACCTGCGCAGCCAGATCGGCTACGTCGCCCACGACCTGCCGCTGCTGGCTGGCAGCCTGCGCGACAACCTCACCCTGGGTGCCCGCCACGTCAGCGATGCACGCATGCTCGAGGTGGCCGAACTGACCGGCGTGACCGAACTGGCGCGCCAGCATCCGCAGGGTTTCGACCGCCCGGTGGGTGAACGCGGCCAGCTGCTCTCGGGCGGCCAGCGCCAGGCCGTGCTGCTGGCCAGGGCGCTGCTGCTGGAGCCGCCGATCCTGATCCTCGACGAGCCCACCAGCCACATGGACAACAGCAGCGAAGAGCAACTGCGCCAGCGCCTGCTCGACTGGGTGCCGGGCAAGACCGTACTGCTGGTCACGCACCGGACCTCGATGCTGAGCCTGGTCGACCGCCTGCTGGTGCTGGACAACGGCAAGATCGTTGCCGACGGGCCGAAGGATGCAGTCATCGATGCGCTGCGCAAAGGGCGCATTGGCGCCGCGCTGTAGACGCTTTTGAGGAGTAGTCCGATGGCCTTCTTGCGCAGTTATTTCCAAGGTGCCGGCAACACTGCCGAGCGCGACTACATGCCCGAACTGGCCGGCGCCACGCTGCAGGACTCGCCGCGCCTATCGCGCCTGACGGTGTGGCTGGCAGCGGCGCTGCTGCTGGTTGCGCTGGCCTGGGCGAGCCTGGCGGTGCTCGATGAGGTGACTGTCGGTGAGGGCAAGGCGATCCCCTCGGGCAAGGTCCAGGTGGTACAGAACCTTGAAGGCGGCATCGTCACCGAGATTTTCGTGCGTGAGGGCCAGATGGTCGCCAAGGGCGCAACCCTGCTGCGCCTTGACGACACCCGCTTTCTGTCCAACAAGGGCGAAAGCGAGGTCGACCGCTACGCACTGACGGCGCAGGTCGAACGGCTCTCGGCGGAGGCTGAAGGGCGGCCGTTCACCGTACCGGACGAGATTCGCAGCAAGGCGCCACAGGTCGCCGAGGACGAACTGGCGCTGTATCAGTCACGGCAACGGCGGCTGACCAGCGAGAAGCAGACGCTCAACGAACAACTGCGGCAGAAGACCCAGGAACTGGCCGAGTTCCGCTCCAAGGTCGATCAGTACCGTTCGGCGTTGGGCTTGCTCCAGCAAGAACTGAACATGTCTTCGCCATTGGTAGGCACCGGAGCGATTTCGCCGGTGGAGATTTTGCGTTTGAAGCAGCGCACGGTCGAAGCCCGCGGTCAGCTCAACGCCACCAGCCTGGCCATTCCGCGGGCAGATGCGGCAGTGGCAGAAATCAAGAGCAAGATCCAGGAAGCCGATGCCACCTTCCGCTCGGAGGCGGCCAAGGAACTTAACGACAAGCGCACTGACCTGTCCAAGATCAGCGCCACCAGCATCGCCATCGACGACCGGGTCAAGCGCACCACGGTGGTGTCGCCGGTGCGTGGCATCATCAAGCAGCTCAAGGTCAACACCATCGGCGGCGTGGTCCAGCCGGGCAGCGACCTGGTCGAGATCGTGCCGATCGAAGACAACCTGCTGATCGAGGCCAAGGTGCGCCCGCAGGACGTCGCCTTCCTGCACCCGGGGCAGACCGCGATGGTCAAGTTCAGCGCCTATGACTACACCATCTATGGTGGGCTGAAGGCCAAGCTGGAGCTGATTGGCGCCGATACCGTGACCGATGACAAGGGCAACGCGTTCTACCTGATCCAGGTGCGCACCGACAAGAATCACCTGGGCGGCGACAACAAGCCGTTGCTGATCATTCCAGGGATGGTCGCCACGGTGGATATCATCACCGGGCAGAAAAGCGTGCTTGACTACTTGCTCAAACCGGTGCTCAAGGCCCGCACCGAGGCCATGCGCGAACGTTGATTCAGCAACCGTGGTTGCGCTCGAAGGTGTCGCGACCCATGGCGCGGATCTGGCCTTCGATCAAAGCGTCGAACGGGCGCAGCAGCGCATCGAAACACTGCGGCTGCTCCAGCGCGTTGAGCGCCTGCACCACGGCTTCGATAGTGGCCAGGGCACCCTCCGCCGGCGCCTTGCGCAGGCGATAGCGCGAGGTTGTTACCTGCGCCAGGGTCACCCGTGGCAGCGCTGCCAGCAGCGGATTCAGGTACAACAGCTTGCGCGCCTTGCGCCAGGTGCCATCCGGCACGATCAATAGCAGCGGCTGCTCATCAGGTGACGCATACGCGGTCAGTGCCTGCGCCTCGTCACCGGGAAACAACAGCACCGGCCGATAACCCGGCGTTGCCAGCAACTCCGGCAGCTGGGCAAACACTTCCCCCACCCACAGCTGTGCATTGTCCAGGCCGAGCGCGGCCAGGCGAGCAGTATTCAGCGCATGCGCGGTTTCACTGGGGTGCTGCAACAGGACGACCCGGGTACGGCTGTCGAGGCAGGGGATCAGCGGGCATAAGCAATGGTCTTGCGCGCGCTTGCAGCGTTCGCAGCGGGGTCTGGACATCGGGTTCTCCTGGAGGGCGCCAGTGTGCCATAGCCACTCGAGAAGAACATACAGCGCCCACGTCCATGTGGGTTCGGGAGGTGGTCAGCGGTTGAAACGTTCGGCCAGGCTGTGCAGGTACTCGGCCATCTGCTCCAGGTCCTGGCTGATCTCGGCGCCCTGCCTGGCCTGTCCGGCACTCTCGTCGCACAGGTGGGATATGCGCGTGATCTGCTGGTTGATGTCTTCGGCGACGTGGCTTTGCTGTTCCGAAGCAGTCGCCATCTGCTGGCTCATGCCGGTAATGCGACTGACCGCCTGGGCAATGCCGCTCAGCGCCTCACGCACCGCTTCGACACTATGCACGCTGTCGCGGGAGATCTGTTCACCGCGGCTGGCCGACGACACTGCACGCTCGGCACCCGCACGCAGGCTGCTGATGATCTGGTGAATCTCGTCGGTCGAGGTGCGCGTGCGCTGGGCCAGTGAACGCACCTCGTCGGCGACCACGGCAAAGCCACGGCCCTGCTCGCCCGCGCGGGCTGCTTCGATCGCGGCGTTGAGCGCCAGCAGGTTGGTCTGTTCGGCAATCGAGGTGATCACATCGACCACGCTACCAATCGACTGGGTCTGCTGAGCCAAGGCGTGCACGGCCTGGCCGATGTCGTTGACCGCCTCACTCATGCTGCCCATCGCCTGCAGGCTTTGCTGGGCTAACTGACTGCCGTGCTGGGCCAATTGGTCGGCGTCACCGGCAGCCAGGGCGGTGCTCTGTACGTTGTGCGAGACCTCCTGGATTGTCGCAGCCATCTGGGCAATGGCCGTGGCCGATTGCTCGGTTTCGCTGCGCTGGCGGTCAAGCATCTGCGCCTGGGCATCGGACAACCCAGCAGACTGCGCTGCGCGTGCCTTGACCCCGACACCTGCATCGACCAGGCGGGTCAGCGCCGTTTGCAAGCGCGCCTCTTCGCTGATGATAGCCAGGTCCAGCTGGCCATGCAGGCCGCGGTTATCGCTGTAGGTCAGGGCCACCAACGGGTCGGTGAAGGCTTTCGGGTGTTCGTCCAGGGTGCGCTGCAGAGCGCGAGCGTGCAGGCGGTTCAGCGCATAGCCGGCGCCCAGCAGGCTGGCCAGCAGCACGCCTATCGCAGCCTGCGGCGCGAGCCAGAGATAGCCTGCAGTAGACAGCGCAGCAGCAGCCAGTATTGGCCAGCTCTGGCCAAGCCCGTGCAGCACACGCGTCGACCACGACACTGCGCGCTGGCCACTGCGCAGGCGCGCGTACAGCCGTTCAGCACGGCTGACCTGTTCACGGCTGGGCACCGAGCGGACCGACTCATAACCACTGATGCGGCCGTTTTCGTACACCGCCGTGACATACGCGCTGACCCAATAGAAGTCGCCGTTCTTGGCGCGGTTCTTGACTACGCCCATCCACGGTTTGCCCTGTTTGATGGTGTCCCACATCAGCGCAAATATCGGCGCCGGCATATCTGGATGGCGCACCAGGTTGTGGGTTTGTCCGACCAGTTCATCGTAGGTAAAACCGCTGATGGCCACGAATGCGTCGTTGCAATAGGTAATGCGGCTATTGAGGTCGGTAGTGGAAATAAGCCGCTGTTCGTTGGGGAAGGTTCTTTCATGCTCGGTAACGGGCAAGTTCAGGCGCATCAAGGCAATCCTTGCGTGTGCAAACGATGGAAATTCATCAGGGGCCAATCAATATTTAGCAGAGCGAAAGCCTGTCAGCAGGCACTTTTGTAGGAAATTTACCGTTCCTGACGGAGTGCATTCATCCAGGCGTTTATCAGCTTACGTTCAGCTGACTTTTGAGCAGATCACGGAAGGTCTGAATCAATGGTTCGCGGCTACGGCCGCGACGGATGATCAGGGAAAACGGGGCTTGGTAACCAAATGTGGCGGGCGATAATACGCGCAAATCGCCCTTGTCGACCCACGCCTGTGCATAGTGCTCGGGCAAATAACCGATATAGGCGCCGGATAGAATCAGGATCAGCTGCGCCTCCATGCTTTCCACCGTTGCCGCGCTGTGCTTGAAGCCGTGCCGGGCCAGCTCGGCCTGGCTCCAGTAGCCTCGGCCAACCATGCGCTGCTGGGTGATGACGGGCTCCGGAATCCGCCGCTCGGCAAACAACGAATGGCGGTTGCTGCAGTAGAGCCAGTGTTGCTCGCGGTACAGCGGCTGATAGACCAGGCCGCTCATGCGCGAAGAAAATGCACCGATGGCCAGGTCCAGGCGGTTGTCCTGTACCCCCAGCTGCAGCTCGTATGGACTGGACACCGACAAGTGCAGGTGCACGGCCGGATGCTCCTGACTGTAGGCGCCAATCGCCTCGGCCAGCGGCAGGGCGCGATCGCCTACGGTCGAGTCGAGCACGCCCAGGTTGAGGGTGCCGCGCAATTCACCTTTGAGTGCCGCAGCGTACTGTTCAAAACCATCCAGCTCAGCCAGCAGGCGCAGCGTCTCCTGGTGGAACAGCTCGCCCTTGCTGGTCAGGCTGAAGCCACCGCGGCCACGGTGGCAGAGCACGATGCCTAACCCCGCCTCCAGCTGGCTCATGTAGGTGCTGATGGCCGACGTCGACAGGTTCAGCTCACGTTGGGCATTTGCAAAGCCTTGGTGGCGCACCACGCTGACGAAGATCCGCAGCAGTTTCGGGTCGGGCAGTGACGAGGCCATGGTGTTGATCGGTCCGCAGTGGCAGTGGGCAAGTGGCAATGGGCGGAGTCTACCTTGGCGGCGGCCCTTAGTTCAGAAATTCCTGAACTAAGTATTTGTCGGTAGCGATTCTTCTCGGCTACTAGCTTGCGCAGACTGCCCGCAATGACCTGCTCGCCGCCCGCTGCGCTCAGCTGCAGCAGGCTGGCCAAGGTTTGAACAACCATAACAATCGACCGACTGAAGAGGCCCACTGTGGACAAGACTCTGCACCAACCACTGGGCGGCAACGAAATGCCGCGTTTCGGCGGCATCGCCACCATGCTCCGCTTGCCCCACCTGCAAAGCCCTGAAGGCCTGGACGCCGCGTTTGTCGGCGTCCCGCTGGACATCGGCACCTCGCTGCGCTCCGGCACCCGCTTCGGCCCGCGCCAGATCCGCGCCGAATCGGTCATGATCCGCCCCTACAACATGGCCACCGGCGCCGCGCCCTTCGACTCGCTGTCGGTTGCCGATATCGGCGATGTGGCGATCAACACCTTCAATCTGCTGGATGCCGTGCGCATCATCGAAGAAGCCTACGACACCATCGTCGAGCACAACGTAATCCCGCTGACCTTGGGTGGTGACCACACCATCACCCTGCCGATTCTGCGCGCGCTGCACAAAAAACACGGCAAGATCGGCCTGGTGCACATCGATGCCCACGCCGACGTCAACGACCATATGTTCGGCGAGAAGATCGCCCACGGCACCACCTTTCGCCGCGCCGTCGAAGAAGGCCTGCTCGATTGCGACCGGGTCGTGCAAATTGGTCTGCGCGCCCAGGGCTACACGGCCGATGACTTCAACTGGAGCCGCCGGCAGGGCTTTCGCGTAGTGCAGGCCGAAGAGTGCTGGCACAAGTCGCTGGAGCCGTTGATGGCTGAAGTGCGTGAGAAGGTCGCGGGTGGCCCGGTATATCTGTCCTTCGACATCGATGGCATCGACCCGGCCTGGGCGCCCGGTACCGGCACCCCGGAAATTGGCGGCCTGACCACCATTCAGGCCATCGAAATCATCCGCGGCTGTCAGGGCCTGGACCTGATCGGCTGTGACCTGGTCGAGGTCTCGCCACCTTACGACACCACCGGCAACACCTCGCTGCTGGGTGCCAACCTGCTGTTTGAAATGCTCTGCGTACTGCCGGGAGTAGCGCGCCGCTAGTGATGTAATCAGCGCGCTCGATTGGAGGCGCGCTGCTGGTTGAATGGGCCCGTTCCAGGCCCGCCCGCACTTGCTGACACCTCCGGGCACCGTGAGGCTGCCCGGGCACTTGATCTCGCCATAATAATGATAATCGGGAGACCCCCAATGGCCTTGGACCTCATCGTTGTATTGATCTATGCCGCCGGCATGCTCGCCTTGGGCTGGTACGGCATGCGCCGCGCCAAAACTCAGGAGGACTACCTGGTGGCCGGGCGCAACCTCGGCCCGACCTTGTACATGGGCACCATGGCCACCACCGTACTCGGCGGCGCATCGACCGTCGGCACCGTGCGCCTGGGCTATGTACACGGCATCTCCGGCTTCTGGCTGTGCGCCGCACTGGGTCTGGGCATCATTGCGCTGAACCTGTTCCTGGCCAAACCGCTGCTGCGCCTGCGCATCTACACCGTGACCCAGGTGCTGGAGCGGCGTTACAACCCGATGGCCCGCCAGGCCAGCGCGCTGATCATGCTGGCCTATGCCCTGATGATCGGGGTGACCTCAACCCTGGCCATGGGCACCGTGCTGCAAGTGCTGCTCGACCTGCCGTTCTGGCTGTCAGTGGTGCTCGGCGGCGGCGTGGTGGTGATCTACTCGACCATTGGTGGCATGTGGTCGCTGACCCTGACCGACATCGTACAGTTCGTGATCAAGACCGTGGGCCTGATGTTCATCCTGCTGCCGGTGTGCCTGTACAAGGTCGGCGGTTGGGATCAACTGGTGGCGCAACTGCCGGCGTCCAGCTTCAACTGGACCACTATCGGCTGGGACACCATCCTCACCTACTTCCTGATTTACTTCTTCGGCATCCTGATCGGCCAGGATATCTGGCAGCGGGTGTTCACCGCGCGGGATGAAAAAGTCTGCCAGCGCGCCGGTACCACTGCCGGTGTCTACTGCGTGTTGTACGGCCTGGCCTGTGCCCTGATCGGTATGGCGGCGCATGTGCTGCTGCCGGACCTGGCCAACCCCAACAACGCCTTCGCCGCCATGATCAAGACCACCCTGCCTGACGGCATTCGCGGCCTGCTGATGGCTGCCGCGTTGGCGGCGATGATGTCGACTGCGAGTGCAGGCCTGCTGGCGGCCTCGACCACGGTCACCGAAGACCTGCTGCCCAAGCTGCGCGGCGGCAAACAATCAAGCCTGGCCACCAGCCGCCTGTTCACTCTACTCACTGGCCTGGTGGTGTTGGCCATCGCCCTGGCAGTGAATGATGTAATCAGCGCCCTGACCCTGGCCTACAACCTGTTGGTGGGCGGCATGCTGATCCCGCTGATGGGCGCGATTTTCTGGAAGCGCGCAACTACCGCAGGAGCCATCGCCAGCATGTCGCTGGGCTTTGCTACCGCGATGTTGTTCATGGTCAAGGATGGCCTGGATGCCAATACGCCGATCTACTACAGCCTGGCGGTTGGCCTGGTGAGCTTTGTGCTGGTCAGCCTGCTGTCGCGGCGGCCGGTGGCTAGCGCAAATCTGGCCTGATTTGACTGCACTGCGCTGAAAGACAAAGGCCGCTGCATATTCAAATGCGGCGGCCTTTTCGTTTCAACGGCGACGAGGCTGGCGTTTGCGCTGCTCTTCGTCGGTGGGGATCGGCACCGGTTGCAGCGGTGGCGGTATCAGACCCAAGGCGACAGCCAGGTCATGGAGCCAGTTGAACAGTGGTGTTTTCATAGTGCCCCCTTCACGGGTCAGCCTCACGGCAAATCGATCATTCGATGTTTCATACAGATCATAGTCCTATGTCCTGCATTACGCATGCGTCTGATCCTATACATAAGGCCGATTTTGACAGGGATCAAGCAGCGGCGGGCTGTTCCGACCGCCGGTCAACTGTTTCTCCCTGTTGCAAGCGGCACATGGTGAGGTCCACCCCCTCATTCCTAACCGCGGAAAGCTCCACCCGCCTGGCTTT
>NZ_VXCX01000040.1:0-242 GCF_052850745.1 Pseudomonas sp. 1121_17
TATCAAACCGTACTCACAAGCACCCACACGAATTGCTTGATTCAATTTGTTAAAGAGCGGTTGGCTGAGCGTTTCGTCTCAACCGAGGCGCGCATTCTACGCTTTCCTCTGTGTCTGTCAAGCGTTTATTTCGAAGTATTTTGCGAGAAACTCGTTCAACTTCAAACACTTGACTCGCTTGCGATCTCTCGTAGCGGGAGGCGAATTCTACAGCGTTACAACCTGCTGTCAACTGCCTTTTT
>NZ_VXCX01000041.1:0-216 GCF_052850745.1 Pseudomonas sp. 1121_17
GGTCCCGAACACCAACGTTGAAGACGTCTACAAAGACGGTAGCGAAGTCACCGCGACTGTCACTGCGGTCAACGGCGGTAACTTCGAAGCGGTCGATCTGACTGGCGCGACTACCACCGTTGCTGTCGAAGACACCATCGACACCACCACCGTGGCGGTCACTGCTGAAGCAGCGAAGGAGGGTGATGCAAACCTCACCTTCAACTTCCAGCTGAG
>NZ_VXCX01000042.1:0-201 GCF_052850745.1 Pseudomonas sp. 1121_17
GTCAGATCAACGGCTTCGAAGTTACCGCCGTTGACCGCAGTGACAGTCGCAGTGACTTCACTGCCGTCTTTGTAGACATCTTCAACGTTGGTGTTCGGGACCTGGAGAGTACCTTTGCCGGAAGCATCGATATCAACGGTGTAGTTTGTGCCACCAACATTGACGGTCAGGGTGGTCGTGCTGCCAACCTGAGGCGGGTTG